>JADGQW010000041.1 GCA_017881505.1 Gemmatimonadales bacterium
CGCGCGCACCGCGTCTGGCTGGTGCCGACGCTCGTCGTGCTCCGGACGAAGGCGATCCTCGACGACTCGAGCCTCGCCAAGGACCCGCGGTTCGGCACCATGCCGCAGTTGGTGCGCGACGCCTGGGAGGCGCTCCGCGCCGGGAATCAGGGGAGGCCCCGGAGCTACTGGCTCGCAAAGCGGACGCGGTTCTACGGGGAGCTGGCGCTGACTGAGGCCGCGTGGAAGGACAGCGTTTCCCTCCTGGCCGGCACGGACGCGGGGGCGCTGTACACCTATCCGGGTTCGAGCCTCCACGACGAGCTGGCGCAGCTGGTGCGGGCGGGGCTCACCCCGGCGGCGGCGCTTCGCGCTGCGACGCTCGGCCCCGCGGAGTTCCTCGGAGCGACCGACTCGCTCGGCACCGTGGCGGTCGGGAAGGTGGCCGACCTGGTGCTCCTCGACGCCGATCCGCTGGCCGACATCGGGAACACGCGACGTATCCGCGCCGTGGTCCTGCGGGGGCGGCTGTTCGGGCGCGAGGCGCTCGATGCGCTGGGACCGGGGCTGCCGGCGGCAAGCGCCGACTCGGCGCGCGATCGGGCTCCCATCGCCGCACCGCCGCGGTTCTAGCTCAGAGGCGGCGCGACGGGCGGGGCCGGGGCTGGACATCGCGCAGCACTCTTCGTCAATTCATACCTATCCACTCGCAATTGAGTCCAGCCCCCACCAGGAGGCGCGCGCGATGAGCACGCCGGCCGCCGGCTTTGGCCTCGACGCGATCGGGCAGATCTCGATCGTGGTCCACGACGTGCCGCGAGCCGTGGCATACTACCGCGACGTCCTCGGGTTGAAGTTCCTCTTCAGCGCCGGCCCGACCCTTGCCTTCTTCGACTGCGGCGGCGTCCGCCTGATGCTCGGCCCCGCCAGCGAGCCGCGCTTCGACCATCCCGCATCCATCCTCTACTACAAGGTGGCCGACATCGGGACGGCGTTCGCCACGCTCAAGGCCCGCGGCGCCTTCGTCGAGCGCGAGCCCCAGCTCACCGCGAACATGGGCACCTACGAGCTGTGGATCGGCTTCCTCCGCGACCCCGACGACAACATCCTCGCGCTGATGTGCGAGGTGCCGCTGCCGAAGGCCTAGCCGGAGAACCAGGGGGCGGCCGCAGCTCACGCACGCGCACGGCGCATCCGCTCGGGGGCGCCGGCCGGCCCGCCGGCCCATCCCCCGTTGCCAGACAGGCCGCCCCGCTGCTATCTCTCGCGGGTCCGTGCCGCCGCCCATCCGGGCCGGCGAGCCTCACGATGGGTGAACGCACCGAGGAGTCGACGATGGGCAAGGGCGACAAGAAGACGGAGAAGGGGAAGCGCTGGCGGAAGAGCCACGGCAAGAGCCGTCCCAAGAACAAGCACCGTCCCAAGCCGAAGAAGGCCTGACCGCACCGGAACAGCAGCGGGCCGCGCGCTCCACGCCGCGGCCCGGGACCGATCCCCGCACGCCGTTCGCCCGGAAAGGACGCCCGTGACCCACTTCACGTCGCTCCACTGGATCGACTACGCCGTGATGCTGGTGTACTTCGCCTTCGTCCTGGGGATCGGCGTGGCGCTCAAGCGGTACGTGCGCACCGGCACCGACTTCTTCCTCTCCGGCCGCTCGCTCCCCGCCTGGGTCACGGGGCTCGCCTTCATCTCCGCGAACCTCGGCGCCCAGGAGGTCATCGGGATGGGGGCGTCGGGCGCGAAGTACGGCATCGCCACCAGCCACTTCTACTGGGTGGGCGCGATCCCGGCGATGGTCTTCGTCGGCGTGCTGATGATGCCCTTCTACTACGGCTCGCGCGCCCGCTCCGTCCCCGAGTACCTCAAGCTCCGCTTCGACGAGAAGACCCGCGGCTTCAACGCCATCTCCTTCGCGACGATGACGGTCTTCTCCTCGGGGATCTCCCTCTACGCGATGGGGAAGCTCCTCAACCTCCTCGTCGGGTGGAGCTTCGACACCTCGATCCTCATCGCCGCCGGCATCGTCCTCTTCTACACGTTCATGGGCGGGCTGGGGGGCGCGATCTACAACGAGGTGCTGCAGTTCTTCCTCATCGTGTTCGGGTTCGCGCCACTGGCGTTCCTCGGCCTGCGGGACGTGGGCGGGTGGAGCGGGCTCAAGGAACGTCTCGCGACGGTCGCGACGGCGAACGGCTTCGGAGAAGGCGCCTACACGCACAGCTGGACGTACATGGGCCACGCATCGCAGAACCCCGTGGGCGTGGAGTGGTTCGGGCTGGTGATGGGGCTCGGCTTCGTGCTCTCCTTCGGTTACTGGTGCACCGACTTCCTGGTGGTGCAGCGCGCGATGGCGGCCAATTCGATGTCCGCCGCCCGGCGGACGCCCCTCATCGCCGCGTTCCCGAAGATGCTGATGCCGTTCATCGTGATCCTGCCGGGGATGCTCGCGCTGGTCGTGGGACCCGCGCCGCGCGCCCCGGGGAACCTGAGCGCCGCGCCGGCCGCGGTGGCCGCCCCCGCGGAGGCGACCCGTGCCAGCAATCCGGCGAACGCGGCCGTCGAGGCGATGGTCCGGACGCCGGTGCAGCAGCCGATCATCGAGCAGAGCCGCGGCATCATCCCCCCCAAGATCGACCCCGCGACGGGTGAGCCGCTGCGCGACGGGCGCGGCCGCCTCGTCCTCGACTACGACCTCGCGACGCCGATGATGCTGGTGCACTTCTTCCCCGCCGGCCTCCTCGGCCTCGGGCTCACCGCCCTCCTCGCGTCGTTCATGAGCGGGATGGCGGGGAACGTCACCGCGTTCAACACCGTCTGGACGTACGACATCTACCAGAGCTACATCCGGCCGGGCCAGCCGGACCATCATTACCTGCAGATGGGGCGCTTCGCGACCGTCGCCGGTGTGGCGATCTCCCTCGCGGCGGCGTACGTGGCGGCATCGTTCAACAACATCATGGACATGCTGCAGCTCGTCTTCGCGTTCGTGAACGCCCCCCTCTTCGCGACCTTCGCGCTGGGGATGTTCTGGAAGCGCGCGACGGGCCACGGGGCGTTCCTCGGGCTCCTCTCCGGCACGCTCGCGGCGGCGGTGCACCACGGCCTCACCCTGCCGGCCGGCGCGCACGTGGGGATCAAGGGCGGCTACTTCGGCGTGCTGCAGACCTTCCCGAGCGAGCTCGCGCAGACCTTCTGGACGGCCATCGTGGCGTTCACGACCTGCTTCCTCGTGACGATCGTGGTGAGCATGCTCACGAAGCCGCGGCCCGACGAGGAGATGAAGGGGCTGGTGTACTCGCTGACGCCGATCCAGAAGGACTCGGGGGAGCCGTGGCACCGGCGCCCCGCGGCGCTGGGCGCGGTGGTCCTCGTGGCCGCGCTCGCCCTCAACCTCATCTTCTGGTAGGAGGGCGCCATGCGACTCGACATCCGCTGGCCGATCGGCCTGATGTTCTCAGTGATGGGCGCCCTCCTCGCGGTGTACGGTGGCGTCACCCTCGGCAAGCCGGGCACGGCGCCGAGCGGCATCCCGGTGAACCTCTACTGGGGCCTCGTCATGCTCGCGTTCGGACTCGCGATGCTGGCCGGGGCCAGGGGGAAGAAGGAGCCATGATCCGGACCTCCCGTTCGCTCCTTCACCTTCTCGCGGCGGGCACGGTGCCCGCCGCGCTCTGCTTGGCCCTCGGTGCGGCCGCCGCGCGCGCACAGGTCCCTCCACAGGCGGCGGCGGGCGCTCAAGCCCCCGCGGTTCAGGCGCGGCCGGCCGCCGTCGGCGCCGACATCGTTGCCGCGACGCGGGGGATGGACCGCCGCGACGGCTTCATCCCCGTCCTCCTCGACGCCGACCAGGCGAAGATTTACCTCGAGCTGCCGCGCGACTCGACGCGGGCCCTCGCCTTCTTCACCCTCGCCACGGGCCTCGGCTCCAACCCGATCGGCCTCGACCGCGGCTCCGACGGCGCCTCCCAGGTCGTCCGCTTCGAGCGGAGCGGCGCGCGGGTGCTCGTCATCTTCGAGAACTGGAGCTACCGGAGCAGCGGCACGGCCGCGAACGCGCGCACCGTGGCGGAGGCCTTCCCGCCCAGCACCGTGGCGGCGCTCCCTCTCGTGGCGTCCGAAGGCGGGCGGCTCCTGGTGGACGCCACCGACTTCTTCGTCCGGGACTGGAACGGCGTGACCGACGCGCTGACCCGCGCGCAGCAGGGCACGTACGCGGTCAACCGTGAACGGTCTGCCGTGTACCGTCCGTACACGCGCGCCTTCCCGACGAACACGGAAGTGGACGTCGCGCTGACGTTCGTGGCCAGCGATCGCCCGGGCCGCATCGTCGAGCAGATCGTCCCCGACGGGCAGGCGTTCACGCTGCGGGAGCACGTCTCCCTCCTCCAGCTCCCCGACGCCGGCTACCGTCCCCGCGCGCTCGATCCGCGCGTGGGCTTCTTCGGCATCAGCTTCAAGGACTACGCGCAGCCGCTGCAGGCGGCACTGGAGCAGCGCTGGATCGGACGGCACCGCCTCGAGCGCACGGACCCCGCCGATTCGCGGAGCCCGATCCGCGACCCGATCGTCTACTACGTGGACCGCGGGATCCCCGAGCCGGTCCGCACCGCGACGGTCGAGGGGGCGAGGTGGTGGGAGCAGGCGTTCGCGCAGGCGGGGCTCGCTGGCGGCTTCCGGGTGGAGGACCTCCCCGAGGGCGCCGACCCGATGGACGCCCGCTACAACATGGTGCAGTGGGAGAACCGGAACGAGCGTGGCTGGTCGGTGGGTGGCTCCCTCGGCGACCCGCGCACCGGGGAGATCCTCAAGGGGATGGCGCGGCTCGACTCGCACCGCGCCCGTACCGACTACAACATCTACGCGGCGCTGATGGGCGCCGACTCCGCCGCGGCGGACACGGCGTTCGTGCTGGCGCGGGTGAGGCAGGTGACGGCGCACGAGATCGGCCACACCCTCGGGATGTCGCACAACTACATCGCCTCGACGTACGAGCGGGGCTCGGTGATGGACTACCCCGCGCCGCGGGTGCGCCTCGATGCGCGCGGGAACATCGACCTGTCGGCGGCGTATGGGGTCGGCCCCGGCGCCTACGACGTGTGGGCGATCCGCTGGGCGTACGGCATCTTCCCGCCGGAGCACGAGGCCGATTCGCTGCGGGCGATCCTCGCCGAAGGGCTGCGGAGGGGCTTCCTCTTCCTCTCCGACGGGGACGCGCGGCCGGAGTTCGCCTCGGACCCGCGCACCAACCTCTGGGACGACGCGGCGACGCCGGCGGAGTTCCTGCGGCACCAGATGGCGGTGCGGCGCGTGGCGATGGCGCGGTTCGGGGAGCGCAACATCCGACCGGGCGAGCCGGTCGCGCTGCTGCAGGAGCGGTTCGTGCCCCTCTACTTCTTCCACCGCTTCGCCCTCAACTCCCTCTCGAAGACGATCGGCGGGATGGAGTACGCCAACGCGACGCGGGGGGACGGCCAGCAGGAGACGCGACCCATCGGGGCGGCCGCGCAGCGCGCGGCGCTCTCCCAGCTCCTCGGCGCCCTGGAGCCCGACGAGCTGGCGATCCCCGACACCGTCGTGACCCTCCTCGGGCCGCGGCCCTTCGGGTACGAGGGCTCGGTGGAGCTCTTCGGCGCGCGGACGCAGCCCGCGTTCGACGAGCTGGGCGCGGCGCGCACCCTCGCGCAGATGGTCGTGGACGGTATCCTCGAGCGCGAGCGGGCGGCGCGGCTGGTGCAGTTCGCGGTGCGGGACGGTCGCGCGCTGTCGCTGGGGGAGACGGTGGATTCGCTGGTGGCGCGGACGTGGCGGTCCGACGCGGGGCGTCCGGAGCACGCGGCGGCGCTGCGGCGGGTCGTGGCGCGGGCGGTCGCCGACCGGCTCCTCGCGCTCGCCGCGGATGCCGACGCCTCGCCGGAAGTGCGGGCGCTGGCGGAGCTCCGGATGGGCGCGCTGCGCGACCGGGCGCGGCTCCTCTCCCGCACCGGCGGCGAGGCCGCGCGGGCCCACTGGAACGCCGTCGCCGGCGACTTCACCCGCTGGCTGGAGCGGCGCGAGCTGCCCAAGCCGTCGCCGGCGCTGGCGGCGCCTCCCGGCGATCCGTTCGGCGTCGAGCCGTGACGGGGAACGGCGACCGGCGTCGAGCGATGCGCCGGCACATCGGGCTCGCGCTGTTCGCGTTTGCCGTGCCGGCCGCGCTGACAGCGCAGAAGCCGGCCCGGAAACCGTCGCCGGCCGGCCGGCCCGTGGTGGCGCCTGCAGTCGTGCCGCCGACCCAGCCCGCGGCCACGCATGCGGCGCCCGTCGGGGACTTCACCGCGACCGACGCTCTGGCGGACCGGGCGCCGGCCGCCGCGGCGCGGTCGGTGCCGGCGCTCGCGGCGTACCTGACGCAGGCGGGATCCGATGAGACCACGAAGGCCCGGGCGCTCTTCCGCTGGATCGCGAGTCACATCGACTACGACGTGCGCGGCTTCCGCACGGGGGATCCCGGCGACGTCAGTCCGGAGGGCGTGCTCCGCAGCCGGAAGTCGGTCTGCGAGGGCTACGCGCGCCTCGCGGAGGCGCTCGGGGTCGCCATGGGACTCCAGGTCCGGGTCGTGCCCGGGTGGTCCAAGGGCTACGGCTTCACGGCGGGCCAGCACTTCGACGGCCCCACCAACCACGCCTGGAACGCGGTACGCATCGACGGGATCTGGCGCCTCATGGACCCCACCTGGGGCGCCGGCTACATCGACCAGGGATCGCGGTTCGTGCGCCGCTTCCAGGAGCACTACTTCCTCACCCCGCCGGACGCCTTCGTCTTCGACCACCTGCCGCAGGACTCCTCGTGGCAGCTCCTCGAGCGGCCTCTGTCGGCCGCGGAGTACGAGGACCTGGTCTACCTGAGGCCGATGTTCTTCCTCGCGGGATTCCGCATCGGGAGCCACCCGCACGCGCGCATCGCGGCGGACGACCATGTCACCGTGACGCTCGGCGTGACGGAACCGGTCGAGGTTTCCGCGAACGTCGTGGACGCCGCCACCGATCGGCCGCTCCCGGACGAGATGGCCTTCGTGCAGGTGAGCGGCGCCGAAGCGCGGATCGACGCGGTCTTCCCCCGCGCCGGCGACTACGTGCTGCGCGTCTTCGCCAAGCCGCTCGGCGCCGAGGGCGCCCTCAGCTGGGTCCTCGACTACCGCGTGCAGGCCTCGCGGGGCGCGGGCGCCGCCGCGTTCCCGATGGCCTTCGGGAGCTTCGGGGCCCGCGGCGCCACGCTGCTCGAACCACTCTCGGGAGTACTGCAGGCGGGCAGGACCTACCGCTTCCGTCTCCGTGCGTCCGGCGCGCTCGAGGTCGCGGTCGTCGCGGGCGGGCAGTGGACCCGCCTCGCCGCCGCCGCCGGGGAGTTCATGGGCGACGTGCCCGTCGCGGCGGGGAGCGTCATCGTTTACGCCAAGTACGAGCCGGCCGGCAGCTTCACCGGCCTGCTGCGCTACACGGCCCGCTGAGCGCCCCGCGCCGTTCGGCGCGCGCGGTCAGTGCGCGGCGGCGGGCCTCGCTGCGGCCATCAGCCGTTTGAGGAACGGGGCCACGAAGAGCATCACCACGGCGACGACGGCGAGCCCCATCGCCATCTTCCCGTACAGGTCGCTGTACACCCCGGCGGTGTAGGGGACGTCGGCGATCCGGTCCTTCTGCACCGCCGCCAGACTGGTGAAGAACCCCGAGAAGTACCCCCCCAACGAGTTGCACAGGAACCAGGACCCCATCAGGAACGACGCGAACCGCTTCGGCGCCAGGGCGCTGACGGCCGAGAGGCCCATCGGCAGGATGTTGAGCTCGCCGAGGGTCAGCACCACGATCCCCAGCATGATCCACCACGCCGATGCACGGACCCCGCTCGTCGCGACGTTGTGCCCGACCCACGCCAGCATCGCGGAGCTCACCACCGCGAAGCAGAGGGCGATGACGATCTTGACGGGGATGGAGGGGTTCTTCCCGACGTCGGCGAGCCGTGCCCAGAGCCAGGTGAACATCCCCGCGAGCGCGATCACCGCGAGGGAGTTCGGCACCAGCGCGAAGAACGACGCCTCGAGGTGCACGCCGAACAGCGTCTTGTCGATGTCCCGGTCCACGAACAGCGGCAGCGAGTTGTACAGCTGCTTGAAGAACGACTGGAAGCAGATCGCCGCGAGGATGATGATGAGGATGGCGAGGATCGCGTTCCGCTCCGCGCGGTCCTTGCACCGCAACGCGAGCGCCACGATCCCCGCGACGATCCCGAGACTGAGCCAGGTGATGGCGATCTTGGTCTGCCCCGGATTCTGGAAGAGGTAGAACATCGCCGCGCCGAGGGCCAGCGTGCCGAGGGCGAGCCAGGCGACGTTGGGCAGGACCCAGGAGCGGGCGACGAGCTTCTCCCGCGCGAACCCGTCGGCCTGGTTGTTGTAGTACGGATAGCCGAACTGGAAGGCGACGAGGCCGAGGGCCATCCCCGCCGACGAGAGGTAGAAGCAGTTGTGCCAGCCCCAGAGCCGGGCCGTCCACGCCATCAGGACCCCGGCGAGCAGCGCCCCCGTATTGATCCCCATGTAGAAGAGGGTGTAGCCGCTGTCGCGGTGCGGATCGCCGTCGCCATACAGCTTGCCCACCATCACGGAGACGGTGGACTTGAGGTAGCCGGTGCCGAGGGCCACGAGGGCGAGGCCGGCGAAGACGAACGAGAGGTCCTCGCGGAGCGCGAGGATCAGGTTGCCGATGAGGATGAGCATGCCGCCCAGCGTCACCGAGTAGCGCAACCCCATCACCCGGTCGGCGATGAAGCCCCCGAGGATGGGGGTCATGAAGGTGAACGCGATGTACGCGCCCGACGCGAGCGCTGCCTCCCTGTCGGGAAGGCCGAGGCCGATGGTCAGGTAGAGGACCAGCACCGCCGAGATCCCGTAGAAGCTGAAGCGCTCCCACATCTCGGTGGCGAAGAGGAAGAAGAGGCCCTTCGGGTAGCGGCTGGTCGGTGGCGTGGCGGGGATGCTCATCGCACGAACATCCCGGCCGCGCGGCGGGGCGTCAAGGCATCCGCGCTGCCGTCGCCGCTCGCGCGCCGCCCCGGTCCGACGGCCCGCCACGGCCAGGGCACACTAGTTGCCGCGCTACATTCCCCTCGGGAAGACGGCGAGACGAGCTGGCGGCACCGGGGGAGGCGGTTACGATGCCATTTGCGGAGCGCGTGAAGACGCTGGCGATGGAGGGGGCGTACGTCACCTTCGCACGGGCGCAGGAGCTGGAAGCCGCCGGGAGGACGATCATCCACCTGGAGATCGGCCAGCCCGACGCGGGTACGCCGGCGCACGTC
Organism: Gemmatimonadales bacterium; assembly: GCA_017881505.1. Lineage (GTDB taxonomy): Bacteria > Gemmatimonadota > Gemmatimonadetes > Gemmatimonadales > JACORV01 > JADGQW01. Next base: position 9,314 of record JADGQW010000041.1, read on the forward strand.
GCCAAGGCCGGCATGGACGCCATCGCCGCGGGCCACACGCGCTACACGCTCCCGGGAGGCCTCCCGGCCCTGCGCCGTGTCGTGGCCGAGGACGCGGGGCGCCGGCGGGGGATGCGGATCGCGCCGTCGCAGGTGCTCATCGGCCCGGGATCCAAGCCCGCGATGTTCTTCCCTACGCTGGCGCTGGTGCGCCCCGGTGACGAGGTGATGTACCCCGATCCGGGATTCCCCACCTACCGGGCGATGATCGAGGTGGCGGGCGGGGTGCCGGTCCCGGTGCCGCTGCGTGAAAGCGAGGACTTCTCGCTCGACCTGGACGCGTTCGACCGGCTGGTGAGCGGCCGGACGCGGATGATCGTCCTCAACTCCCCGAGCAACCCCACCGGAGGCGTGATGCCGCCGGCCGCGCTCGAGCACGTCGCGGCGGTGGCGCGGGCGCGCGATCTCTGGGTGCTCAGCGACGAGATCTACGCCCGGCTGGTGTACGAAGCGCCGGCGCCGAGCATCGCGGCGCTGCCCGGGATGGCCGAACGCACGATCATCTGCGACGGCTTCTCGAAGGCGTACGCGATGACCGGCTGGCGCCTCGGGTTCGGCATCATGCCGGAGGCGCTCGCCGAGCGCGTCGAGCTGCTGCTGACCCACGCCGTGGGTGCGACGGCCACGTTCACGCAGATGGCCGGGATCGAAGCCGTCGAGGGCCCGCAGGAGCCAGTGGAGACCGTCGTGCGCGAGTACCGGCGCCGGCGGGACGCCCTTGTGGCCGGACTGAACGCCATCCCCGGCGTGAGCTGCCGCACGCCGCAGGGCGCCTTCTACGCGTTCCCTAATGTCCGGACACTGGGCAAGTCGTCCGACTGGCTGGCCGAGCACATCCTCCGGGAGGCCGGCGTGGCCGTCTTGCCCGGCTCCGTCTTCGGCCCGAACGGCGAAGGCTACCTGCGCATCTGCTTCGCCAACTCGTTCGCGAACATCCAGGCGGCGCTGCCGCTCCTGGCACGCGCGATGCAAGGGATCTAGGCGCTGCCGCATCCGCCCTGCGCCCGTGAGAGGGAGGTCTCGATGCCCGAGTTCCACTACGCCGATCCCTTCGCCTTCGAAGGCCCCGACGTCACGAAGTTCCTTCCCCTCGGCGGCGAGCACGTCACTGTCGAGCGCGTCGGCGGCGTGGAGGTGGTGCGGGTCGCGCCGGAGGCGCTCACCCTCCTTGCCCGCGAGGCGTTCCGCGAGATCTCCTTCTTCTACCGCGAGCGACACCTGGCGCAGGTGGCCGCGATCCTCGACGACCCCGAGGCCTCGGCGAACGACCGCGGCGTCGCCCTCGCGCTCCTCCGCAACGCGGCGATCTCCGCGGAAGGGAAGCTCCCGATGTGCCAGGACACCGGCACCGCGACCATCGTCGCGAAGAAGGGGGAGCGGGTCTGGACCGGGGGCGGCGACGCCGGGCATCTCGCGCGGGGCGTCTACGAGACGTACACGAAGGAGAACCTGCGCTACTCGCAGACCCTCCCCCTCACGATGTACGAGGAGGAGAACTCGGGCACGAACCTCCCCGCGCAGATCGACATCGCCGCGGTGGACGGCGACCGCTACAACTTCCTCTTCGTCGCCAAGGGCGGGGGATCGGCGAACAAATCACTCCTCTTTCAGGAGACGAAGGCGCTCCTGAATCCGGCCTCGCTCGAGAAGTTCATGGCCGAGAAGATGCGCGCCCTCGGCACTGCGGCGTGCCCGCCCTACCACCTCGTCTTCGTCATCGGCGGCACCTCCGCCGAGATGACGATGAAGACGGTGAAGCTGGCGAGCGCTGGATACCTCGACCGGCTGCCGACCACCGGCGACGACACCGGGCGCGCCTTCCGCGATCCGGCGCTGGAGGCCAGGGCACTGGAGCTGGCGCAGCAGACCGGCATCGGCGCGCAGTTCGGCGGCAGGTACTTCGCCCTCGACGTCAGGGTGATCCGCCTCCCGCGCCACGGCGCCTCGTGCCCCGTCGGCGTCGGCGTCTCCTGTTCGGCCGACCGGAACATCAAGGCGCGGATCGACCGCGACGGCATCTGGCTCGAGGAGCTGTGTCACGACCCGGTGCGCTTCATCCCGGAGAAGTTCCGCGCCGGCAGCCATCGCCACGGCATCCCGGTGGACCTCAACCGCCCGATGGCCGACATCGTCGCCGAGCTCTCGAAGCACCCGGTCTCGACGCCCCTCCTCCTCAGCGGCCCGATCGTCGTCGCCCGCGACATCGCGCACGCGAAGCTCAAGGAGCGTCTCGACAAGGGCGAGGAGCTGCCGCAGTACTTCAAGGACCACCCCGTCTACTACGCCGGGCCGGCGAAGACGCCGGAGGGGATGCCCTCCGGCTCCTTCGGGCCGACCACGGCGGGCCGCATGGACTCGTACGTGGACCTCTTCCAGTCGCGCGGCGGTTCGCGGGTGATGATCGCGAAGGGGAACCGGAGCAAGCAGGTCACCGACGCCTGCCAGAAGCACGGCGGGTTCTACCTGGGTTCGATCGGCGGCCCGGCGGCGCTGCTGGCGCAGGAGTCCATCCGGAAGGTGGAACTGGTCGAGTACCCGGAACTCGGCATGGAGGCCATCTACAAGATCGACGTGGTGGACTTCCCGGCCTTCATCCTGGTGGACGACAAGGGGAACGACTTCTTCCAGAGCGTGGCGTTGCCGGTGATGCAGAAGTAGCCATCAGCCATCGGCCATCAGCAGCGCAAGCCGGCCCCGGGGGAGTTCCCTCGGGGCCGGTTCGTAGCGGTGCGCCGGTGCGCCGCCGTTGTGCGCTCTTCTTGGTGCGCCGCCGTCGGGCGACGGCGGTCAGGCCGTGCGCAGCTTTTGGAGGAGGCTCTGCAGGTTCAGCGTGCTCGACTGCGCGCGGATCTGCTGCTCCACCTTGGGATAGAGCGTCTTCGCGTCCTGCTGGAACCGCTCGAACAACGCACGGAGGTCGGCGGCGCTGAGGGAGCGTCCCTGCGCGTAGTACTGCTCCGCCGCGTGGCCGAGGGCATAGGTGGATGCGAACGTGATGACCGCACCCGTCGCCACACGCGTCGCGCCACCGATGAGCCCGCCGAGGAGCCCTCCGGCGAGGCCGCCCGCGAGCTTGAGCACGACGCTCTCCATCCCCTGCGTGACCGCGCCGAGCCCGAGCGTGGCGGCCAGGTCCTTCACCTGGTTCACGTCGAGCTTCTGGCCGTGGCGCTGGCCGATCTGGTACACGAGGCGGAGCTGCAGCGGCAGGATCGCGATCGTGGCCAGGCGGTCGGGGAGGATCTCCAGCGCGCCGGTGAGCATCGCCTGCTGGAGGATGAGCTCGTCGAGGGGCCCGGCGGGGGGCATCCCCGCGTGCACCTCCGCGAGGGGCGCGCCGGCCAGCGCGTCCGCGGTCTTCCCCGCCTCGGCCACGGAGGCGGCGCTGAGCCCCAGGGCGGCGCGCAGCTCCTCGAGGAACGCGGTTTCGGCGGCGTTGATGGTGCCGTCGGCGTTGCAGATGGCCAGGGAGCCCTCGTAGGCCACGCGGCGCGCCTCGTCGTCGGAGAGGCGGGAGGCGAGGTCCGCGACGCGGAGCTTGCCCCCCGCCACCTGCAGGGCGAGCCGGGTCACGTCCGGGTTGCCGAGGCGCGCGACGACGGCGTCCACGGCCTTCTGCTCGGTGCTGTCGGCCCGGCCGTCGGCGCGGGCCGCCAGCATGGCGATGGCGATCAGTGGAGCGTGGTCGGTGGTGTTCATGGACGGAATGATAGCGGTCGTTCCGGTGGGCGACCAGCAACCCCCGCAGGCCCCGGGGGCCCTGTTCGAACAGCGCTCCGGCAACCCTCCGGCCCCTGCCGCCGTCGTAGCTTCATCGCTTGGAACTCGGACCGGAGGCGGGCATGACGGGCTTGATTCGGCGTTGGGTCACGACCGCGGCCGTTGGGGCGTTCGGTGCGGGGGCTTCCATCGCGCACGGGCACGGCGCGGCGGCCGCGAGGGCCGGCGACGATCCGCCCGATTCCGCCAGCGCCCAGGCCTTCTTGGCGTCGGTACGCGGCGTGAGCGACCCGGTCTGCCAGGTCCTCGACGTCGCCCCGCTCAGAGGCGGTAGATCGTGACGCAGGCCTCGGGGAACGTCAGCCGTGTGGCGCCCGCCGGCAGTGCGTGCGCGGGATCGTGCTCGACCGCGAAGACCCGGGCGAACCGGCGCTGGCGCCACGCCTCGAGGACGCGGTCGAGAATCTTCGAGCCGTACGGCGGGTCGGCGAAGGCGACGTCGTAGCTGTCCGCCCCCAGCGCCTCCGCGAACGGGATGGCGTCACGCTTGAAGATGCGGGTCTCGCGGCGCAGGCCGAGGGCCGCGACGTTGGCCTTAAGCGCGTGGAGGCTGGCGGGCCGGAATTCGACGAAGTCCGCGCTGAGGGCCCCGCGCGAAATGGCCTCGAGCCCGAGCGCCCCCGTGCCGGCGAAGAGGTCGAGCACCCGTGCCCCTTGGACGTCACCGTCGAGCGCAGCGAGCAGCCGCGCCCGTACCTCCTCGGCCGTGGGGCGCACGCGGAAGTCGTTCGGCGAGGTGAGGTCGCGGCCCTTGAACTTGCCGCCCACGATCCTCACGGTGCGCCGCCCTTCGTGCGCCGCTTCACCGTGCGCCGCTTCTCGTGCGCCTATCTCCCTCTGACCGCTTCGAGGGCCGACATCCTCCGCGCGCCGGGGTAGGGCACCCCATCTCCCTTCACCGCCATCCAGATCACCCGGCTGAAGGCCTCGTCGTCGATGGCGTCGGCCCGCGAGAGGTCGAAGCGCCGCGAGTCGAGCGCCGCGCGGGTCCGTGGCGCGTTCGTCTCGTCCAGCGACTGTACGGGGGTGATGGCGTCGAACGGCCGTGGGTCGGCCGCGTCGGACCAGATCTCCCTGAGCGGCCGCCCGAAGTTGTCGAAGTGCGACAGCGACGCGAGCCCGAGGATCTCCTCCATCGTCCGCAGCACGTCGGTGGTGTTGGCGAACCGGTGCGACACGCCGCCCCGGCTCCACGCCGAGATCACGAGGAGGGGGGAGCGGTGGCTGTCCACGTGATCGGGGCCGTTCTGCGCGTCGTCCTCGAGGACGAACACGACGGTGTTGCGCCAGAAGGGGCTCCGCGAGAGCGCGGCGACCATCCGGCCCAGCGCGAGATCGTTGTCGGCCACCATCGCCTTCGGCGTGTTCCAGCCCGCGGCGCCCCCGGAGGTGTGATCGCGCGGGAGGTGAATGGTCTGGAGCGCCGGCATCGCGCCCGCGGCGACCCACCGCTGCAGCTGCGCCAGCCAGATGTCGGCGCGGTGCTGGTCGCGGATCGCCATGTCGAACCACGGGAAGGTCGAGTCGGTGTTCGCCGCCAGGAACGGCTTCGTGCCGCGATAGGCGTTCGGGGCGCCGTTCCGCCCGCGCTCCTCCAGGGTGAACTCGCCGAAGTTGCGGAAGGTGATATGCGCGCGCTCGGCGAGGTCCCAGAGGTAGCCGTTCGCGGGCGAGGCGACGTCGTCGTCGGGGATGCGCCCCTTCGGCGAGCCCTCGTAGTCGTAGGAGCGCCCGCGGCCGGAGTACTGGGTCGGCACGGTCTTCTGCGTGTAGTCGGTCGCGTACGCGGCGGTGGACCAGTTGTGCCCGTCGGCGCTCACTTCGGCGTTCACGAAGAACCGGTCGAAGGTCCCGAACCGCTCGGCGATCGCGTGGGCGTTGGGCGTGACCGCGCGGCCGAACAGCGTGAGGGCCGAGTCGCCGTCGCCCTGCGGGAGGTCGCCGAGGACCTGATCGTAGGTGCGGTTCTCGCGGATGATGTAGATGACGTGGGTGAACGCCGGGTACCGCCTGGCCGCGGCGGCGCCCTCGGTCCAGCCGTTGGCGCGCACGACCCGCGTCGAGTACGCCGCCAGCTCGGCGCCGCTCGCGCGGACGGCGGGGATGATGCTCAGCGAGCCGGTGACCTGGCCCAGCGTGTACGACGTCCGCGGGTACGGCCGGGGGAGGCCCGGGCCGTCCGGGTTGGGCCCGGCGCCGCGGCCCTTCCCGTTCACCACCACCAGCGTGTCGCCCAGCGCGGCGACGGCCGTCGGAAACCACTCCGTCGGCAGGCGGCCGGCGAGCCGGTCGTCGCCACGGGCCGCCGCGACGCCGGAGAGATTGGCAGAGAGGCCGAAGACCGCCACGGCGTTGGCGTCCGATTCCGCGACGAAGAGGCGCGTTCCGTCGGGGGAGAGGGCGAGGGCGTTCGGCGTCGTACCCTCGTCGGGTCCGGCGGGAGGGGGATCGCGCAGCTCGCCAAGGACCCGCCGCGCGCGGGTGTCCACCACGGCGACGCGGTCGGTGCTGCCGGACGCGACGAAGAGCCGCCGGCCGTCGGCGCTCAGCAGTAGCGCGGAGGGGTGGCGGCCCACCGTCAGCGGCGGTAGCGGTGTGAGGCGGCCGTCCGCCGCGCGCTGGAACACCGACAGGGTGTTGGCGCCCCAGTTCGAGACGAACACCGTGCCGTCAGGCGTGAGGACGACGGCGTAGGGATACGGCGCGGTCGGAAGCCGCTGGACCACGCGGCGGCTCGCGACGTCCACGACGGCGAGCGAGTCGGCGAGGTTCTCCGCGATGTACAGTTGCCGGCCGTCAGCGCTCACCCCGAAGCCGGCGGGGTAGCTGGTGCCGTCGCTGTCGGGGAGCGTGGAGCGGAGCGGGAGGCTGTCGGCGAGCACGGCGGAGTCCGCCGCCCACCGGTACGCGTAGACGACATCGCGATTCCCTCCGGAGGCGTAGAGCGTCCGTCCGTCGGGGGAGAAGCCGAGGCCGATGAAGGCGGCGGGCTGGACGAGCTTCTGCCGGACGACGCCGTCGCGGTCCACCACCTGGATCCCCTGCTCGAGATACCCGTTCATCAGCAGGACGAGTCGGCGGGCCCCGGGGCCGGCGGCCATCGCGAGGGGCATCGAGCCCACGGCCCGCACCACGCCCGCCGGGTCGAGGAGCTGCCCGGTGGGGAGACGCGGCAGAAGCGTCGAACTCGTGGTCCCCACGTGATCGGCTTGCGGGGCGGAGGGATGGCACGCCGCGAGGGCGAGCAGGGAGGCGAGGCAGAGCGGGCCGGTGCGCACGGGAAGGACCTCCATCGGATGCCAGAATATACCGCGGGCGCGCACTCTGGCGCCCGGCGCGGCTCCGGCGCCATCTTCGAGTCGCTTACGGCTTACGGCTTACGGCTTACGGCTTACGGCTTACGGCTTACGGCTTACGGCTGAAGCGCGGACGCGCGGAGGTATCCCAATGAGGATCGGCATCCTCGGAACGGG
>JADGQW010000184.1 GCA_017881505.1 Gemmatimonadales bacterium
GAGGGCCGCGCGATGCCCGGCGCGGCGGGCACGTTGATGGAGGGGCGCGGGGCGGCGGGGGGCGGCACCGTGATCGCGGGCCGCACGACCGTCGCCTGCTCCAAGGGCGCCGGCATCACCGGTATCACCGGCGTCGGCGCGGGCGGCGGCACCATCACTGGCGGGGCAGCCACCGCGACCGGCGGCGGAGGCGACGGCGGCGGCGGCGCGAAGGCCGGCGCGGGGACGCTTGCCGGCTCGGCCATCCCGACGGCGAAGGTGCCACGGCAGACCGAACAGCGCGCGCGGACGCCGCCGGCAGGGACCTTGGCCGGGTCCACGCGGAAGACGGTCGAGCAGGTCGGACAGGTCACGTTCATGCGTCAGTCACCCTCGTCGCGCACCGGGTCATTGCGGCGATCCACCACGAACACCGACCCGGGCAGCGTCTTGGCGTAGCTCTTCATCTCGGTGGCCAGCTCGCTGACCTGCGCCGGATGCGTGAACCGGCGCCGCTCGTTCGTCACGACGCCGATCGAGAGCGTCATGAACGGCACCTTGTGCAGCTGGCCGCGGCGGTCCTTCCCGAAGAAGTACCCCGCCCGGCGGTCCTGCTCGGAATACTGGTACGAGATCAGCGTGTCGAACACGCTGATGATCTCCCCGGCGCACGGCGCCACCATCTCGAGGGGCAGGATGAAGATGAAGTCGTCCCCGCCGATGTGGCCGACGAAGCCGCCGGCGCCGCAGAGGCCCTTCACGACGTCGTGGAGGATCCGCGACAGGAGAAAGATGACACGGTCCCCGTCATTGTACGAGTACCGGTCGTTGTACTCCTTGAAGTTGTCGAGGTCCGCATAGCAGACCGCGAACGGCGCGCCCACCTCCATGCGCCGCTTGATCTCGCGCTCGATCTCGTTGGTGCCGGGGAGCCGCGTGGACGGGTGCACGCTGACGTCGCGTTCGGTCTGTGTGAGGAGCACGTCGAGGCGGGCGCGCTGTTCGTCCAGGCCGAACACCGGGGAGAGCACCTCGTCCGCGCCGGCGCCGAAGGCCGCCATCACCTCCGCGTCGTCGTGGGCGTGGAACAGGAACGCCACGGGGACGATCGCGCTGTAGGGATCGTTCTTGAGCGCGCGGCAGAGCTCCATCCCCGGGGCCGCGGCGTCCCCGTCCACCAGCACCATCGCCGGAAGGGCGCGGAGCGACATCGCGATGATCTCGGCCGTATCCGCCACCACCACGGCCTTCAGGCCCTTCCCCGTCACCCAGGCGGACGCCAAGGGCGAGAGGGAAGCAGCGCTCGGGCTGAAGTAGACGACCGACAGGCGCGTTCGCACCATGCTCCTCCGGCAACGTGCAACCTACGAAGCCGGAAGAATTTAGCGCGCGCCGCGGGGGGCGTCAATTCACGGGCTCCGATTCCCCTTGCCCGAGGGCGCGCGGCGGCAGGACGGGAACGGGCGCTAGAAGACGGTGCGCCACTCGAGGAGCGTCCCCGGTCCCCCGGCGGCGGGGCGCACGACGGGGAGCACGCCTCGCCGACCGAGCCGGGTCCCGATGAAGGCATCCACGGCGCTCACGAGGTGGTTGAGGAGCACCATGCCGAGGTAGTTGGTCGCCGCCCGATAGGCGTCGTCGGAGGCGCGGATCGAGGCGCGGTAGACGTCCTGCTCGAGGCGCGCGTCCCGCCAGCTCCAGCGGAAGCCGTCGGTCACGCCCCGCGCCTGGTAGAAGCGGAGCGCCGCCTGATAGGAGGGCGAGGCGGGATCGGGCGCCGAGTCGGGGTTCGCGAGGTACGTCTCCCGCGCGAGCGCCCAGAGATGGCCGTTGAAGGTCGCGGTATCGGTCTCGGGGGTGAGGCCCGACGCGGGCGTGGCATTGAACACGCCGCTCTCGATGTACTTCCCCATCTCCTCGTAGTACGGCCACGGCCCGTCGGCGCGCTGGTAGCCGAACCGGCCGCGCGCGACGGTGTAGGCCAGCGACCGGTAGAAGGCGCTCTCGTTGCGACTGTCGCGGCGGAGCCCCACAGCCCGCGCCAGGAGCCAGACCTCGGTGGCGAGGTAGACGATGCCGCGCGACTGTCCGGCGAGCAATTGCCCGCTCCCCGGCACGAGCAGGGACGCTATCGGCCGCACCCACGGGCGCCGGGCGAGGGGAAGCCGCGAGGCCGGGGGCGCGAACATCGCGGCGCCGCCGGCGCGCGCCTCGCGCGGCAGCGTGTCCGGCACCGCGCGGGCGGTCACACCGGCGGGGCGCGGGATCGCCTGACCCGACGCCGGCGGCGCGGTGGCCAGGGCGGCGCAGAGCGTGGCGAGCCCGATGTGGCGCACGTTAGAACTCGGCGCGGAACGAGACGTGGAACGGCTCCTGTTCGCCGATGTCGTTCGCGAAGAAGACCTTCGCGAGGTCGAGCGCCATCCGCCCGATCGTGATCCCCACGCCGAGGCTCGGTCCTCGCGCGTCGGAGTCGAGGAAGGCGTAGCCGCCGCGCAGGCGGATGAGGTCGCCCACGCCGGACTCGATGCCGACGAGCGTGACGGGCGCTTCCTGGCCGCGGCGGAAGGCGCCCTGCACGTCCGCCAGCACCCGAACATCGACCTGCTCCTGCGGGCGGACCGCGGCGGGGCGCACGACCAGGTACGACACGCCGACGCTGAAGCGCGTCGGGAGGGGATCGGCCTGCGGGCTGTTGTTCACCTGGAGCGGGAAGCCGAGGTTGCGCAGCGACACGCCGATGACGAGCGGGACCGCCGGCGCGGTATAGCGGATCCCCACGTCCACCGCGTGCGAGGTGGCGACGGAGCTCGGCACGTCGGTGCAGTCGCCGGAACAGTCCACCCGGAACTGCACCAGCTTGTAGGTGACGCCGATCTCCACGCCGCCGCCCACGTCGGTGGCGTAGGTCGCCGAGAGCGCGAGGTTGCGCGGGGAGATCCGGCCGATCGGGGCGCCGCTCCCGTCGCGGGCGGTGAGGTCGAGGTCGCCGTAGTTCACCAGGTACGCGGCGATGGCGAAGGTGCCGAGGCTGGCGTTGTGGGTGGCGAGGGCGATGGCGTCGCCGGTGCCGAAGAAGGCGTTGTAGTGATGGACGGCGAACTCGCCGCGGGTGAGGGCGGCGAGGCCCGCGGGATTCCAGAAGATCGCCTCGGTGGTGCCGCCGTCGGCGGTCGCGGCCTGGCCGAGGGCGGTGGCTCGCGCGCCGACGGGCAGGAGCAGGAACTCCGCGCCCTGGGCCTGGGTGATGGCCTGGGCGCGGAGGGAGCGCGAGGCCCCGGCGCCGGACACCGCGACGCCGCCGAGGACCAGGGCGAGGAGGCGGGCGCTAGAGCGGCTTCGCCTCATCGATGAGCATGATCGGGATGCCGTCGTCCACCGCGTAGCGGAGCCGGCAGGAGCGGCACACCAGCTCCTCCGTCGGCGCCGTGCGGTACTCCAGGTCGCCTTTGCACTTGGGGCAGACGAGAATCTCCAACAGGTCCTTCGGCAGGCTCATCGTTGGCTCTCCGGTGGCAGCGGGAGTCCGAGTCGCGCGAGCACGGCGGGGTCGCGGCGCCAGCGCGGCCACACGGTCACCCAGAGGTCGAGGTAGACGCGGCGCTCCAGGAAGGCGGCGATGCGCTCGCGCGCCGCAGTACCGATGGCGCGGATGGTGCGGCCGCCCTTGCCAAGGACGATCGGCTTCTGGCTGTCGCGCTCGACGGCGAGGACGGCCCGAATATACACCGGGTCTTCGGCCTCGCGGAATTCGTCGATCTCCACGGCTACCGCGTAGGGCAGCTCCTCCTCCAGGGCAGCGTAGACCGCCTCCCGCACGAATTCCGCCGCGAAGAAGCGGAGGGGCTGGGTCCCGACGTCGTCGGCATCATAGAGGAACGGGCCCTCGGGGAGGGCGCCGCGGATCGCGGCGAGGAGCTCGGCGATGCCTTCCCCCGACTCGGCCGAGACCGCGAGCTCCCCCGGCGCCAGCGCCGGCCGCGTCTCGGGAGGGACGACGTCGGCCTTGGTGTACGCGAGCAACACCTTCGCGGGAAGGCGGCCCACCAGGTCCTCGAGACGTGGAGCGGGCGCCTCCGCCAAGGGGTGCACGTGCACGACGACGTCCGCATCGTGGACGGCCTCGAGGGCGGCGCGGCGCATTCCCTTCTGAAGGGGATAGGCAGGGTCCATCAGGCCCGCGGGATCCACGAAGACGATCTGGGTCTCGGCGTCGGTGAGCAGGCCCCGGACGGGCACCCGGGTGGTCTGCGGCTTGTGGGAGACGATCGCCAGGGGCTCCCCGACGAGCGCGTTGAGGAGGGTGGACTTCCCGGCGTTGGGGGGGCCGGCGAGGGTGACGATACCGCAGCGGGGCATGAGGGAAGTATACAGGGAGTCAGGCGCCAAGACGCCAAGGCCCCCCCCGAACGGTGCGCCCTGCCCGTCCTGGCGCCCGGCTCCCGGAAACAGCGAAGCCCGCACCGGTGGGCTGGTGCGGGCTTCGAGAGGAATGGCTGGCAACGGTCTACTCTCCCACCAACGTCCGTCGGCAGTACCATCGACGCTGCCGGGCTTAACTACCGTGTTCGGGATGGGAACGGGTGTGGCCCCGGCGCGCAAGTCGCCAGCCAAATCGGGAACTGAAAACCGGGTGACGGGTGTTTTCGGACTCACACGTGGTGTGACACTCTCGGGGAGAGATCAAGCCTCACGGGCGATTAGTACGGCTCGGCTGACACGCTTGCGCGCCTGTACACCTGCCGCCTATCAACCTGGTAGTCTCCCAGGGCCCTTGAGGGAGCTTGCGCTCCGGGAGCATTCATCTTGGGGAGGGCTTCCCACTTAGATGCATTCAGCGGTTATCCCGTCCCGACATCGCTACCCGGCGGTGCCCCTGGCGGGACAGCCGGTACACGGGAGGTCGGTTCGACCCGGTCCTCTCGTACTAAGGTCGACGCCCCTCAATGCTCCTACGCCCACGACGGATACAGACCGAACTGTCTCACGACGTTCTGAACCCAGCTCATGTACCACTTTAACCGGCGAACAGCCGGACCCTTGGGACCTTCTC
>JADGQW010000042.1 GCA_017881505.1 Gemmatimonadales bacterium
CGGTGCGCTCTTCCCCTCGGGCGCCCGCTCGCTCTGGCCCACGAGCCGCACCCGCACGCCCACGATGGAGTCGAGGATGGCGGGTGGGGCGCTGCGAACGGAGAGCCGGCTCCCGACCAGGAACTTGAAGCCCGAACCCGTGTCGAACGGGGCCGCCAGCTCGTCGCTGACGCCGGTGCTCGCGACCCGGCGCCACAGGGCCTTCCGCCCGGGGAGGGTCGCCGACGGCGCGAAGGCGTAGACGACGCGCTGGTAGAGGTATACGAGGGCGCCGTCCCCGTTCGCGGGGATGCCGTCAGGCGATACCAGGACGCTGGTGGCCGTCCATCCAGGGGCGGAGAGGGTCGTGATCGGCTTGCCGGGTGCTGCGCAGCTCCCGCTGCCCACCGTCACGGGGGAAACGGTGTGCCAGATGGAATCGCGCCAGGCGTAGCCGGTCGCCGTCGCGGCCCCGTACAGAGCGGAGTCGCCGGGGAGGAGGCTGATCACCCTCCCGCCGCCGGACTGTTGGCAGGCCACGCCGAAGGCGTACGGCACCCGGATGGTGATCGAGTCGGCCGTGGCCGCGAAGATGCCTCCCTGGGTCACCGGCCGCAGCTCGCCCGACATGACGTTCACGGCGGCGCGCGCGGCCGATCGCGCCTGCAGCATCCCGTCCTGACTCGCGACGAAGCGCGCCTGGCTGATCACCAGCCGCGCCAGCGCGACCCCGATGATGCCCGCCAGCAGGAGGGCCACGACCATCTCGGCGAGGGAGAACCCGCGGCGGGCGCTCACTTGAGGGGGATCGGGTAGCGCACCCGGCCGCGCTGGAAGGTGATGGTGTCGGGGCGCGCCCCGGGGACGCTCGTCTTGACGATCACGCGGACCTGGCGCATGACGTTGGTGACCGAGTCCACGGTGATGCAGCCCTGGATCTTCACCGGCCCGCTCAGCGTGGTGTCGCATCCGGCGATCGCCCCGAGGCTGTCGAACGGCACGGTGCTCGCCTGGTCCACCTTGGAGAGGAGGACCGACATCGAGAGGGCCTGGTCGGTGGCGCGGGACGAGCGGCGCGCCACCTGGAACGCGAGCCCCACCAGGCTCATGATGACCACTGAGAAGATCACGATCGTGATCAGGATCTCGACCAGGGAGAACCCCCGGCGGGACCGGTGCGTCAGCGGAGGATGCGGATCTGTCCGGCCTTGCTCATGTACACCTTCTGGCTGTAGCTCGCGTCCCCCACGAAGACCGTGTCGCCGCTGCTCGCCATCCCGCTCGGCAGGATGTAGACCTTGGGGGGGATGGCGCTGAGAGCCAGCAGGTTGAACTCCGAGTCGTTCCCGAACCGACGGGTGACGAGCACGGTGAAGGGACTCACGGCGTCGGCGATGGTGATGGTCCTGGCACCCGGACTCACGAGCAGCGTGACCGGCCGGTGCTGCCGGCCCGCCATGGACTGGGCCTGGTAGAACTGTGACGCCACGACGTTCGCCGCGCGGTTCACCCGCGCGTGCGTCAGCGACCGGGACACCGAAGGCGTGAGCGCGGCCACCACCGTCAGCACGATGAGCAGCACCATCATGACCTCGAAGATGGTGAAGCCCGCCGGACGTGGCGTGGGGCATCGGTCCTCGCACTGGGGTTCGGGCATCAGGGTCGAGACGGCCTCGTAGGCGCGGACGGACTCGCGGCTCCTGCCGCCTGCAGGGTGCCGGGGAGGTCGTCCGTCTCGTCGTAACATCTAAGTCTGTCGGTGGGTTGCGCCCCCGGCAAGAGCGTCCCTAGGCCAGCACCTCGAGGGCGACGCTCGCCCGGCCGAAGGGCGCGCTGACCTGGGCGCCCTGCACCATGGGGCGGACCCGCTCCAGCATCTCCCTGGCGATGGCTACTCCCTCCGCGGCCGCCGCCTCGCGGCCCCGCTCCTGCGCGGAGCGCATCCGGTCGAGGATCTCCGGGGGGACCGTCACCCCCGGGACCTCGTTGGCCAGGAACTCCGCGTTCCGCAGGGACGTGAGGGGCCATATCCCGGCGACGATGGGGATGCGGAAGCCCTCCACCTTCCGGAGGAAGTCCTCCAGCTGGTCCGGGTCGAACACCGGCTGGGTGATCGCGAACTCCGCGCCGGCGTCCACCTTCCACGCGAAGCGCCGCAGCTCCCGCTCCGGGTCGATCGCGGCGGGGTTCACCCCCACGCCGATCACGAACGCCGTCGGGGCGCCGATGGGGTTCCCGCCGGGGTCGAGGCCGTGGTTCAGCCGGAAGACGAGGTTCGCCAGGCCGATGGCGTCGATGTCGAAGACCGCCGTGGCCTCGGGGTACGGCCCCATCTTGGGCGGATCGCCTGTCACGAGGAGCAGGTTGTGGAGGCCGTGCGCCGCCGCGCCGAGGAGGTCGGAGAGCATCGAGAGGAGGTTGCGGTCCCGGCAGGTGTAGTGGACCACCGCCTCGAGGCCCGTCTCCCGCTCGATGAGGATGGAGGAGAGCACGGCCCCCATCCGGCTCTGCGCCCGGGGCCCGTCGGGGATGTTCACGGCGTCCACCCCCGCCGCCTTGAGCACCCGCGCGGCGTCGAGCATCTGCGAAGCGTCCACGCCCTTGGGCGGCACGATCTCCACCGTCCGCAGGAACTCCCCCGCCGCGAGCTTCCGCCCCCACGCCGACCGCTCGGCGAGGGGCACCGGCTCCACCCCCGCGGCCTGCTCGACGTGCCCCGCCGTCACGTGCGTGGCGCGGCGCGGCGAGACGCTCGCCACGTACTTCACGACCTCGCGGATGTGCTCGGGGGTCGTTCCGCAGCACCCTCCCACGAAGCGCGCTCCCGCCTCCACCAGCCGCTTGGCGTAGGCGCCGGTGTACTCCGGCGAGGCGAGGTAGATCTTCCGGTCGCCGATGAGGCGCGGGAGCCCGGCGTTCGGTTGCGCCGAGATGGGGCGGTCGGTGACCCGGGCGATCTTCTCGACCACCTCGAGCACTCCCTGCGGCCCCACGGAGCAGTTCACGCCGATCACGTCGGCGCCGAACTCGTCCAGCGCCTGCGCGAAGAGCTCGGGCGTGGTCCCGTAGGCGGTGAGCCCGTCCTCCTGGATCGTCATCTGCGCCACGACGGGGAGGTCGGAGACCGCGCGCACCGCGCGCAGCGCCTCGTGGATCTCCTCCACCACCGAGAAGGTCTCGAGGATGAAGCCGTCCACGCCGCCGCTCTGGAGCGCCGCCGCCTGCGTCTTGAAGAACTCGAACGCCTCGACGCGCGAGGTGGGGCCGAAGGGCTCGAGCCGGACGCTGAGGGGGCCGATGGCGCCGAGCACGGAGGCACGGCCCCCCGCCGCCTCGCGCGCCAGCTCCGCGGCGCGGCGGTTGATCGCCTCCGTCTGCTCGGCGAGGCCGTAGGTGGCGAGCTTCACCGGGTTGGCGCCGAAGGTGTTGGTCTCGAGGATCTCGGCGCCGGCCTTCACGTACGCCGCGTGCACCTCGCGCACCAGGTCGGGCTGGCGGAGGCAGAGCTCGTCGAAACAGACGTTGATGAAGATGCCGCGCGCATAGAGCTCGGTGCCCATCGCGCCGTCGAAGACGTGCACGCGCCCGTCGGCCAGCTGCTCGGCGAAGGTCGTCACGACGCGGCCCCCACCGCCGCGGCGCCCGACGACTCCTCCGGGCGACGCGTGCCCGCCGGCACGCCCGGCTCGTACCCCAGGTTGGGGGCGAGCCACCGCTCCGCCTCGGCGAGGCTCCACCCCTTCCGCCGGGCGTAGTCCTCCACCTGGTCGCGCCCCACGTGCCCGACGCCGAAGTACGCCGCGTCGGGATGGGAGAAGTACCAGCCGCTCACCGACGCGGCGGGGAGCATCGCGCCGCTCTCGGTGAGCCGCATCCCCACCAGCCGCTCGGCGTCGAGGAGGCGGAAGAGGGTGCGCTTCTCGGTGTGGTCGGGGCAGGCGGGGTACCCCGGCGCCGGGCGGATGCCGCGGTACCGCTCGGCGAGCAGGTCGTCGCCGCCCAGCGCCTCGTCCCCCGCGTATCCCCACAGCTCGCGCCGCACCTTCTCGTGGAGCCGCTCGGCGAGCGCCTCGGCGAGCCGGTCGGCCAGGGCCTTCACCATGATCGCGCTGTAGTCGTCGTGCGCGGCCTCGAAGCGGCGCACCAGCTCCTCGGCGCGAAGCCCCGCCGTCACCGCGAAGGCGCCGAGCCAGTCGGCGACGCCGCTCTCCTTCGGCGCCACGAAGTCCGCGAGGCAGAGGTTGGGGCGCCCCGCCTTCTCGAACTGCTGGCGGAGGCCGCGTAGCGTCCCGAGGACGGTGCCGCGCCGCTCGTCGGCGTACACCTCGACGTCATCCCCCACCGCGTTGGCGGGGAAGAGGCCGACCACGGCGCGCGCCTCGATCGCGCCGTCGGCCACGATCCGCTTGAGGAGCGCCTGGGCGTCGGCGAAGAGGGAACGCGCGTGGGGGCCGACGATGTCGTCCTCGAGGATGCGGGGGTACGCGCCCTTCAGCTCCCACGCCGCGAAGAAGGGGGTCCAGTCGATGTACGGCACCAGCTCCGCGAGGGGCCACGCGGCGAAGGCCCGCACGCCGGGGGAGGCGGGCCGCGGCGGCGCGTACGACGCCCACGCGCGGGCCGGCTTCCGGCGCCGCGCCTCCTCGAGGGAGAGGAGCTTCCCCTCGCCGCGCCGCCCATGCGCCGTGCGGATGGCGTCGTACTCCTGCCGCACGCTGGCGGCGAAGGCGTCCTTCTTCGCGGGGTTGAGGAGCGCGCCGGCCACCCCGACCGCGCGCGACGCGTCGAGCACGTGCACCACGGGCGCGTGGTACGCCGGCGCGATCCGCACGGCGGTGTGCGCCCGCGACGTGGTGGCGCCCCCGATGAGGAGCGGCACCGTGAACCCCTCCCGCTCCATCTCCCGCGCCACGTGCGCCATCTCGTCGAGCGAGGGGGTGATGAGCCCCGAGAGCCCGATGAGGTCGGCGCCCTCGGCCCGCGCCGTCTCGAGGATCTTCTGCGCCGGCACCATCACGCCCAGATCCACCACCCGGTAGTTGTTGCAGCGCAGCACGACGCCGACGATGTTCTTGCCGATGTCATGCACGTCCCCCTTCACCGTGGCCATCACCACGGTGCCGTTGTTCCGGTTCGCCAGCCCCGCCGCCGCGTTCTCCGCCTCGATGAACGGCACCAGCCAGGCCACCGCCTTCTTCATCACCCGCGCGCTCTTCACCACCTGCGGGAGGAACATCTTCCCCGCGCCGAAGAGGTCGCCGACGACGTTCATCCCGTCCATCAGCGGGCCCTCGATCACCTCGATCGCGCGCGCCGACGCCACGCGCGCCTCCTCGGCATCCGCCTCGACGAACTCGTGGATCCCCTCCACCAGCGCGTGCGTCAGCCGCTCGCGTACCGGGAGCTTGCGCCAGTCGGCCTCCGACTTCGCGGGCCGCGTGGGGCCGCCCAAGCGGCCCGCCAGCTCCACGAGGCGCTCGGTGGCGTCCTCGCGGCGGTCGAAGAGGACGTCCTCGACCGCCTCCAGCAGCTCCCGCGGGATGTCGTCGTAGACGGCGAGCTGCCCCGGGTTCACGATGCCGAGGTCCATCCCCGCCTGGATGGCGTGGTAGAGGAAGGCGGAGTGCATCGCCTCCCGGACCACGGTGTGGCCGCGGAAGGCGAACGACAGGTTGCTCAGCCCGCCGCTCACCGGGGAGCGGGGGAAGGCCGCCTTGAGCGCGCGGCAGGCGTCGAGGTAGGCGATCGCGTAGCGGTTGTGCTCCGCGAGCCCCGTCGCGACGGCGAAGATGTTCGGGTCGAGGATCACGTCCTCGGGCGCGAACCGCGCCTCCTCGGTGAGGAGCCGGTGCGCCCGCGCCAGGATCTCCACCTTCCGCTGGACCGTGTCGGCCTGCCCCTGCTCGTCGAACGCCATCACCACCGCCGCGGCGCCGTAGCGGCGGATGCGGCGCGCCTTCTCGAGGAAGGCCGCCTCCCCTTCCTTGAGGCTGATCGAGTTGACGACGCCCTTCCCCTGGAGGCACTTGAGGCCCGCCTCGAGGACCTCCCACCTCGAGGAGTCGAGCATCACCGGCACCTTGCTGATCGCCGGCTCCGACGCGATGAGGGTGAGGAACCGCACCATCGCGGCCTTCGAGTCGAGCATCGCCTCGTCGAAGTTCACGTCGATCATCTGCGCGCCGCTCTCGACCTGCTCGCGCGCCACCGCCACCGCCCGCTCGTAGTCCCCCGCCTTGATCAGCTCGGCGAACCGGCTCGAGCCGGTCACGTTGGTGCGCTCCCCCACGTTCACGAACAGGGAGTCGGGCCGGATCGTGAGGGGCTCGAGGCCGGCCAGGCGCGTGAACGGCTCGGGTGCGGGGATGCGGCGCGGCGGCACACCCCGTACCGCCTCCGCGATGGCGCGGATGTGCGCCGGCGTCGTGCCGCAGCATCCGCCGACGATGTTGAGGAAGCCGCTGCGCGCCCACTCGCCGAGCGCCGCCGCCATCGCCTCGGGGGTCTCGTCGTACCCGCCGAAGGCGTTCGGCAAGCCGGCGTTGGGATGGCAGCTCACCCGGGAGCCCGCGAGCGACGAGAGCTCCTCGACGTACGGCCGGAGCTGCGCGGGGCCGAGGGCGCAGTTGAGGCCCACGCTGAGGAGGTCGGCGTGCCGCACCGAGTTCCAGAACGCCTCGACCGTCTGGCCGGAGAGCGTGCGGCCGCTGGCGTCGGTGATCGTCCCCGAGACCATCAGCGGCACGTCGAGTCCGCGCCGCTCGAGAACCTCGCGCACGGCGAAGAGCGCCGCCTTGGCGTTCAGGGTGTCGAAGACGGTCTCCACCATCAGCAGGTCCACGCCGCCGTCGAGGAGCCCCTCCGCCGCCTCGCCGTATGCCTCGACCAGCTCGTCGAAGGTGACGTTCCGGGCGCCGGGGTCGTTCACGTCGGGGGAGAGGGACGCGGTGCGGTTGGTGGGGCCGAGGACGCCGCAGACGAAGCGGGGCTTCGCGGGTTCCCGCGCGGTCCACGCGTCGGCGGCGGCCCGCGCCAGGCGTGCGCCCGCCTCGTTCAGCTCGCGCGCCAGGGCCGCCGTGCCGTAGTCGGCCTGCGCGATGCGGGTGGCGGCGAAGGTGTTGGTCTCGGCGACGTCCGCCCCGGCCGCGAAGTACGCGTCGTGCACCGCGGTGACGACGTCGGGCGCGGAGAGGGAGAGGATGTCGTAGTCGCCGCGCAGGGGGAGCGCGTGGTCCCGGAAGCGCGCGCCGCGGAACGCCGCCTCGTCCAGGCCGCGGGCCTGGATCGCGGTGCCCATCGCGCCGTCGAGCACCACGATGCGGTGCGCGAGGGCGTCGGTCAGGGCGGTGCGGCGTGCGGTGGCGTCCATCGGCTCCCGTCTCTCCGGGGCTCCCGTGCTCCGGCTGCTCGGCCGGGGGGAAAACAATACGCCCGGCGGCGCAAATATGCAGGCACCCCGGGCCGGCCTTTTAGCGGATTGTTTAACGTGGCCGCAATACGCCTCAAATCACCACGGGGTTCTCGATTGTCCTCGAATCGTAGAGGCACCCCGGAGGGGGGTCAAGTCCGCGCGCCCTCCAGCAGGGCCGCGCGCAGCGCGTCGACCCCGATCCCGTCCACCTCCACCACCTTGCGGCGGGAGCCGGTGCCCGCGGCGATGCGCACGGCCGCGCGGGGCACATTGAGGCGCTCCGCGACGAAGCGCACCAGCTCCTCGTTGGCCGCCCCGTCCACCGGCGGGGCGGCGAGGCGGATCTTCACCGCGTCGCCGTGCATCCCCGCCCCCTCCGTGCGCCGGGCCCTCGGCTGGACGTGGACCGTCAGGCGCGCCATCACAGCGACCGGAGGAGCGCCGAGCGGACGAGCTGGATGACGAACCAGGCGACGAGGGGGGAGATGTCGAACATCGCGAACGACGGCAGGAGGCGCCGCAGCGGGGCGAGGAACCACTCCGTCGCGAGGACGAAGGGACGCATCCAGGGGGTGTATGCCGAGGCACCCATCCACGAGCCGAGGACGCGCACCACCAGCGCGATCCCCAGCAGCCCGAGGGTCCAGTCCACCAGGAGGTACGCGACGCTGCTCCCGCTGTGCTGCGCGGCGGCGCGCACCGCATAGACCTGGACGCCCACCCACCCGGCGAGCGACAGCACCAGGATCCCCCCGAAGAAGGTCATCCCCACGAGCCACCACGGCGCGTGCTGGGGATTGAGCCCCGTCCGCAGGAGACGATGCTCGATCGGCAGGAGGAGGGGGTCGGTGAGGCGGCGGATGACGCGCGCCGGCCTCCCGAAGGGGTTCAGCGTCCGCTTCTGGACGGCGATGGCGGCCAGCGCGGCGGCCGCCGCGAGGACGGCGGCGGCGAAGACGAGGGCGCGGAGGAAGACCAGCAGGTCGGCGGTCATCGGTGCCCCACCGGCGCCGGCACGGCTAGGAGACCTTCCGCGTCTTGCGCCGCAGGAAATCCATCAGGATGTACTGGCCCAGGGTCATCGTGCTCGTGAAGTATGCCTTCCCGCGGCTGATCTCGCTCAGCCGCTTGACGAAGTCCACGAGCGAACGGTCCCGCGCCAGCATGAAGGTGTTGATGACGATGCCGGCGCGGCGGCACAGCGCCACCTCGTGGTATGTCGCCTTCAGGATCCGGGGGTCGAGCCCCATCGAGTTCACGTACACCTGGCCGTCGGGGAGCGTGAGCGCCGAAGGCTTCCCGTCGGTGATCATGATGATCTGGCGCATGTCCTTCCGCTGCGCCAGGAGGAGCCGGCGCGCCAGCTTCAGCCCCTCGGCCGTGTTGGTGTGGTACGGGCCGACCTGCGCCCGCGCCAGCGCGGCGAGCGGGATCTCCTCGGCGCCGTCGTGGAACAGCACGACGCGCAGCGAGTCACCGGGGTACTGCGTGCGGATGAGGTGCGTGAGCGCCAGCGCCACCCGCTTGGCCGGGGTGAAGCGGTCCTCGCCGTAGAGGATCATCGAGTGCGAGCAGTCGAGCATGAGGACCGTGGCGGCGCTGGAGCGGTACTCCGCCTGGTGCACCATCAAGTCGCCGTACTCGAGGTTGAGCGGGACGCCGAGCCCCTCGCGCCGGATGGCGGAAAGGAGGGTGGCGTTCACGTCCAGGTTCAGGGTGTCCCCGAACTCGTACGGCTTGCTCGCGGCGTCGGCCTCGACGCCAGTGGCGAGGTACGGGGTGTCGTGGCTCCCGAAGCTCGATTTGCCGATGGTGCCGAGGAGGTGGCGCAGGGCGCTGTAGCCGAGGAAGTCGAGGCCCTTGTCGGTGAGGTTGAACTCGACGTGCTGCGCGGCGTGGCGGGCGAGGCCGTCGGGGCCGAGCACCGCCTGGTGGCCCGCGGGCATCTGCGGCGCCTGCTGGACGGTGAGCAGCCCCCCGTCCACCAGCCGCTGCACGATGCTGTCGAGGAGCTCGGAGAGCTGCCGCTGGAGGTCGGCGTCCTTCGCGGCGTCGCCGGTGCTCTCGCCGCGCAGCGCCTTCAGCATCTCGGGGGTGAGCATCTCCGAGTCCATCAGCGCCTGGAGGATGGCCTCGCGCAGGCCGTCCATCGTGCCGGCGCTCTGGTCCTGCTCGCCGCCGAAGTCCCCCCAGTACGGGTGCTCGAAGGGCCCGCCCGCGAACCCCGACTGGAGGAGGAAGTCGGCGAGCTTGTCGAGCAGCTCCTGCAGGTTCACCGTGTCGGCGAGCTGCGCGATGTACTTCGCGTACGTCGTGATGTGCATGGGCTTCCCCTTAACCTCGCCGCAGGCGCAGATTCCGGCAATGTCCGCGCCAGCGGTGTCTCCCTTCCCGGCGCTCCGCCACCGGAACTTCCGGCTCTTCTTCTTCGGCCAGGGGACGTCGCTCGTCGGCACCTGGATGCAGAACGTGGCCCAGGGGTGGCTGGTCCTCCAGCTCACCAACTCGGCGTACTACGTCGGCCTGGTCTCCGCCCTCGGCAGCCTTCCCGTCCTCCTGGTGTCCCTCCCCGCGGGGGTGTTCGCCGACCGGATCGACAAGCGCCGCCTGGTGACGATCACGCAGAGCCTCTCGACGATCCAGGCGTTCGCCATCGCGGTGCTGATCTGGACGCAGCGGATCGAGCTGTGGCACGTCGCCGCGGCGGCGGTCTTCCTCGGCTTGGTGAACGCCTTCGACATCCCGACACGGCAGGCGTTCATCGTCGAGATCGTGGGCAAGGAGGACCTCGGGAACGCCATCGCCCTCAACTCCTCGGCGTTCAACGCGGCGCGCATCGTCGGTCCGGCGGTGGGGGGCATCCTCATCGGCACCGTCGGCATCGCCGCCTGCTACTTCCTCAACGGGCTCTCGTACGTGGCCGTGGTGGCGGCGCTCCTCGCGATGCGGATGCCAGCGTGGGTGGCGCCGCGGCTGGGGGGCGACGGCGTGGCGCGGTTCCGGGAGGGGCTGCGCTACATCCTCGGTGACCGGCGGGTGCGCGCGCTCGTCCTCAACACGGCGATGCTGTCCATCTTCGGCTTCCCGTACATGGTGCTGATGCCGGTGTTCGCGCGGCACGCTCTGCACGTCGGCGCGCAGGGGCTGGGCGTCCTGATGGCCTCCTCGGGCGTCGGGGCGGTGATCGCGGCGCTGCTCGTCGCGATCTACGGGTCGCGGGTGCCCAAGGGGAAGCTGGTGCGCTGGGGCGGGGCGGTGTTCGGGCTCGCGGTGGCGGCGTTCGCGACCACCAGCTGGTTCCCGCTGGCGGCGGCGATCCTGATGGTGAGCGGCGGCGCGATGATCGCCAACAACGCGGTGACGAACACCCTCCTGCAGACCCTCGCCCCCGACCACCTGCGGGGGCGGGTGATGGGGGCCTACACCTTCGTCTTCACGGGGATGGCGCCGCTGGGGAGCTTCCAGGCGGGGCTGGTGGCGGAGCACTTCGGCATCCGTGCCGAGGTCGCCATCGGCGGGCTCGTGTGCCTTTTCGGGTCCCTTCTCCTCTGGCGCCTCGTGCCTGAGGTGCCGCGTCTCCGCTAGCTCCACCCTCGCTGGCTGGCGGCGCAGACGATGGTCGCCGCCGCCCCGTCGAAGCCCAGCAGCGCCGTGTTCACCACTAGATGGTAGTTGGCTGGGTCGTCGCGGCGCCGGCCGTAGAAGCGGTGCACGTAGCGGTCGCGGTCGGCGTCGGTGGTGTCGGCCACGTGTGCCGCATCCGGCTCCGAGAGGTTGAGGCGCAGCATCACGGCGGCGACCCGCGCGTCGCGCGGGGCGGTGACGTAGACGTGGAGCGCCTCGCTGTGCGGGATCTTCGCCAGGATGGACTGCCCCCCACGCCCGACGATCACCACCCGGCCGTGCGCCGCCGCCTCGCGGACCACGTGCTCGGTCACCGCCGCCAGCCTCGCCTCGTCCGGCGGCTCCCCCGGCGACTCGACGGGCACGAACACCTCAGGTGAGGAGACGGCGAGGGCCCGTGCCAGCCGCGCCATCAGGGAGGGCACGCGCTCCTCGTTCGCGGCGACGGTCTCGGCGGGGAGCCCCGCCTGCGCCGCCACCGCGCTCACGAACTCGTTGTCGATGACAATCCAGCCGAGGAGCGCCGCCACCCGGCGGGCCACCTCGGAGCCGCCGGCGCCGTACTGCCGGGTGACGGTGATGACGGCCATGGCGCCCCCCGCGTTGGCGAAGACCGGGGCCGGCGCCGCCGCGCGGGCCGCCGGCTAGACGGTCTTGGAGTGGGGCGGGCCCGGCCGCTCGGGCCGGATGCGGGCGTAGGAGAACTCGTCCACCCGGCTGATGCGCCGGGCCGCCGCGAGTCCCTCGAGGATCAGCTCGCAGGCCGCGACCGTGACGGCCGGGTCCCGCCGCGGGGCGAGTCCGAGCGTCCCCACCAGGTCCACGAGACCCGGCACGACGCCCAGCCCCTTGAGGAGGGTGTCGGACCGTTCGTCGAGCGCGACCTTGAGAGCGCCGCCCTCGTCGAACCACTGGACGATGTCGTCCACGTTCGATCCCCCCGCCCGCTCCTCGAACGTGTCGCCCGCGGCGCGGCGAATCAAGTCTCGGGCGATGGTGTCGGCGCCCACCAGCTCCCCCTCGTACTCCAGTTCCAGCTTCCCGGTGATCGCCGGGAGGGCCGCGTAGAGATCGGAGATGCGCGGCACCACCGCCTTCTCCCGGGTGCGCATGGCGCGTCGCTCGGCGTTCGAGACGGCGTTCTCCAGGACGCTGATCGGGAGGCGCTGGCTCACCCCCGACCGGTGGTCCACCCGCTTGTCCTCGCGGGCCGCGAAGGCCACGCGCTCCACCGTCTCGAGCACGAAGTCGGGCATCACGAGCGGCCGCCCGCCGCGCTCCACCCACGCCTCCTGCTGCGTGATCGCCATTCCGAGGTCGAGGGTGCGCGGATAGTGCGTCGCGATCTCGGAGCCGATCCGGTCCTTCAGGGGCGTGATGATCTTGCCCCGCGCGGTGTAGTCCTCCGGGTTCGCCGTGAAGACCAGCGCCACGTCGAGGCGCAGGCGGATGGGGAAGCCTTTGATCTGGACGTCCCCCTCCTGCATGATGTTGAACAGGCCGACCTGGATCTTCCCCGCGAGGTCGGGGAGTTCGTTGATGGCGAAGATCCCGCGGTTGGCCCGCGGCAGGAGGCCGTAGTGGATCGTCAGCTCGTCGGAGAGGACGTGCCCGCCCCGCGCCGCCCTGATGGGGTCCACGTCGCCGATGATGTCGGCGATCGTCACGTCGGGGGTGGCGAGCTTCTCGATGTACCGCTGCGTCCGCAGCACCCACGCGATCGGCGCATCCTCCCCCCGCTCCTCCACCAGCTGGCGGCCGAATTTCGAGATCGGCGCGAAGGGGTCGTCGTTCACTTCGCTCCCCGCGAGGATCGGCATCTCCGGGTCGAGGAGGTCGACCAGGCCGCGGACGATGCGCGTCTTCGCCTGCCCCCGGAGGCCGAGGAGGATGAAGTTGTGGCGGGAGAGGACGGCGTTGACGATCTGCGGCACCACGGTGTCGTCGTAGCCGACGATACCCGGGAAGATCGGGCCCCCCTCCTCGAGGCGGCACAGGAGGTTCTCGCGCAGCTCGTCCTTCACCGAGCGGCGGCGCCGCGCCTCGCCGCCCCAGGGGGAACGGCGCAGTGCGCCCAGGGTCTCGGGACGCGGCTCAGACACGCGCGGGCCTCGCCGCGCGGCGTCGCGCGGCGCGAGGGGACGGGCGGGACATCGGACCTCGTGGATGGTGAGAATCACAAGATACACCGCGGTGTGCCCGCCGGGTCCTCGCGCTCCGTCCGGCATCGCGCCGTCGGTGGTTCCCCACGCCCCGGGGCGTGCGCGCGAGGCGCTGCCGGTGATGGCAGGTAAGTGCTTGCACAGAAACACGATGCGAGGTATTTGTGACGGGAGGAACAACGCCGGTATCGGGTGCAGCCGGAAGTGAGGCGTAATGCACCTAACCCTTGACACGAACGCAACTTTGGGTAGTTTTTCCGTCCGGTTGAGGCCGGCGGCAGCGGCGCACGGACCTCGTGTAGTGTTCCGCTGAGTTCGTTCAAATGTCCAAGGAGATATGATGAAGCGCTTGGTTTTTGCTGTTGCGGTCCTGGGTCTGATGGCGTGCGCGAAGAAGGAAGCTGCTACCCCGGCTGCTGACTCGACTGCTGCGCCCGCCGCGGCTCCGGCCGTGACGACGACGACGACGACGACCACGACGACGGATACGGCGAAGGCCCCCGCCCCCATGGCCGACACGACGAAGATGGGCGGCGCGAAGAAGAAGTAAGCGCTGCCTTGACCGTCAACGAAGACCCGGGTGCAAGCCCGGGTCTTCGCTTTTCAGGGGCGCCCCTTCGCCGGCCGGAAGGAGCGCCCCGTGCGTTCCGCGGCCTCCGGGGGCGCGACGAGCGGCCGCCAGCCGAGGACGCGTTCCGCGCGGGCCGATGAGTAGGGGTTGGCGTTGGCGAGGAACTGCACGGCGCCCTTGAGCATCGTCATCGGGGCCGCCGGCCGCAGGAGCCGCAGCGCGCCGTCCGCGAGCCGCGCGGCGCCCCACGCCGCCCCCGCCGGCACGCGCACCACGCGGAGCCGCACCCCCAGCCCCGCCGCGAAGTGCTCGAGGAAGCCGCGCTGCGTGATCCCGCCGTCGTTCGTCACATTGAAGGGCCCCGTCACCGCCGGGCGGTCCAGGGCCGCGAGCACCGCGGCCGCCACGTTCCCCGCGTAGACCACGCTCAGCGCGTTCGTGCCGGGGCCGATCACCGGCGCGAAGCCCAGCCCCACCCGCAGCGCCGCGGCCACCCGCGGCGAGAAGTGGCGATCCCCCTCGCCGTAGATCACGCAGGGGCGGAGCGCCGCGGCCCTTAGCCCCGTCTCCCCCGCGACGCGCCACAGCGCGACCTCCGCCTCCCGCTTCGAGCGGGCGTAGTGGTCGCCGGGGAAGACGGGCCGGTCGAGCCCGAAGTCCTCCGTGACGGAGCCCGGTCCGCCGTCGTAGGTCTCCCGTCGGCCGTACACCGCCACCGAGGAGAGATGCACCAGCCGCCGGCCGTGGCGCGCAGCGGCGCGGGCCACGTGCTCCGTCGCGCCGACGTTGAGGGCGCGGTACGCGGGCCAGTCGTCCCGCCCCAGCACGACCGCCGCCGTGTGCACGACCGCGTCACATCCGGCCACCCCGCGCTCGACCACCGCCTCGTCGGTGACGTCGCCGTGGAGGACCTCCACCCCGCGGGCCACGAGCGCGCGCGCCCCCGCGTCGCTCCGCGCCAGGGCGAGCACGGCATTGCCGCGGGCGGCGAGCTGCGCGACGACGTGCCCTCCGACCAGGCCGCCCGCGCCCGTGACGAAGACCCTCACGCGGACGGCCAGGGCAGGGCGTGGACCATCGCCGGAGAGCCGCCGGGGAGCGACAGCGTCGCGCCCTCCTGGACCTCGCGACGCAGCACCGCGAGGCCGAGGTACTGTGCCGCCTCGGGGGACCACGCCGCGCTGGTGAGGCGCCCCAGTACCCGCTCCCCGTCGCGGAACTCGAACGGCGGCGGTGGCGGGGGCGCGCCGCCAAGGGCGAGCCCCACCAGCCGGCGGTTGGGATGCCCGCGGAAATGCACCCGCGCGACCGTCTCCTGCCCGACGTAGCACCCCTTCGTGTACGACACCGCGCCCAGCTCGTCGAAGCCCACCTCCTGCGGGATGGAGCGCTCGTCGATCTCGGCGCCGAACCTCGGGAACCCGGCCAGGATGCGTCGCTCCTCGAGCAGCGCCCCGCGCGCCGGCGCCGCGCCGTTCGCGTGCAGCTCGGCGAGGACCGCGTCCCCGCTCCCCTCGGCCACGAGGTCGAAGCCGTCGAGCCCGCGGGCGGACACGCGCGAGGCGAGCACGTCGAGGCCCGCGACCGCCAGGCGCGCCGACCGGCCGAGCGCCGGAGGCGGCGCGCCCGCCGCGGCGGCGAGGACGTCCCCCGCCTTGGGCCCGTACACGCCGAGCGAGGCAGTGGACGCCGTGACATCCTCCGCCCGGCAGAGGCGCGGCGGGAGCGCGCGCGCGAACGTCTGCCGCATCGCCTCGGCCGCCTCGAGCGGCAGCTCGAGGCCGATCGCGTCGCCGGCACGCGCCATCCAGAGCGGTGCGACGATCATCCCCTTCGGCGTGAGCAGCGCGCCGAAGAGGTAGGCGCCGTCCCCGGGGCCCTCCAGATCGCAGGTCACGAGTCCCTGCAGGCACGCGACCCTCCCCTCTCCCGTGAGCCGGAAACGCGCCAGCTCCGGCCGCTCGAGCGCGACGGCGCCCGAGGCGAGGGCGCGGTGCTCCTCGCGGGGCACGGCGCCCCGCGCCACGAGCGCCACCGCGCCGGCCGCTGCTTCGCTCACGCGGGGACCGTGCGGAAGAGGGGATCCAGCTCGACGGGGTGATGCCCCTCGAACGACTTCCAGACCAGGTCCGCCGCGGCGAGGGCGGCGGCGGGGTGCGAGGTCGTGAGCATCAGGCATCCGGCGCCCAGCGCCCGCGCCGCTCCGAGCCCGGGGAAGGAGTCCTCCGCCACCACGGCGCGCCACGGTCCCCGCCCCGGCGCGCCGAGGCGCGCGAGGGCGAGCCGCAGCCCCGCGGGATCGGGCTTCGACCCCGGGACGTCCTCGCTCGTGACGATGACCGAGACCGCGGCGCCGATCCCCGCGCGCTCCAGGCCGAAGGCGACCTCGCTCCGTACCGCCCCGCTCACCACCGCGATGCGGAAGCGCGTGGCGGCCGCTAGCACGAACGCCCCGACTCCCGGGACGATGGGGAGCGACCGCCGGACGAGGGCGCGGTAGTACGCCCCCTTCCGTGTTACGAGGTGCGCCACGTCGCCGGGCGGGACGGGCCTCCCGTCGTCGTCGAGCGCCTTCCGGAAACAGGCGCGGTCGTCGAGGCCGAGGTACGCCGCGGAGTAGGCGTCGCGGCCGAGGACGATCCCCTCCTCGCCGAGCACCGCGAGGAACGCCTCGCAGTGCAGGGGCTCGTCGTCCACGATCACGCCGTTGTA
>JADGQW010000185.1 GCA_017881505.1 Gemmatimonadales bacterium
GCACGCCGTGGTAGAGGGGGTCGGGGGACGGGTCGAACGCGAAGGGATCCGTCATCGGGGTCGCAGTTTAGCGGTGCCGCTGGGTGCTGGCTAGCTTGGTGCTGTGTCCGACCCCGACGAGATCGCCCGCCGCCTCGCGCGTTACGCGGAGACCGAGGATGCGCGCGCCCTGTGGCCTGACGTCACCCCGGCCGCGTTCCGCGCGGCGCTGGAGGAGGTGGCGCGCGTCGCCGCGGCCGTGCTCGGGGATGCGCCGGGACCGGTGACGCTCATGGTGCCGCCTCGGGCGGACCTGCGCATCCTCGGCATCGGCGGCATGACGGCCGGGATGGGCGCCCTCCTGGGGTGGTGGATCGAGACGGGGCGGGTGGTGGCGGCGACGGAGACGCGGGCGCTCTTCGCCGGGCACCTCGACGAGGGGCGGCGCCGGGCCACCCGCCTCCGCGCCGAGCTCGAGCGCGTGCTCGGTGCCTTCGCGGCGCGGGGCGTGGCCGCCGTGGTGCTC
Source organism: Gemmatimonadales bacterium (assembly GCA_017881505.1). GTDB lineage: Bacteria > Gemmatimonadota > Gemmatimonadetes > Gemmatimonadales > JACORV01 > JADGQW01. The sequence goes on from JADGQW010000185.1 coordinate 506, forward strand.
AAGGGCGCCGAAACGGCCTACCGGTACTTCCCCGATCCAGGCACGCGTCCGACGGCGGACCTCGACCTGCTCGTCGCCGCCGGCGACCTCCCGTCCGCCGAGAAGGCGCTCCGCGCGCTCGGGTTCACGCAGGACACGGTGTGGGTGCCGCAGCGCGGCCACTGGATCCCGGCGGATCCGGGCCGGGTGGGGTCCCTCGAGTGGCCCGACGCGGACAGCCCTTGGCACGTGGATCTGCACGTGTCGCTCGATCGCGGAGAGGCGGCGGGGATCGTCGCGTCGCTCGGCGTGGTGGATCCCGCTTCGGCGGAGCCATGGGCTGCGCTCGCGCAGCCCGCCCGCGTCCTGCCGCAGCCGCTCCATCTGGCCTACCTCGCGCTCCACGCCTCGAGTCATCTGAACGCGCTGCCGATGATCCGCCTCGTCGAGCTGGTGTACGTGGCGCGGCAGGACTTCGACCGCGCGCCCGAGCGCTGGGACGCGTTCCTCAATCTGGTCCGCGAGACGCGTGCGGCGCGCTTCGTCTACCCGGCCCTGCAGCTCGCCGACCGCCTCGCGCCGGGGGCGGTCGAGCCCCGCGTGCTCGCCGCCGTTCGCGCGGCGGCGCCCCGGCTCCTGCGTCGCGCCGTGGAGCGGCTCAGCCCCGCGACGTCGCAGCGCCTCCATCCGAGGCCCGGGACCGGCCAGCTGCTGTGGACGGCCACGCCCCGCGAGGCGCTACGGGTGCTGTCGGGCTCGCTGTGGCCGCGATCCGGACCGCGCCGGGTCCCGCTGCGGAAGCTGGCGCACATCTACAGGCTGCGCCTCACGCGGATCTTGCGGGCGATGGGCGCGGGCTGAGCGCGTTCAGGCGCGCTGGCGCCGGGCGGCGCCGGCGATGAGCCCCAGCGCGCCGAGCAGCCCGATCCCGGCAGACGCGAGGAAGAGGGAAGGGAACCCGCCCCCGGCGAGCACGCGGCCGCCGAGACTCGCGCCCGCCATCCCGCTCGCGTCGGCGGCCACCTGGCGCCAGCTCGACACGGTGCCCTGCCGGTCCGCCGGCGTCCGTGCCAGCAACCACTGGTCTATTACGGGGTTCGTGACCGGCGCGATCAGGCCCTGCAGCCCGTACAGGATTACCGCGAGCCCGATGCTCCCCGCCGCCGAGAGTCCCCACATCGCCGGCACGAAGAGGAGGGGGGCCGCCATCAGCACGCGGCGTACTCCCAGCCGCCGGACCACCTCGCCGCTCCCGACCACCAGGACGGCCCAGCACCAGCTCGTCGCACCGAACAAGTAGGCGATGCGCGCGATGGCCATGCCGTGGACGCGGGAGAAGTAGAGGTTCATGAAGGGAGCGGCGATCGCCGGACCCAGCATCCACACCGCGACCAGGCCGACGAGGGGGAGCACGGCGCGTGCGCCCGCCGACGGCGCGCCGGATGAAGCGCTCGGCGCGAGCGGCTCCGGCGCGGCCGGCGCGGGGGCGTCGAGCCGAAGCGCGCGGAAGACCGGGAGGCTCGCGAGGCTCACGGCGGCGCCGAGGAGCAGCGCGGTCCGGATGGCGGAAAGGTGGCTCAGTCCGGCGCCGGACTCGAGCCAGTGCGACGCGCCGCCAGCGATCGCCGTGCCCGCTCCGCCCCAGGCGACCAGGAGGCCCACGTTCCACGCGAAGGCGCGGCTCCGCGCGTCAGGCGCCGAGACCCGCATGAGGATCGGGGCCGTCGCGACGCGCCACAGCGCGCTGCCGGCTCCGGCCAGCGCCGCCGCAGCGTAGATTGTCCAGGGTTCTGTGGCGAGCGCGCCGCCCGCGAGTCCCAGCGCCAGCACCGCTGCCCCGATCGCCGCCGCGGTCCTTGGCCCCGCGCGGTCGGCGAGCGCGCCCGCGGGCAGGAGGACGATGAGCCCTCCCCCGGTGAGCGCGGCGACGGCGTACCCCATGACCTGCGGCGAGAGGTGCAGCGCCTCGAGATAGAAGTTGTAGAGGAACGCGTGGAAGATGAGCCCGGTCGCGAAGAGGACGTTCCCGGCGACGGCAGCCGCGGCCGCCGGGACGGCGGGACGCGTGACCGCCGTCACTTCCCCCCCCGGCTCGTCTCGTGTATCGTTGTCGTGGCGCGGCAGGTTTCGCCGCGGTCCATCCCCTCAATCGAACGCACCATCGCTTCCTTCACTCCAGGGAACGCCCCATGACCCGTGGGACGCGCAACGCGTGCCTCGCCGCCTGCCTGGCGCTCACTCTGCCGGCGGCCGTCGTCGCGCAAGAGCCGGCCGCGAGCGATTCCTCGCGGCGGGACTCGCTCCGACTCTACCGGCTCCCGCCCCTGGCGGCCACGGCGACCCGTATCCCCGCCTCCCCGGCGGAGACCGGATTCCCGACCGCGACACTGGAGCGGCGCGACCTGCTCGCCGAGCCGACGACGCGTGCGTCCCGGGCCCTCACGTTCCTCCCGGGGGCGGCGATCGAGGAGGGGAGTGGCCCCGGTGGTCCGGCGGTGCTCCACCTCAGGGGCGCGGGGGAGCCGTACACCCAGATGCTCTTCGACGGCGTCGCGATCAACATCAGCGGCGGCTTCAATGACATCGCCGGCCTGCTGATGACGAACGTGGACCGGATCGAGGTCGCGCGCGGCCCCCTGAGCGCCCTGTGGGGGTCGTCCGCGATGGCCGGGGCCGTGCAGTTCCTCACCCACGAGGGCGCAGCGGGGCCCACGCGCTTCGCTGTCCTCCTCGAAGGCGGGGGAGCCGCGACGCACGGCGGCGCGGGCCGCAGCGAGGTCACCGCGTCGGGGGGCGGCGAGCGGCTGCGCTGGTCGGCCGGGGCCGGCGGCGCCTATGATCGCGGCATCTACGCCGTCCCCACGGATCTCGCGACCGGCGACGCGTCGCTCCGGCTCGACGCGCACCCGTCCGATCGCTGGGATCTCACCGCCACCGCGCGCTACATCGCGATCCAGGCGAACCTCCCGGTGCGGGATCCGGGTGTGACGCGGGTTCCCCTCGACCCCAACCAGCGCGACCGCCACCACCGGTGGCTCGGCGCGCTGAGCGCCGGCTTCGCGGCCACACCCTCCTGGCACCAGCGGGTGACCGCCAGCCTGCTCCGGGACGAGTTCGTGTACGAGGATACCCACGACAGCCTCCCCGGAGCGTACCCCTTCTTCGTCTTCAACTACAACTTCCACTTCCGCAGCGTCCTGCTGCGGCCCGGCCTCGAGTACGTGGGGACCCACGAGGTTGCCGCCGGGGCTGCGCACGTCGCCTTCTCCTACGGCGCCCGCTGGCAGCGCGAGACGGAGACCAATGACCAGGCGGGCGACTTCGGCCCCTCGCACATGGTCCTGGGCCGCGCCAACACCGCGCTCTTCACCGAGCTCGAGGGCCGCTGGGGGCCCCGCCTTTCGGCGCTGGTCGGTGCCCGTCTCGAGAAGTTCGCCGGGCTCCGCGCCGAGCTCCTTCCCCGTGCCGGTCTCGTGTTCGCGGTGGTGCCCGAGCGCTTCTCGCTCCGGGCATCGGCCGGGCGTTCCTTCAAGGCGCCCAACGTGGACCAGCAGTACCTCGCCACCCCCTCCACCGTGCCGAATCCGGCGCTGCGGCCCGAGCACAGCGCGAGCTGGGAGGTCGGCGCGACCTTCACGGGTTCCTCGCGAGCGGCGTCGCTGAGCGTCGGCTACTTCCACCAGGACTACGATGGCCTGATCGCCACGGTCGCGGCCGACACCGGCTCGAAGCAGACCAACAAGAACGTCGGACGCACCCGCTCCGAAGGGGTCGAGGTCTCCCTCGAGCGCCGCTGGTCGCTGCGGTGGAGCGGCGGCGCGGACGTGACCTGGGTGCGGACCGTTGTGCTCGACAACACCGGCCTCAGCGCGGCCGACTACCCCGTGGGCGGCGCCCTTCCGGCCACGCCGCGGGTGACGGGGAACGCCTTCGTCTCGGGCGACCTCTCCCACGCCTTCTCCGCGCTCGCACGGGTCACGCTCGTGGGGCGGCAGGTCGTCCTCACCGAGCGCTTCTCGGGCCAGCGCGTGGCGTCGCCGGCCTACGCTCTCGCAGAGCTGGTGCTCCAGTGGCACGCCTCCCGGGCGTTCACGGTGTACACGCGGTGCGGGAACCTGTTCGACGCGCACTACCTCACGGCCTTCGACCGGCCCGGCGTCCCCCGCAACGTCAGCGTGGGCATGCGCCTGGCCCCGTAGCCGGATCGTCGTGGCTGCGACGGCCCGCCCGGATGTGAGACGGGGCGCCCAGCGGCGCCCCGTTCGCGTTCCCGGCGGCCGGACCGGCCGGTCGGCGCGCCTACTTCAGGTCGGCTCCGCGGAACGGCGCGCCGATGAAGGGGGCGATCAGGCAGACGTTGAACAACCCCGCCGCGAAGGCCGCCACCCCCACGATCCCGAGCACCACCTCCGTGAGGCCGTGCGCGAAGAACATCCCGCACACGATCAGCACCAGCCCCGCGACCATGCGAAAGGCGCGGCCCGCGCCGGTGGCCATGAACTTGGCGAATCCCATCATTCCCTCCGGATGGATGTCGAGC
>JADGQW010000186.1 GCA_017881505.1 Gemmatimonadales bacterium
TCTCCCTCGTGACCGAACGGCGCCGCATCGCGCCGCGTGGCGCAGAGGGGGGCGGCGACGCCCTGCCGGGGCGCAACTTCGTGAACGGCGTGGAGGTGGGCTCGAAGGTGGCGAGGGAACTCGTCGCCGGCGACGTCGTCCGCATCGAGACCCCGGGCGGCGGCGGCTTCGGCGTGGCGTCCTAGCGCGCACGAACGTCCAGCGGGGCATCCCCGCCCGGACGCGTGCCGTCGCTTGCCAGTCCGCGCGGCAGGTCATTATACCCGAAGGAAGATCCTCCGGCGGTAGAGCACCCACAACACCACGAGCCAGAATCCCGTGAAGGCGAGGGCGAAGAGGAGGGACGCGTCGCGCGGCTCGAGCCACGGGGCGAACAGGGTGCCGTAGACCGCCGCCTCCAGGGACATCCGCTCCCCGTGCAGCGTGACGAAGACGAGCGAGTAGATCAGCCGCGCCATGAGCCCCGAGCCGACGAACGCGACCAGCGGGTTCACGCCGAAGACCTCGAGGGGCCGCGTCCACCACCGCACCTGCATCCGGTCGATGATCCAGAGGCACGCGGCGATCGCCGCGGCGGCGGCGCCGGCGGTGAAGAGGGTGTACGAGCTGGTCCAGAGGTTCTTGTTGATCGGGAACGACCATCCCCACGCCGCGCCGAGCGCGGTGGCGACGAATCCCGCCGCGAAGAGCCCCTCGATCCGCTCGCCGAGGGGCTTCCCGCTGCCGAGCCACCGCCCCGCCAGCACGCCGAGCATCGCCGTCGCGACCGCCGGGAGGGTCGAGAGGGGACCCTCGGGATCGAAGGTGCGGCTCCCCGCCCAGATGTGGTCGAGGCCCAGGATCCAGCGGTCGAGGTGCGCGGCGAGGTTGTCGCTGTGCGAGTCCAGCTGGAGGGCGCCCAGGCCGTGGCCGGGGATGGGGAGGAGCGTCATCGCGAACCAGTAGCCGAAGAGGAGCACGGCGAGGATGGCGACCTGCTGCTTCAGCGTGGTGCGGAAGGTGAGGAGCGCCGCCGCGGCGTAGGCGATGCCGATGCGCTGCAGCACGCCGAGATAGCGGACGTGCTCGAAGCGGTACGCGATCCGGTCCAGAAACGAGGGGTCCGCGAGGCCCGGCACGGCGCCGGTGGTGAAGAAGGGGAACGCCGAGAGGACGAAGCCCCAGAGGAAGATGAGGCCGCCGCGCCGGAGGATCTGGCGGACGAGCTGGCCATCGGCGTCGCCCCGCGCGCGCCGCGCCGCCAGGGAGAGGTGCGTCGTGACGCCCACGATGAAGAGGAAGAAGGGGAAGATGAGGTCGGTCGGCGTCCAGCCGTGCCACTCGGCGTGGAGGAGGGGCGGGTACACGGCGCCCCAGGTGCCCGGGTTGTTCACGACCAGCATCGCGGCGATGGTGGCGCCGCGGAACACGTCGAGGGCGAGGAGGCGTTCACCGGCGGCGACGGCGTGTGCCGGAGCGCGGGAGGGCATGGAGGTCCTTTCGGCGTTGCGCTGAATTGACGGCGCGCTGGCTGGCGCCGCAACCGCCTCGTCAGGTAGGTTGAGACCCCGAATGCCTGCTGCACCCGGATCGTCCCCAATCGCCGTCGCCACAACCACGGGCGCCGCCCTCCGGCGGCCGGCGCTGGCGTGGGCGCTCCTGCATATCCCGGTCATCCTCTTCCTCTACGGCTCGTCCATCCGCTTCGCGCTGGGCGAGGTGCGCACCCCCTTTCCGGTGCTCCTCTGGCCGGCGTTCGCGGTGGAAGCGGCGCTCCTCGCGCTCCTGGCCTTCGCGCTCGCGCTGCCGTTCAGCCTCCTCGGACGTGCGTATCGCTGGGCCGTCCCGGCCGCGCTGGCCCTGCTCACCTTCCTGCTCGCCCTCGACGGACGCATCTACCAGGCGCTCGGGTTCCACATCAACGGCCTGGTGGTGAAGGTGATGCTGCAGCGGGGTGCGCTCCGCGAGACGGGCGTCCCGGTCTGGGAGGCCGCGGCGTTCATCGGGGTGGGCGTGGCGTGGCTCGCGCTGGAGCTCTGGGCGGGCGGCCGCTTCCTGCGGCGCTTCGCCTCGCCGAAGGGGGTGCTCGTCCCGGCGCTCCTCGTGCTGGCGCTCGCCCTGGTCGAGCGCGCCTATACCGCGACGTTGTCCTTCTACGGCGGACCGGCGGTCTTCGCGGCGGGGCAGACCCTCCCCCTCCAGGCGCCCCTCCGGATGAACGGCTTCCTCGCGAAGGTGACGGGGCGGGGGACCACCGAGCTCAGGGACCCGATCCAGACGGCGGCGGAGCGGAGCGCGTCGCGCCTTCCCCTCGGGATCCCCGCGGCGTCGGTGCGCTTCACCCGCACTCCCGACATCGTCGTCATCCTCATCGAGAGTCTGCGCGCCGACTTCCTCGACACCGTCACGATGCCGCGCCTCCTGCGGCGCGGCGCCGAGGGGGCGGTCTTCGAACGGCACTACGCGTCGGCGAGCTCCACGCACTTCTCGCTCTTCAGTCTCTTCTTCGGCCTGCAGGCGCAGAAGATGGACGCGATCGTCGGGGCGGGGCGCTCCCCCCTCCTCTTCGGCGTCCTGAAGGCGAACGGCTACCGGAGCCGCCTCCTCGCGGCCTCGTCGGTCGACTGGATGGGGCTCAAGGGCACGGTGTTCGGCGACGTGGAAGGGGACCTCGACACGGAGTTCCCGGGCATCGGCGCCACCCGCGACTCGGCGATGGTCGAGCGCGCGGAGCGGTGGCTGGCGCGCGAAGGGAAGGATCCGGCGCCCCTCTTCGTGATGCTCTTCTTCGACGGGACGCACTTCAACTACACGTACCCGCCCCGTTCGGCGCGCCTCGCCCCCGTCTGGGACGCGGGGAGCTCGATGGAGGCGGCGCGGGTGCCGCCGGAGCTGATCCGGCGCCGCGCGCGGAATGCGGCGTACGAGGTGGACTGGAAGATCGACGAGTTCCTCACCTGGATGGCGGCCCGGCGCGGGAAGGCGCCCCTCGTCTTCGTGACGGGGGACCACGGCGAGGAGTTCAAGGAGCACGGGCACATCGGCCACGGCTCGAGCGTCACCGCGGAACAGATCCACGTGCCGATGGTCGTGTTCGGCGAGGGAGTGCCGCGGGGGCGCGTCACCCGCGTCACCGGCCACATCGACCTCGTGCCGACCCTCTTCGCCCTCCTCGGCGACACGCACGCGCCGCAGGCGTACGCCGACGGCATCTCGATGTTCGCCGTCCCCGAGGGGCGGTTCGTCCTCGCCACCGTGGGATGGGAGCCCCGCTACTGCGCCGTGGGCAGCGACCTCAAGGCCACCTTCTTCGGCCTCGACGCCGGGTTCGGCGGCGTGCAGGTGACCGACCCCGAGGACCGTCCCCTCGCCGACGGCGACGCGCGCTTCGCCGCGCACGCGGCGGAGATCCTGCGGGCCTTCTCCCGCGAGCCCGCTCCGCCGACGACGGCGGCGCCGCCCGCGCGCCCCCACTGAGCCGGGAGCCACCCCGTGCATCTCGTCCCCCTCGACTGGATCATCGTCTCCTTCTCCATCGGCATCTCCTTCCTGCCGGCGCTCTTCTTCTGGCGGCGGGCGGGGACGAACACCTCCGAGTTCTTCACCTCGGGGCGGGCGGCGCCGTGGTGGCTGGTGGGCGTCTCGATGGTCGCCACCACGTTCAGCACCGACACGCCCAACCTCGTCACCAACATGGTGCGCGAGCGGGGGGTCTCGGAGAACTGGCTGTGGTGGTCGTTCCTGCTGACGGGGATGATGACGGTCTTCTTCTACGCGCGGCTGTGGCGCCGCTCGGGGGTGCTGACCGACCTCGAGTTCTACGAGAAGCGCTACTCCGGCACGCCGGCGACGTTCCTGCGCGGCTTCCGCGCCGTCTACCTCGGCCTCTTCTTCAACTGCGTCATCATGGCCACGGTGAACCTCGCCGCGGCGAAGATCGCCAACATCGTCCTCGGGTGGCCGATGGCGCTCACGCTGACGGTGTGCGCCGGGATGACGATCTTCTTCGCATCGGTGTCGGGGCTCTGGGGCGTGCTCGTCACCGACTCCATCCAGTTCCTCATCACGATGACGGGGACCTTCGCCGTCGCGTACTTCGCCCTCCAGCAGCCGGAGGTGGGGGGCCTCGCCGGGCTCTTCGCGAAGGTGCCGGCGCGGGCGCTCAACCTCCTTCCCGACTTCGGGGATTGGAGCGTGGCGCTGGCGGTGTTCGTCATCCCCATCACCGTGCAGTGGTGGTCGGTGTGGTATCCCGGCGCCGAGCCGGGAGGGGGCAGCTACATCGCGCAGCGGATGCTCGCCTCGAAGACGGAGAAGGACGCCGTCGTCGGCACCCTCTTCTTCAACGTGATGCACTACGCCCTGCGTCCCTGGCCGTGGATCATCACGGCGCTCTGCTCGACGCTCATCTTCCCGCAGCTCGCCGACCTCGGCAGGGCGTTCCCGTACGTGGACAAGGCCCTGATCGGGAACGACATCGCGTACCCGGCGATGATGCGCTTCCTCCCCGCCGGGTTCCTCGGCCTCGTGGTGGCGGGGACGCTGGCGGCGTACCGCTCCACCATCGAGACGCACCTCAACTGGGGGACGAGCTACCTGGTGCACGACCTCTACCGGCGCTTCCTCCGGCCGGGGCGGACGGAGAAGCACTACGTCCGGATGGGGCGGATCACGACCGCGCTCCTGATGGTGTGCGCGGCGTTCACGACGTACGCCCTCGCGACGGCGAAGGAGGCGTTCGACCTCATCCTCTCCATCGGTGCGGGGACGGGGCTCCTCTACCTGCTGCGCTGGTTCTGGTGGCGGGTGAGCGCCTGGAGCGAAGTGGCGGCGATGATCTCGTCCTTCGTGGTGGCGCTCGGGTTCTTCATCGCGCGGAAGAACGGGCTGGAGGTGGCGTCGCACGTGTCGCTCCTCGCGACGGTGGCGACGACGACGGTGGTGTGGGTGGCGGTGACGTACCTGGCTCCCCCTACGGACCGGGGGACGCTGGTCTCCTTCTACAAGCTCGTGCGTCCGGCGGGACCGGGGT
>JADGQW010000043.1 GCA_017881505.1 Gemmatimonadales bacterium
TCGGTGGGCCGCCCGGTGGTGGCGGTGGATCCCGCGGCGGTGCTGCCGGAGGGGGGGGCCGGTCCCGCCCTGGGCCGGCTTCTCGGCGGGTCGGGCACGGTCGCGCTCCATCGCGTGCGGCGCGAGGCGGGGAGCGCCGGGCTGCGGCTGGTGCAGCGGCTCGCCGCGGAGGGCGTCGCGCGCGTGCTCACGCTGCCGCCGCGCACCGCCCAGCCGGAGAAGCGGGAGCGCGTCCTGGAGATCGCGGAGCCCCTCGAGAGCCTCCTGGAGCGCGATCGGCGCTTCGCCCGCGCGCCGCGCCAGCGGCAGGCGTACGAGGCGCTGGAGCAGCTCGGCGGGCGCGCGGCGGGGAGCCAGCTGGAGGCCCTCGGCGTGTCGGCGGCGGCGCTGCGGGCGCTGGTGGAACGCGGAGCGGTGCGCGTGGGCTCGGAGCGGCGGGAGCGGGACCCCTTCGCGGAGCTCCCGGTAAGCCCCCCGCCGACGGAGCCCACCCCGGCCCAGGCCGCCGCCGTGGCCGCCCTCGCGGAGCTCCCGCCGGGGGGCGTCGCGCTCCTCTGGGGCGTCACGGGGAGCGGGAAGACGCTCGTGTACCTCGAGTACCTGCGGCGCGTGCTCGCCGTCGGGCAGGGCGCGATAGTGCTGGTGCCCGAGATCAGCCTCACCCCGCAGACGGTGGCGCGGTTCCGCGGGGTGTTCGGGGAGCAGGTGGCGGTGCTGCACAGCGGCCTCTCGGACGGGGAGCGCTACGACGCGTGGCGCGCGCTCCACGAGGGCACGCGCCGCGTGGCGATCGGGCCGCGCTCGGCGGTGTTCGCGCCGGTGGTGCGGCTGGGCGCGATCGTGGTGGACGAGGAGCACGACACCTCCTACAAGCAGGGGGAGACGCCGCGCTACCACGCCGTGGAGACGGCGATCGCCCGCGCCGCGCGGGAGGGCGCCCGGGTGGTGCTCGGCTCCGCGACGCCGGCGCTCGAGCGGTGGGGGGAGGTCGAGCGGGGCGCGATCCGCCTCGTCGCGCTCCCCGAGCGGATCGGCGCGCGGCCCCTCCCGCCGGTGCAGGTCGTGGACCTCCGCTCGGCGCCGGCCGTGGCCGCGAGTGGCGGGGTGCCCTGGAGCGAAGCACTGGACGCCGCGGTCGCGGGGGCGCTCGAGCGGGGCGAGCAGGCGATGGTGCTCCTCAACCGGCGCGGCTTCAGCACCTTCGTGCAGTGCCCCTCCTGCGGCGAGGTGCTGACCTGCCCGCAGTGCAGCATCACGCTGACGTTCCACCGCGTGCCGCCGGTGCTCCGCTGCCACCACTGCGACCATCGCGAACCGCCCCCCGCGGCGTGCCCGAGCTGCGGCGCGGCCACGCAACGGTTCCGCGGCGCCGGCACCCAGCAGGTCGAGGCGCTCCTCGGGAGCCGGTTCCCCCGCGCCCGGGTGGCGCGCATGGACGTGGACACGACGGGGGCGAAGTGGTCGCACCACCGCATCCTCGACGCCGTGGGCCGCGGGGAGGTGGACATCCTCGTCGGGACGCAGATGATCGCGAAGGGGCTCGACTTCCCGCGGGTGACGGTCGTGGGGGTGGTGGACGCCGACGTGGCGCTCAATCTCCCCGACTTCCGGGCCGCCGAGCGCACCTTCGACCTCCTGACGCAGGTGGCGGGCCGGGCGGGGCGGGGGCCGCTGGGGGGCCGGGTGCTGGTGCAGACCCGGCAGGCGCAGCATCCGGCCATCCGGTTCGCGGCGCAGCACGACGTGCGCGGCTTCGCCACGGCGGAGCTGGCGGAGCGCCGGGACCCGCCGTACCCGCCGCACGTCGCGCTCGCGAACCTGGTCCTCAGCGGCCCCGCCGAGGACGCGGTGGCGGACGCCGCCGTGGCGCTCGGCCGCTGGCTGCGGGCGCTGGCCTCGGCCCGGCCGGAAGCGGGGGCGGTGGTCCTGGGGCCCGCGCCGTGCCCGATCGAGCGCATCCGCGCGCGCTGGCGCTGGCACCTCCTGCTGAAGGCGCCCGACGCCGCGCGCCTCACGCGCCTCGTGGCCTACGTGGCCGACCGGGCCCCGGTCCGGAGCGGGACGCGCCTGGTCGTGGACCGGGACCCCGTCTCGCTCCTCTAGCCCGCGACAAGCCATTGAACTCGCCTCCCCGTCCCCGTATGTTTCGCGCCTCCAATGCCTGACGTGGACGCTGCCTCTCCCGAGCCTCCAAGGCGAGCCGCGCGGTGAGCGCACGGCGCCGCCGACAGGTTCGTGCTCCGGCCGACGGGCTCCTGCCCGAAGGCCGTTTGTGCGTCCGGATGAGCCGGTGAGCGACGGCATGGTCCGGTTGCTGGAGGCCGTCGCGGAGCGGATGCCGCCCGCCGAGGTCGAGGCGGTGTGGGTGTTCCCGGCGGTGCGCCGCGACGGCCGGGAGCACGTGGTCGCGGTGATCAGCCGGCTGGCGGGCACGGACCGGCGCCAGGTGTACCGGGCGCGGTTCACGGTCGGCCTGTCGGGCGGCGAGCGGGGGAAGATCGCCGTGGAGCTGGAGCTCGCGGCGGAGGGCCCGCCGGATCTCGTCCCGGCGGTGATCGACGGCGTGCGCCGCCGCGCGGACGAGGCCGGCGACGCGGAGCTGGTGGACCTCTCGGCATGGAGAACGGGGAGCGGTGAGCCTTCCGCTGTCGCCTGAACTGCAGGAGGCGCTGGAGATCTTCCGGCGCTACCTCCGCGAGCGCAGCCTGCCCGTCACCAGCCAGCGCGAGCAGGTGGCGGAGGTGCTGTTCGCGGCCGGGGGGCACGTCTCGGTCGAGGACATCGAGGAGCTGCTCCGGAAGCGGGGCCTGCACGTCGGCAAGGCCACCATCTACCGCACGCTGGATCTCCTGGCGCAGAGCGGGATGGTCCACGAGCGCGATTTCGGCGAGGGGTTCCGCCGGTACGAGCGGGTGCCGGGCCACCCGCACCACGAGCACCTGATCTGCCTGCGCTGCGGGAAGGTGGTCGAGTTCTCGAACGAGCGTCTGGAGAAGATGAAGGAGTTGATCGCCGCGGAGTATGGATTCCAGCATCGCCATCACCGGCTGGAGATCTACGGCGTCTGCCGCGAGTGCCAGCAGCGCGACGGGGTCGCGCGCACGTCCACCTGATTCCGGTCACCGGGGCGAGGTCGAGCCAGCAGTGTACAACCCGATGCGGTTCGTGCCCACGAAGGGATTCCTGACGCACGGTGTGGGGCGGCACAAGGAGAAGCTCACCAGCTTCGAGATGGCCCTGCGCGACGCCGGGATCGAGAAGTACAACCTCGTCCGTCTGAGCTCGATCTTCCCGCCGCACTGCAAGCTGATCACGCGGCAGGAGGGGATCCAGCTGCTGCGCCCGGGCCAGGTGGTGTTCGCGGTGCTCGCGGAGGCGTCGACCAACGAGCCGAGCCGGATGGTGGCGGCCTCGATCGGCCTCGCGATCCCCGGAGACCCGAACCACCACGGCTACATCTCCGAGCACCACACGTACGGCCAGAAGGAGGCGGTGGCCGGCGAGTACGCGGAGGACCTCGCGGCGACGATGCTCGCGACGACCCTCGGCGTGGCCTTCGACCCGAACTCCGCCTGGGACGAGCGCAAGGAAGCGTACATGATGTCGGGGGACATCGTGAAGACGCGCAACGTCACGCAGACGGCCGAGTGCGGGCCCGACGGGCTCTGGACGACGGTCGTGGCGTCGTGCGTGTATGTCGAGTACACCGAGTAGGCCGGTGAGCGACGCCCGCCCGCGCAACTTCCTCGGGCTCGATCCGGCGGACAGCGATCCGCGGCGCGCCGCGGTGCTGGTGCTGCCGGTGCCTTATGAGGCGACGGTGAGCTACGGGGGCGGCACGCGGCGCGGGCCACAGGCGATCATCGACGCCTCGGCGACGGTGGAGCTGTACGACCACGACGCCGGCGACGAACCGTACCGCATCGGCATCGCGACGGCCGAGCCGGTCCCGCTCACCGTGGCGGGCCCGGAGGCGGCGCTCAAGGAGCTGCGGCGCGCGTACGCCGCGGCGCTCCGACCCGGCCGCTTCGTGGTGATGCTGGGGGGCGAGCACAGCGTCAGCACGGCGCCGATCCTCGAGCACGCGGCGCGCCTCAAGAAGCAGGGGCGCCGGCTCTCGGTGCTGCAGCTCGACGCCCACGGCGACCTGCGGGCCACCTGGGAGGGGTCCCCCTGGAGCCACGCCTGCGCGATGCGCCGCGTGGTGGAGCAGGTGGACCTGGTGCAGGTCGGCGTCCGCGCCATCGCCGTCGAGGAGCGGGCGGTCATGCGGCGCCACGGGGTCACGACGATCTTCGCCGAGGAGCTGGACGGGGGCGAGGAGTGGATCGACCGCGCCATCGCCGCGCTCGGACGGGACGTCTACCTCACCATCGACATCGACTACTTCGATCCGTCGCTGGTGCCCTCGACGGGGACGCCGGAGCCCGGCGGCGGGACGTGGTACCCGACGCTGCGCCTCCTCGAGCGCCTCTTCCGGATGCGGCGCGTCGTGGCCGCGGACGTGGTGGAGCTGGCGCCGATCCCGGGCCTCCTCGCGCCCGATTTCCTCGCCGCCAAGCTGGTCTACAAGCTCATCGGCTTCCACGCGCGCGGCAGGCGCGGCGCGAAGCGCCCCACGCGCCGGGGGGCCGCCCGCCGGGGCTGAGCCGTGGCCGTCGCCTTCCTCGCGGGGCTGCTGTCGTTCCTCTCGCCGTGCGTCCTGCCCGTCGTGCCGAGCTACCTCTCGTACGTGACCGGCATCTCCGGCGCGGCGGAGCTGCAGCGGCGCCGCCACCTCGCGCTTCTGCACGCCGCGCTCTTCGTCCTCGGCTTCACGCTGATCTTCATCGCCCTCGGTGCCACGGCCACCGCCCTGGGGCGGCTCCTCGTCACCTACCAGCACTGGCTGGAGCGGATCGGCGGCGCGCTGATCCTCCTCTTCGGCCTCTACTGCGTCGGCGCGCTGCGGATCGGCTTCCTCGCCCGCGAGGTCCGGTTCGACCTCGGCGACAAGCCCCTCGGCTACCTCGGGTCGGTGCTCGCCGGGCTCGCCTTCGGCGCGGGGTGGACGCCGTGCATCGGGCCGATCCTCGGCTCCATCCTGCTCTACACGTCGAGCCGCGCCGACTTCGGGCAGGGGCTGGTCCTGCTCCTTGCCTACTCCCTCGGGCTCGCGATCCCGTTCCTCGTGGCGGCGTGGGCGCTGGAGTGGTTCCTGGGCTGGATGCAGCGGTTCCGGCGGTACGTGGTGTGGGTGGAGCGCCTCGCCGGCGTGCTCCTCATCGCCTTCGGACTGCTGCTGATGACGGGGACCTTCACGCTGCTGTCGGGGTGGCTGCAGAGCCTCACGCCGGAGTTTCTCAGAAGCAAGCTGTAAGACGCCAAGTTCAGACGGCCGGATGACAAACGCCAAGGGAGCAGAGCCGTGTTCCCTTGGCGTCTTGGCGTCTGGCCCCTTGTCACTGCCTCTATCCCGCCGCCTCCAGTTCCTCCTCCAGCTGCTGCCGGCGCAGCAGCTGCCAGTACACCCCCCGGCGCTCGAACAGCGCGGCGTGCTTCCCCGATTCGACCACGCGCCCCCGGTCGAGGACGACGATGAGGTCCGCGTCGCGGATGGCGGTGATGCGGTGGCTGATGATGAAGGCCGTGCGCCCCGCCAGCTCCCGCTTGAGCCCCCGGAGGATCTCCGCTTCGGTGTGCGTGTCCACCGCCGAGAGAGCGTCGTCGAGGACGACGACGTCGGGGTCCCGGGCCAGCGCCCGCGCGATGGCGGTACGCTGCTTCTGCCCGCCGGAGAGGTTGACCCCACGCTCGCCGAGGACGGTGTCGTAGCGCTCGGGGAAGGCGTCGACCATCTCGTGGAGCTGCGCGACGCGGGCGGCCGCGACGACCGCGCCCGGGTCATCGGTGCCCATCCCCACGTTCTCGCCGATGCTCTGCGAGAAGAGGAACGTCTCCTGCGGCACGAAGCCGATGGTGCGGCGCAGCGCCGCGAGGCGCAGCTCCCGCACCGGCACGCCGTCGAGGCGCACCTCGCCGCGGTCGGGGTCCATCAGCCGTGGCACCAGCTCGGCCACCGTCGTCTTCCCGGCGCCGGTCGCGCCGACCACCGCGACCACCTGGCCCGGCTCGGCGGTGAAGGTCACCCCCTCCAGCACCCAACCGCGCTCCGCCGACCGCTGCGGGCCGGCGGCTAAGGGCTCTCCGGCCGGCGTGCCGCCGGCGGCCGGCAGCCCGCCGCCCCCGGCCGCCCCCAGGGGATACCGATACCAGACGTCGCGGAACTCCACCCGCCGGCCGCCCGTGGCGGCGGGGAGGTCGCGGGGCGTGGCGGGGTCCGCGACGGCGGGGCGCTCGGCGAGGATCTGCTGGATGCGCGCCATCGAGGCCGAGGCCCGCTGGAAGAGGTTGATCACCCAGCCGAGGGCGATCATCGGCCACACGAGGATCACGAGGTAGGTGGTGAACGCCACGTAGTCGCCGAGGGTCACCTGGCCCCGGATCACGAGGTCGCTCCCGAACCAGAGCGTCAACACGCTCCCGAGGCCGCCGAGGAAGGTCACCGACGGGAAGAGGAGCCCGTACGCGCGGGCGAGGCGCACGTTGCGGCGCACGTACTCGGCGTTAAGAGCGGCGAACCGCGCGGTCTGCGACGCCTCCTGGCGGTACGCCCGGACGACGCGCACCCCGCTCAGCGCCTCGTGGGCGTGCGTGGTCATCGTGCCGAAGTGCTCCTGCACCGCCTCGAAGCGACGGTGGATCGTGCGGCCCAGCGCGACCATCGCCACGGGCATCAGGACGAGGGGCGCCAGACCGAGGGCGGTGAGGCGGGGATCGATGCGCGCCATCAGCGGTACCGCGACGAGCACGCGGGACACCGTCTCGGTGAGGTACATGATGGCGGGGCCGGCCGCCATCCGCACCGCGGAGAGGTCGTTGGTCGCCCGCGCCATGATCTCGCCCGTGGGCATCCGGTGGTAGAAGGCCTGCTCGAGGGTCTCGAGGTGCCGGAAGAGGGCGTTGCGGATGTCGTACTCGATCCAGCGGCTCAGGCCGTTGAGGATCTGCCGCATCCCGAAGCGCGCGGCGCCGCCGAGGATCGCGGCGACGACGATCGCCGCGCCGAGCCAGGCGACGGTGCGCACGGGCGCCCCGCGCCCGATGGCGTCGATGCCGCGCCGCAGGAAGTCGGGGATGACGAGGGTGAAGACGTTCCCGACCAGCACCAAGCCGAGGCCGGCCGCCAGCATCCCGCGGTACGGGCGGTAGTACGGCACGAGCGCGCGAAGGCCGCCGCTCACCTGGGCGGACTCCACGCAGCCGGTTCGCCGGCGCCGCGGTGCCCCGCGCCGCCGGGCCCCCGATCACCCCTTACGGGTGCAGGTAGCGTCCGAGCCAATCCTGCACCGTGTCCCACCAGAGGATCTGGTTCTGCGGCTTGCCCACCCAGTGCCCCTCGTCCGGGAAGTAGAGGAACCGCGAGGGCACGCCCTGCCGCTGAAGGGCCGTGAAGGTCTGCATCCCCTCGGTGTCCGGCACGCGGAAGTCGAGCGCGCTGTGGATGACGAGGGTGGGGGTGTGCCACCGGCCGGCGAACCGGCTCGGCGACCAGCGCTCGTAGTCGGTGATGTCCTGCCACGGCGGGCCGCCGAGATCCCACTCCGGGAACCAGAGCTCCTCGGTGGCGCCGTACGATGAGACGAGGTCGAAGTCGCCGTCGTGGCTCACCAGCGCCTTGAAGCGGTCGGTGTGCCCGTTGATCCAGTTGACCATGTAGCTGCCGTACGATCCGCCGGCGGCTCCCATCCGCGCGGTGTCCACGTAGGGCAGGGCGGCCACGACGTCCACGCCGCGCATGATGTCCTCGTAGACCTTCCCGCCCCAGTCGCGGCTGATCTGATCGGTGAACCGCTGTCCGAAGCCGGTCGAGCCGCGCGGGTTCAGCATCGCCACCACGTAGCCGGGGGCCGCGAACATCTGCGCGTTCCAGCGCCCGTGGAACTGGTCGAGCCACGCTCCCTGCGGGCCGCCGTGGATCAGGATCACCGTGGGGTAGCGCCGCGTCGCGTCGAAATGGGGCGGCATCAGGAGGAGGCCGAAGCAGCTGTCGCCGTTCGCGCCGATCCACCCGAACTCCTGCGCCGGGTTCATCGCGAGCTGCGCCACCCGGGCGTCCGTGAGGTGCGTGAGCTGGCGCGGCAGCTGCCGGTGGTCTGCCACCCACGTGTAGACCTCGGCGGGGCGGTCGATCGCGTCGCTCACGAAGGCCATGACCGGCGGCGTCGGCGTCGCGGCGACGGAGAGCTGCGCCGCGTTCCGGTCGGTGAGGATCCGGTGGACGTCTCCCGTCGCGAAGACGATGTGCAGGAGGATGTCCCGCTGGTGGCGCTCCGCGACGGCGAAGAGGTCGGGGCCGCCGGGCGCCCACCCGTACTCGCTGATGGAGAGGTCGAAGTCGTGCGTGACCTCGCGGACCTGGCCGCTCTGGCGGTCCTTGACCATCAGGCGGACGCGGTCGGCCTCGAACCCTGCGCGCTCCTGTGAGAGAAAGGCGAGGTAGCGCCCGTCGGGGGAGTAGAGGGGTGTGGCATCGGCGCCGCGCATCCCCGCCGTCTGGTTGACGGGCGGGCCGCCGGCCACCGGCACCGTGTAGATGTCGTTGTTGGTGGTCCACGCCTGGTCGAAGCCGGTCTTGGTGGTGAAGGCCAGCTCGCGCTCGTCGGGGCTCCAGGCGTAGTCGGCGGACCCGCCGAAGGGCGCGACCGGCGTGTCCCACTGCCAGCCGACGAGGAGGTCCCGCGCCACGCCGCCGGCCGCGGGCACGACGAAGAGGTGGCTGCGGGTCCCGTCGTCCCAGCTCATCCAGTGCCGGTAGAGGAGGTGGTCGATCACGCGTCCCTTGCTCGGGCGCTGGTCCGCCTCCTGGGCCTGGTGGCGGTTGCAGGCGTCGTCGGCGCAGTCGGGATACACCGAGGAGACGAACGCGAGCATTCGCCCCGTCGGCGACCAGATCACGCCGTCGGCGCCGGTGGAGAGGGTCGTCACCTGCCGCCGCCGGCGGGTCGCCGGGTCATAGATCCACACCTGGGGGGTGCCGCGCGCGCTGATGTAGGCGAGGAGGCGCCCGTCGGGGGACCACTTCGCGCTGCGCCCGCCGAGGGAGTCCACGCTGATCTTCCGGCCCGCCGCGCTGTCCACGCTCTGGA
The DNA here is from genome assembly GCA_017881505.1 of Gemmatimonadales bacterium. Taxonomy (GTDB): domain Bacteria; phylum Gemmatimonadota; class Gemmatimonadetes; order Gemmatimonadales; family JACORV01; genus JADGQW01. The sequence continues at coordinate 9,189 of JADGQW010000043.1, forward strand.
GGAAGAGGTCCTGGCGGCGGCGGTTCGCGCCCACGTCGGTGGTGGTGACGGTGTACGCGACCCAGCGGCCGTCGGGGGAGATCGCGGGCTCCGACGGCTTGTCGAAGGCGAGGAAGGTCCGGACGTCGAGCGCGCGACCTTCCGGCGCGCCCGGCGTCGGCGCGGGCTGCTGGGCGGCGAGGGGCGCCGCGAGCGCGGCGAGGGCGGCGACGAGGATCGTGCGCTTCATCGGGACTCCGTGCGTCTGGTACGCCGGTACGATGGTGCGAGGGGAGGTCAGAATCCTACCGCCGCGCCGAGGGTGCGCGGGTCCGACACGCCCTCGAGCCCCCGGGGGGTGACGCGGATGGCGTTGATCAGCGCCATGTAGCCGGGCCGCGCGCGCAGCACGTGCCCCATCGCCTCGAGCTTCCTCCGCTCGCGGGGGGCGATGCCGTCCGGCTCCCACTGGAGGGAGTCGGGGAGCGCTTGATGGTGGATCCGCGGGGCGTACACGGCCTCGGCCAGGGACATGTCGTGGTCGATGACGTTCGAGATGACCTGGAAGACGGCGGTGATGATGGTCGGGCCCCCGGGGGCGCCGACGACGAGCTCGAGGCGCCCCTCGGGGTTCAGGACGATGGTCGGCGTCATCGCCGAGAGCATCCGCTTCCCCGGCTGGATGGCGTTCGCCTCGCCCTGCACCAGGCCGAACATATTGGGCGCGCCCGGCTTCCCGGCGAAGTCGTCCATCTCGTCGTTGAGGAGGAACCCGGCGCCGCCGACCACCACCTTGCAGCCGAAGTTGTCGTTGAGGGTGGTCGTGATGGCGACGGCGTCACCGCCGGCGTCCACGATCGAGTAGTGGGTGGTGTGGCTCCCCTCCACGACGGACGGCATCGCGCTCGAGGGCGTGGCCCGGCTGGCGCTGATCCCGCTCCGCAGCTCGGCCGCGTACGTCTTGCTCGTGAGGCGGTCCAGGGGCATCGCGACGAACGCGGGGTCGCCGAGGAACCGGTTCCGGTCGGTGAAGGCGCGGCGCATCGCCTCGATCTCGAGGTGCATCAGCTTCGCCGTCCCGAACGCGGGGAGGCGGTACCCCTCGAGGATGTTGAAGATCTCCGTGAGCGTCACGCCCCCGCTCGAGGAGGGCGGCATCGCCAGGATCCGCCAGCCGCGGTACGTCGCCACCACCGGCTCCCGCCAGATGGCGCGATAGTCGGCGAGGTCGGCCTGCGTGATGACGCCGCCGCTGCGGCGCATCTGGGCGACGATGAGGTCCGCGGTCTCGCCTTGGTAGAACCCGTCGGCCCCGTGCTCCGCGATGCGCTCCAGCGTGCGGACGAGATCGGGCTGGCGCAGGGTGTCCCCGGGCGCCGGGGGCTGGCCGCCCGGCAGGTAGATCGCCGCACTGGTCGGGAAGCGCTCGAGCCCCTCGCGGTTACGTCGGATGACTGTCGCGCGGGCGGAGTCCACGACGTGCTCGCGCGCCAGCGCGAGGGCAGGCGCCACGAGGTCGCGCCAGGGGAGGTGGCCGAAGCGCCGGTGCATCTCCCACAGCCCGGCGACGGCGCCCGGCACCCCCGCCGCGAGGGCGCCGATCACGCTCCGCTCGCTCAGATCCCCCAGGGAGTCTAGGTACATGTCGCGGGACGCCGCCGCCGGCGCGGTCTCGCGGTAGTCGAGCGCGTACGCCTCGCCGTTCGCCCGGCGGTACACCAGGAACCCCCCGCCGCCGATGTTCCCGGCGCGCGGGTTCACGACGGCCTGCGCGAAGCCCACCGCCACGGCCGCGTCGATCGCGTTCCCCCCGCGCCGCAGGATCTCGGCGCCGACCTCGCTCGAGAGCGGGTGCTCGGTGACCACCATCGCGTGCTGGCCCACCACCGGCGCCGGCGGCGACGCATAGCGCCACCCGGCGGGCATGAGGGAGCCGGCGTGCCGGCCGCAGCCGGCGAGGAGCGTGACGAGGAGGGCGAACGGGAGGAGCCGGAGGGTACGAGTCATGCCACCAACGCTACGCGCCGCGGGAAAGAGGCGCCAGTCGTACGGACGCCGTCCGCGGGTCAGCCCGTCAGCTTGCGCGCGAGGGCCCGCGCCACGAACCGGACGCGATCGGGCCAGGGGAGGCGGCCAAGGGTGGTGCGGACCACGCCGCGGGTGAACCAGGTCTTCTCCGTGTAGTCGATCGCCGTGTCCACCACCACGGGCCGTCCGGCGAGCGTCACCTCGGCCACCCGCTGCAGCACCGCCGGGATGTCGGCGTCCCGGTCGAGGCGCAGACATTCGACGCCGAGCGCCGCGGCGAGGGGCGCGACGTCGAAGTCGGGGAGCTCGCTCAGCGTCTTGCGGTTCAGCGCCACGCTCTGGAACTGCGCGATCTGCGCCAGCTCGCGATCGCGGAGGACGAAGACCGCGACGGCGGCGCCGAGGTGCGCGGCGGTCAGCAGCTCGAGGCCGGTCATCAGGAAGGCGCCGTCCCCGGCGAGGGCGACGACGGGACACTCGGGGCGGCTCAGCTTGGCGCCGATGGCGGCGGGGACGGCGTACCCCATGCACGAGTAGTCCACAGGAGCCAGCAGCTTCCCGGGCTGCTGGAGGTCGAGCATCTCCACGGCGAGGAACGTCCCGTTCCCGCTGTCGCTGGTGAAGATCGTGCCGGGACCCAGCCGCGCCTGCAGGGACGAGAGGAGTCGCCAGGGCGAGACCCGCTCGCCTCCCGCCGCCTTCTCCCAGGCCGCGCGGACCTCCGCCCGCCCGGCGGCGATGCGCTCGCGCAGCGCCGGGTCCGGTTCCCGCTGGACCAGCCGGTCGAGGAGCGCCGGCACGAGGATCGCCGCGTCGCCCGTCAGCGTGGCGGCGGTGGGGAAGTTGCGGCCGGGCACCGTGGGGTCGATGTCGAGATGCACCAGCGGCTGGGGGGGCGCCACGCCGTAACTGCCGGTGGCCACCTCGCCGAACCGGCACCCCACGGCGAGGGTCGCGTCGCACCCCTGCGCCACTGCGCGGGCGAAGGGCGGCGCGGCATCCCCGAACCCGGGCCAGAGCGCGAGCGGGTGGCTCTCGGGGAAGACGCCCTTCCCCTGGAACGTCGTGGCGACCGGGGCCTCGAGCCGTTCCGCGAGGCGCACGAGCTGGTCGCCCGCGCCGGCGGCGCCGAGACCGAGGTAGACGAGCGGCTGCCGGGCGCCGTTCAGCAGTTCCGCCGCTCGGGCGAGGGCCGGGGCGTCCTCCGGCGCCGGCACCGCCGAGGCCCGGCCCTCGCGCCCCGACTCCGGCGAGGCGGGAAGCTCCACCTCGTGCCGGAACAGATACATGTTCGCCGCCACCTCGACGAAGACGGGGCCGGGGACGCCTTCCCGCGCGATGCGGCAGGCGCCGCGGATCACCGGGTACAGGTCCTTGCCGCTCTCCACGAGCATCTGGGCCTTGGTGACCGGGCGCGCGAGCGCCTGCTGGTCCATGTCGTGGAGCTGGTACGCCCTCCCGGTGTCGCGCCGGATGCCGCATCCCAGGACCAGCATCGGCACGTTGTCGAGGAACGCCTCGGCGATGCCGGAGAGGGCGTGCGTGAGTCCCGCGCCCGGCACGACGTTGACGCACGCCAGGCGCCCCGACGCGCGCCAGACGCCGTCGGCGGCGAAGGAGGCGCTCTGCTCGTCGGTGACGAGGACCGCGCGCACCGTCCGGGACTCGGCGAGGGCGTCGTAGAGCTCGATGTTGTGCGTGCCGGGGATGCCGAAGGTGAACGGGATCCCTTCGTCCTCCAGCGCCCGCACGACGATCGCCCCGCCCGTGAGTTTCATCTCAGGCCGCTCCCAGCAGCGCCGCGGCGTCGCCGCGGATGCCCTCGGCGACGCGGTCGGCGAGTCCCATGATCGTGAGGTACGGGTTGATCTCGAGCGAGTCGGGGAAGAGGCTCGCGTCGGCGACGCGCAGCCACGGCACGCCGTGCACGCGGCCCCACGCATCGGTCACCGAGTCCTCCACGCCGCGTCCCATCCCGCATCCGCCCATCAGGTGGGCGGCGGAGACGGAGACCTTCCCCGTCTTGAAGTGGCGCGCCGCGATCAGCTCGTCGAGTCGGCCGGCGTCGCGGCGCTCGATGAGGGTCGGCTCCGCCTCGGGCGCGTGCACCCGCAGGGCCCCCGCCGCGAAGAAGATGCGCGCCGAGGCGCGTGTGGCGCGCACCATCGCCGCGACGGTCTCCTCCGTGAACGCATAGTGGACGACTGGCTTCCCCTCCGCGTCCACCGCCACGCGGTTCTGCGGCACCGCCTTGTCGCAGGCGAGGACGAGGATCATCTGGAGGCGGGGAAAGGCCCGCATCAGCGCACTGTGCTCCGCGCCGAACCCGGTCAGGTTCTTCGCCGTGGTGAAGGGGAAGTACATGCACGTCTCGAGGACGAACCCCTCGTCGGCAGCGCGGTCCACGTAGAAGCTCTTGGGGTGCCCGACGTCGTTGGTGATCGCCCGGTCGTGCTCCGCCACCAGGATGTGCGCCGGGTGGCAGGTGAAACCGGCGCCGATCCGCGGCAGCCGCAGGCCCAGCCCGGAGCGGAGGAGCAGGGCGGGGGTGCCCACCGCGCCCCCGGCCAGGACCACCACCTTGGCGCGGACCCGGTACTCACCGGGCTCCCACTCGGACGCGCTCCCCTTCGCGCCCTCGGGCCTGGTCGTCACCCGGACGAGCACCGCGCGCTCTTCGACGCGTCGCACCTCCGCCCGCGTGACCACCTCCACCCCGGCGCGCTCCGCCGCGGGGAGCTGGACGCGGTGCGTCCCCTGCTTGGCGAGGTTGGGGCAGCCCAGGTTGCAGAGCGAGGAGCCCTTGCAGCCGCGGAGGTTGAGGGGGAACTGCTCGGCGAGGTAGCCGGCCTTCGCCGCGCCCTCGACGAAGAGGCGGTTGTTCTCGTTGAGCAGCTCGCCCTCGAGAAGATGGACGTTGTTCTGCTCGGCGTACTTCCGCGAGCGGCGCACAAGGTCAGCATGGTCGAGCCCCGGCACGTCCCAGCCGCGGATGACGCGCTCCGGCGCGGTGAGGGACGTCCCGGTATAGACGACCGTCGAGCCGCCGTAGGCGCGCCCGAAGGCGAGGGTCATCGTCCCCTGCGCGGTGAGGAAGCCACCGCGGTCCTCGTAGAGGGCGTCGGCCATCTCCAGCTCGCGGCCGGTGAACTCGTGGCCCAGGAGGCGCGGCCCCTGCTCCAGCACGAGGACCCTGCGGCCGGCCCCGCACAGCGCCGCCAGCTCGGCGGCCACGGTCCCCCCGCCGGCGCCGGAGCCGACGATGACGACGTCGTAGCGTTTCTCGATCACCGGCGCGCCTCCCAGCCCCGCGGGTCGGCGCGATACCCGATCGCCGCCGCGTGCGCCGGCTGCGCGTAGTAGCCCATCTGCACCAGGACGCGAATGCCCCACACGCCGCGGCGCAGCAGAAGGACCGGCGCGTCGCCGAGGGCGCGGAGGAAGCTGTCCCGGCGCGCGGCGTCGAGCGCGGTGAAGCGCCGCCCCCAGCGCAGCAGCGGCAGGAGGTCGAGCGCGCGGATCAGCAGCCGGAGCTGCCGCCGGATCGCCGGGGGACGGCGCGCGAGGTCGTCCTCGACGATCCGCTCCAGCTCCGACCAGCCCGTCTCGTCGAGCCCCGCGGCCTCGGGGATGACGGTGGCCGCGAGCGCGCGGAAGGGGCGCCGGACCGGCGGGAGGACGGGGCCTGTTGCGATAGGAGACGCTCTGCGGAACGGGATGGCGCTAAAACTGTCCGCGGGGAGCCGTGGGCGCCAGATGGTCGGGTGGGGACGCGCAGTTGACGGGTCTGCCCGTACTCGCGTGCCGTCGCGGCTGCGCGCGCCTCTCGTGTTCTCGTTGCGTGGTGCGAGCCTCAGCCTCGGGGGCTGCGGCGCGGGGGGGCGAGCGTCGCTACTAGATTTGTAGTTGACAGAATCTGCCTGCGTCCCTATCATCTACTACAAACCTAGTACTCCCGCCTGGAGAGTCGCCGTGGAGCGAGGGACCGGCAAGCCGACGCCGAGCGAGCGCGAGATGGAGGCGATGGCCGTGCTCTGGGAGCGCGGTTCGGGGACGGTGGTCGAGGTGCAACGGGAGCTGAACGCGGTGTACGAGCCCGAGGTCGCGTATACCACGGTCCTCACGATGCTCCGATCGCTGCGGGCCAAGGGCTGGGTCCGTGTCGTGGAGGAGGGGAGGGCGCATCGCTTCTTCCCGACCGTCGCCCAGTCACACGCGCGGTGGACGTCGCTGCACCGTATCACGGAGGTCCTGTTCGGAGGGTCGCGCGAGCTGCTGCTGACGGAGCTGGTGAGCGACCGGCGGCTCAACACGATGGAGCTGCGCCGGCTGCGCCGCCTCCTCGATGAGCGCCTCAAGGGGAGGCGCCCGTGATCGCGCTCTGGATGCTGTACGCGCTCGGCTTCGGCGCGGTGCTCGGCGGGGCGATGCTCGCGCTCGAGCGCGTGGTGCGGCTGCGCCGGTTCCCGACGCGAGGCCTCTGGCTCGTCGCGTTTGCAGCGAGCTGGATGGTGCCGGTCACGCTCGCGCTGGTGCCGCGAGCGCCGGCGCCGCTCACGCGGCCTGCGGTCGAGTCGCGCGACCCGGGGAACGCGGTCACTCCGGCTGACGCGCCGGCCCCGCCGCCTGCGGCAGTCGCGGCGCTGGGAGGCCCGTCGCTGGAGGCGCTCACCGGGCCCCTGCTCGTGCTCTGGGGGGCCGGCACGCTGCTGCTCCTCGGCTGGCTGGGGAGACGGCTAGCGATGCAGTTCGCGGTCCGGCGCCGATGGGCGCGGCGCGAGGTGGATGGCCGGCCCGTCTTGGTCGCGCCGGAGGTCGGGCCCGCCGTGGTAGGAGTGCGGCGCTTGGAGATCGTGCTCCCGGAATGGGCCGTGCGGGGCGACGCAGCGGCGCTGCGTCTGATGCTCCGGCACGAAGAGCAGCATGTTCGGGCCCGCGATCCCAACTTCCTCCTCCTGGCGGCAGTAGCGGTCGTGCTGATGCCTTGGAACGCCCTGCTCTGGTGGCAGCTACGGCGCCTGCGGCTCGCGATCGAAGTGGATTGCGACGCACGCGTGCTCGGTCTGGGGGAGAACGCGCACCGCTACGGCTCCCTCCTGCTCGACGTGGCTTCCCGCTACGCCGGGCCGGACCTCCTCCCAGGCGCCGCATTCTCTGAATCCGCCTCCCAACTCAGCCGGAGGATCGATGCGATGAGCGCTCCTCGACCCCGCCGTCCGATCCTTCACGCCATCGGCTTCGGCG
>JADGQW010000187.1 GCA_017881505.1 Gemmatimonadales bacterium
GGTGTGGCGCGGCGCGCGCGGCGCGGCGGGCGCAAGGGGCGCGGCGGCCGGCGGTGCGGGGGCGAACACGGGTGCGGGGGCCGGAGCGCTCACGACCGGGGGCCGCACCGGCGCCGGGGCCAGCGGCACCGCCGGCGGCGGGTATGGGAGGCGGAGAAGCAGCCGGCTCGCGTGCGCGGAGAGGACTTGCGCCAGGCGCGGATCGTCCGCGCTGTCGGCCGAGCGGAGGGTGGCGGCCGCGTCGCTCAGCACCTCGACGAACCGCTCCGGCTCCGCAGCGGCGGCGCCGGTGCCGATGGCCCACCACCCGGCCTCGGCGAACGCCGCCAGCGCCCGCGAGAGGGACGACCCATCGCCGTCGATGAGCGACTTGAGGCTGGCGCCGATCGCGAAGAGGCGGAGGTCGCGCTGGATCTCGCTCGTGGCCCGCCCCAGCTCCGTCGCCGCGGCCGCGAGGAACTCCCCCTGGCTCACCAGCTCCACCCGCGGGGGCGGGGTCCCCTCCGCCGGCGCGCGGCCGGCGGTCACGATGCTCGCCGGGCCGTCGGCGGGGGTGAGGAGCTCCACCGGCACCGGGTCGCCCAGGTGCATGAAGGTCTTGAGGAGCGCCCTGGTGAACGCCCGCGACTCGTCGCTCGACGCCGCCGGGCGGCCGGACTCCACCACCTCCCGCGCCGCGCGGGCAAGGGTCTTCGCCGCCGCGTCGAACACCCCGGCGGCATCGGCGGCGACGGGACCCTTGGTCGCGTGGACGAGCTTCACCGCGCCGTCCACGGCGGCCAGCACTTCGGCGAGCGGGGGGAGATCGTTCAGGATGGCGACGCCGCGGAGCTGGCTCATCGCCGTGCCGACGCCGTTCAGGACGTCGCGCGCGCCGGGGTCCATACCGAGGGTGCGCGCCACGCGGTCGAGGGTGCTGGCGATGCTCGCCGCCTCGCGACCCACGAACGCGCGGCCGCCGGCGTCGAGGCCCTCGATGGGGGCGCGGACCACCGCGGAGGGGCGGCCCGCGAGACGCTCGAGGCCGAGGCCGATGGCCTCCGCGCGCTGGGCGTCCCCCGCCTCCGGCGTCTTCACGCGGCGCAGCAGGACCTTGCAGTCGTCCACCGCCCGCACGAGTTCCGCGCGGACCCGCTCGTCCCAGGCGAGCCGCCCGTCCCGCACGCCCCGTGCGGCCGCCTCGAGCCCCTGCCCGGCGCGGGCCATCACCTGCTGGTTGGCCATCAGGGCGCTGCCGCGGAAGGCGCGCGCGAGGCGGACGAACTCCTCGCCCGGGGGGGAGGTGCCGGCGCGGGTCTGGACGACGCCATCCAGGCGCTCGAGGTAATCGCTCGCCTCGAGCACGAAGAAGTCCAGCATCGCCGTCGGCTGTGCCATTGCGCTCCGCTCGTTGCCGTAAACCTTGCGAAGCTATGCCGTAACGCGCGCGCGGTCAATGCGTTGGCGCATTTCCCGCACCGCTTCGCCGATACCCGTCAGGACCGCCCGGCTGAGCACGCTGTGGCCGATGTTGAGCTCCTCCAGATCGGCGAGCGCGGCCACCGGCGCGACGTTCTCGTAGGTGAGCCCGTGCCCGGCGTGGACGGCGAGGCCGGCGCGCCGCGCCTCCGCGGCCGCCGCGCGCAGCTCGTCGAGGAAGGGGCCCGCCTGGCGCCAATGGTGCGCGTAGCGGCCGGTATGGAGCTCCACGGCATCGGGGGCGAACGCCGCCGCGGCGCGGACCGTCGCCGGGTCGGGGTCGATGAAGAGACTGGTGCGGATCCCCGCGGCACGGAGCTTCCGCACCGCATCGGCGATGCGCGCGCCTCCCTTGCCGCAGTCGAGGCCCCCCTCGGTGGTGATCTCCTCGCGGCGCTCCGGGACCAGCGTGGCCTGGTGGGGGCGCAGCCGGGCCGCGATGCCCACCATCTCGTCGGTGGCGGCCAGCTCGAGATTGACGACCGTGCGGACGGTCCCGAGGAGGAGCTCGACGTCGCGGTCCTGGATGTGACGCCGGTCCTCCCGGAGATGGACGGTGATCCCGTCGGCGCCGGCCAGCTCGGCCAGGACGGCCACGCGGACGGGGTCGGGCTCGTCGGTCTTGCGCGCCTGCCGCAGGGTCGCGGCGTGGTCGATGTTGATGTACAGCCTCACGCTTGCTCGCCTCCCGGGGGCTGGTTAGCTTCGCCCATCGTGGCCTCTTCGAACCGCTTCCTCGCCATCGTCGCGCTCGCCTCGCTGTCGGCTTGCCATGCCGGGGGTAGTTCGCCCGTCGTGGAGCCGGCGCCCGCGGCGCCCGAGACGGCCATCCAGGCCTTCCTGGCGGCCGTAGACAGCAATGCCGTCGACCGGATGGCCGCGCTCTGGGGTACGGACCGCGGACCCAGTACGGTCGTCCTTCGGAACGCCCAGGACCGGGAGCGCCGCATCGCGATCATGCAGCGGCTCCTCCAGCACGACGCGTTCCAGTTCGTCTCCGGCACGGCCGGGCCGGCTCCGCGCCCGGGGCGCCGCGTCCTGTACGTGGAGCTGCGCCGCGGCGACCGGCGGGCGACGGTGCCCTTCACGGTCGTGGGGCAGCGGGCGGGCGGCTGGCTGGTCGAGGATATCGGCCTCGAGGCGGTGATGCCGCTCGCCAACCCGCGCACCGGGACGTCCCCCTAGTCCGTCAGCTCCACGAGGATGCCGGCCGTCGCCGTCGGATGGAGGAATGCGACACGCCGGCCGTGGGCGCCAGGGCGGGGGGCCTCGTCCACGAGGCGGTACCCCGCCGCACGGCAGCGGGCGAGGGCGGCGTCGAGGTCGGGGACCCGCACGCAGACGTGATGGATCCCGGGCCCGCGGCGGGCGATGAACCTGGCAATGGGGCTCGTGGGGTCGGCGGCCTCGAGCAGCTCGATCTGGGAGCCGCCGAGGGAGAGCGACACGACCGTCGCGCCGTCGGCGCTCTCGGGGGCCGACACGGGCAGCCCGAGGACGTCGCGATAGAAGGCGAGGGCCTCGGCGATGCTGCGCACGGCCAAGCCGACGTGGTCGATCGTGGCGCCGGGTCCGGCCTCGTGGGGAACGGGCATCACGCGCACATTCTAACCCGGAGTATGGGTACATGGCAGGGTCGCACCCGGTCGCGGTCACGGACAGCACGTTCCAGGCGGAGGTCGAGCAGCAGCCCGGCCTCGTGGTGGTGGATTTCTGGGCGGAGTGGTGCGGACCGTGCCGGGCCATCGCTCCCGTGCTGGAACAGCTCCAGGCCGAGTACGCCGGGAAGCTCAAGGTGGTGAAGCTGGACGTGGACGCCAATCAGGCGACCTCCATGCGGCTCAACGTCCGTTCGATCCCGACCCTGATGTTCTTCAAGAACGGCACGCGGGTGGACCAGGTGATCGGCGCCGTCCCGAAGGCGCACCTCGTCGGGAAGATCGAACAGCACCTCTGATCCGATGCGCGCGTCCCAGGCGGTCCTCGTCGACACGGGCGTGCGGCTCTGGGAGCTGGTGTTCCCCAGGACCCAGATCCTCCTCGCGCGAACGCGCGTCCCGTACGTCAGCCTCGACGGCCTCATCGCCTTCAGCAAGCAGGACCGCGACGGGAAGGTGGACGCGTACCTCGCCGCCTATCTCCCCGATGAGCTGATCTTCCTCTTCTTCCTGGCGGGCGACATCGTGAACGCGGCGATGCTGACCCCCCTCGGCCGGTTCCCCGTCCCCATCGCGCAGGCCCTCCAGCACATCGAGGCGGAAGCGGAGCGCTCCGAGATCGCCTTCCACCAGGCGTCGCGGGAGCAGCTCGCCGCGATGTTCGCCGCGTGCGCGCAGACCGCGCTGGAGCCCCCGCTGGAGACGGACTCCGCCGCCGCCGTCTTCAAGGGGATCACGGACCGCGGCTGGTCGGGCACGCTGGAGCTCATCTCCAACGGGCGGGTGAACTACGTGCAGGTGAAGGACGGCCGCTTCACCGCGGGCTTCTTCTCCGATCAGCGCCCCGACGAGCAACCGGGCCCGTACCTGGCGCGGCTCTTCACCTCCGTTCCCCCCGAGCCGCTCCCCAAGGTGGTCGCGGCGGTCTACCCCGGCCTCGCTCAGATGCCCCTCCAGGCGCCCCCAGCGATGGTGGCGATGTTGCGGAACGTGGTCTGGAACCTCAGCGACCTCGCGGAGCGGGAGCAGCCGGGGGAGGGGGCGAAGCGCGCCGAGCGCACGCGGCAGCGCCTGATGGTGCAGTACCGCATCCTCGGCAACTTCGGGGGGATGCGTGGCGTCGAGGGGAGCGACCCCCTCGCCGAGCCGGCCACCCTCTCCGAGGCGATCGGCGTCTGGACGAAGGAGCTGTGCACGGAGCTCGAGATCGTGAACCCCGGCTGCGCGCCGCGGCTCCTCAAGGAGGCCACGCGGGAGAACCGCTTCGCGCTGGGCGCGATCGGGTTCTTCGAGCGGCTGCCGTGGCGCATTCAGTGGTGACGCCGGGCCGGCTGTTCATCGTGAGCACCCCCATCGGCCATCTGGGGGATTTTTCTTTTCGGGGGGTGGAGGTGCTCCGCGCGGCGGCGGTCGTGGCGGCGGAGGACACCCGCCGCACCCGGCAGCTCCTCTCGCACTACGAGATCCCCGCGAAGGTGGTGAGCCTCCACGCCCACTCCCCGGCATCGGCGATCGAACGCCTCCTCGACCGCGTGGCGGAAGGGGCCGACGTCGCGTACGTGACCGACGCGGGCACCCCCGGCATCTCGGACCCGGGGGGCGCGCTCGCCGAGGCGGCGCACCGGCGGGCGCTCGTGGTGGTCCCGGTCCCGGGGGCGTCGGCGGTGATGGCGGCGCTCGCGGCGGCGGGCTTCCCCGCCGATCGGTTCGTCTTCGCCGGGTTCCCGCCGCGCCGCGGCACCGCGCGCACCGAGGCGCTCACCCGGGTCGCGCGGGAGCCGTGGACGACGGTCTGCTACGAGGCGCCCGCGCGCACCGCGGCGCTCCTCGCCGACCTCGCGACGCACTGCGGCGCGGAGCGGCCGGCCGCCGTCGCA
>JADGQW010000188.1 GCA_017881505.1 Gemmatimonadales bacterium
TCGGCCCAGATCTTCCTTCTCGGCGCCGAGTTCACGTGGGTCTACGCCTACCGTGACGGCTCGCGCATGGGGGAGACCCCGCCCGAGCCGCCGCCGCCGCGTGGCGGCCGGCCCGTCACCGCCGCCGCCGCCGACGCCCCGCGCCGGAAGCACCGGAGCAAGCAGGGCACGACAGCGTCCTGAGACGCCCCGGGCGCGGGCCCGTTCCGCCCGTGCGTTCGCCCGACCCCATTCCCGCCGGTATCTTCTTCCGTCGGCTATCGGCTATCGGCTCGCGCCTGACGGCCGCCGGCCAGCGCGTCGAGCGCACGTAGACCGAACCTCAACACCGAGCACTCCCCCCGTCGTCGCTGCCTTCCGGAGGCCTTGCATGCGCAGCCGCTCCATCGTCCTCGCCGCCGCCCTCGTCCTCGGCGCGGTCCTTCCCGCGCCCGCGCAGGTCCCCGCGTCGGTGCAGGCGACCGTCCACCGCATCTTCGCCACCCGCGACTTCGCGCCGCAGCGCTTCGGCCCGGCGCGCTGGATCGAGAACGGCGCCGCGTACTCCACCCTGGAGCCCTCGTCCGACGTGCAGGGCGCGGTGGACATCGTCCGCTACGAGACCGCCACCGGCGCGCGGAGCGTGATGGTGGCGGCCCGGGCGCTGATCCCGGCAGGCCGGACGGAGGCGCTCGAGTTCGACGATTACACCTGGTCGGCGGATTACGCCCGGCTCCTCCTTTTCACCGACACCCGCAAGGTCTGGCGGGAGAACACCCGCGGCGACTACTGGGTCCTCGATCGCCGTAGCGGCGCGCTCCGCAAGCTGGGCGGCGACGGCCCCTCCTCGACGATGATGTACGCCAAGTTCTCGCCGAGCGGCGACCGCGTGGCGTACGTCCGCCAGGGGGACCTCTACGTCGAGCGCCTCGCCGACGGCGCCATGACCCGCCTCACCACCGGCGCCACCACGACGCTCGTCAACGGGATGTCCGACTGGGTGTACGAGGAGGAGTTCAGCCTTCGCGACGGCTTCCGCTGGTCCCCCGACGGGGCGCACATCGCCTACTGGCAGTTCGACATGGCGGGCGTCGGCACCTTCCTCCTCATCAACGACACCGACTCCCTCTACCCCTTCACCGTGCCGGTGCAGTACCCGAAGGCGGGCACCACCAACTCCGCCGTCCGCGTGGGGGTGGTGGACGCCGCGGGCGGTCCCACGACCTGGATTCGAGTGCCGGGTGACGCGCGCGCCGGCTACGTGCCGTGGATGGAGTGGGCGGGGCCGCGCGAGCTGCTGGTCCAGCACATGAACCGCCTGCAGAACGCCGACGACGTGATGCTCGCCGACCCCGCGACGGGGGCCGTGCGCACCGTCGTCGCCGAGCGCGACAGCGCGTGGATCGATCTCGTGGACGACGTGCCCTGGCTTGCGGGCGGGCAACGCTTCCTCTGGACGAGCGAGCGCGACGGCTGGCGGCACCTCTGGTCCGTCTCCCGCGCCGGCGACGCGCACCTCGTGACGTCGGGGAACTTCGACGTCGTCTCGACGGTGAAGGTGGACGAGGCGCTCGGGTACGTGTACTTCATCGCCTCCCCCAGCAACGCCACGCAGCGCTACCTCTACCGCTCGCGCCTCGACGGGCGGGGCGCGGCGGAGCGGGTGACGCCCGCCGCCTCGCCGGGCACCCACGGCTACGACGCCGCCCCCGACGCACGCTGGGCGTTCCACTCCTACTCGTCGTTCGACGCCCCATCCGTCACCGAGCTGGTGCGCCTCCCCACGCACGAGGTGGTGCGCACCCTCGTGGCGAACGCCGCCCTCCGCGCGGCGGTGGCGCCGCTGGTGAGCCGGCCGGGGGAGTTCTTCCAGGTCACGGTGCCGGGCGGCCTCGCCCTCGACGGCTTCCTGATCCGGCCCCGCGACTTCGACTCGACGAAGACGTACCCCGTGCTGGTGTACGTCTACGGGGAGCCGGCGGGGCAGACGGTGCGGGACGCGTGGTTCGGCGGCCAGGGCCTCTGGTACCGCGCCCTCGCCGATCTCGGCTACCTGGTGGCGAGCTTCGACAACGAAGGGACGCCCGCGCCGCGCGGCCGCGCGTGGCGGAAGACCGTCTACGGGCGGATCGGAGCGCTGTCGAGCCAGGAGCAGGCGGACGCCATGCGCTCCCTGGCACGCACGCGGCACTACGTGGATTCCACCCGCGTGGCGATCTGGGGTTGGAGCGGCGGCGGCTCGGGCACCCTCCACGCGATGTTCCGCTACCCCGACGTCTACCAGGTGGGGATGGCCGTCGCCTCGGTGCCCGACGAGCGGCTCTACGACACGGTCTACCAGGAGCGCTACATGGGGCTCCCGACCGACAACGGCGCCGCCTATGACAGCGTTTCGGCCATCCACCACGCCGAGGGGCTGCGGGGCTCGCTCCTGATCGTGCACGGCTCGGGGGACGACAACGTGCACTACCAGGGCGCGGAGCGGCTCGTGAACCGCCTCGTGCAGCTCGGCAAGCCCTTCGACCTGATGGTGTACCCGAACCGGACCCACTGCATCTGCGAGGGGCAGGGGACGACGGAGCACGTCTACCAGCTGCTCACCCGCTACCTTCTGACGCACCTGCCCGCTGGAGGACACTGAGCCATGCAGACGCACTTCCTGCGCGTCGTCATCGTCGGCATACCCGGCCTGGCGTTCCTGTCCGCCTGCCGGGACAACCCCACCACCGTGACCGTGCGGCCGGCGAGCGAGGGCGTCAGGATCGTCAACGCCTACACGCTGCCGGTGGACGTGCTCGTGGACGGCGCGCTCGTCGCGTCGGACGTGCCGGCGGGACGGCTCGACAGCGTGCAGCAGGGCGCCGGCGCGCACACGGTGACGCTCCGCGTCTCGGGTACCGTCTCGCTCGCGTCCGTCACGCTGACGACGCATGCGGGCGGCTTCCGCACCATCGCGGCCGTCCGCTCGGGGACGGCGCTCGCCGCGTCCGCGCTCGACGACACGAACGCCGTCGTTCCGGCCGGGGCCACCAAGGTGCGCGTGCTGCACCTCGCGCCCAGCGCCGGTGAGATCCAGGTGTACCGCACGCAACCCGACTGGGGAACGCCCATCGAATGGCAGTTCCCCTTCCTCTACGACAGCGCGGCCGTCACATCGCTCGGGAATCCCTACCTGCAGAGTACGGTGGGCACCTGGGACGTGCGCGCCTGGCGCAAGCCGTCCGAGGTCGCCCTCGGATGGGATGGGACCTTGGCCCGCGTTACGCTGGCGCTCTCCAGCGGGGAGCGGCGCACCGTGCTCGTCCTCGACAAGCCGGGCGGGGGCATCCAGCTGACGGTGATCGAGTAGGGCCTTGGCGCCTGGACGCCACCAAACGAAACCGGCGGCTCGTTTCCGAGCCGCCGGTTTCTCCTTCTAGTCAGCTGGCCTTACGCGCCGAGCTTGACCACGTTCTCGGCCGCCGGGCCCTTTTGGCCCTGGACGATGTCGAACTCCACCGCTTCGCCTTCGGCCAGGCTCTTGAAGCCCTGGGCCTGGATCGCGGAGTGATGGACGAAGCAGTCCTTCTCCCCAGAGTCCGGCGTGATGAAGCCGAAACCCTTCGCGTCGTTGAACCACTTCACCTTGCCCTTGGTACGCATACGGTCCTACTCCTTTTGATGTTCGTGACTTCGCCCTCACGATGGGCTGTGTTCCAGCAGGGAACGGCGCTCGCCGTCTCTGCCCGCGACCCCGACATAGTCAAAGGGCTGGCGCGGACGCCAGCCCTCTTACCTGTCGTCGGAACTTGTGTGCATACCGCCACGCAAATCGCTGACTAATGATAACCGGGTCCCCTTCCGAACGCAACGCCCGACCCGCAAGCCCCTATTCGTCCAGGGAATCCCGGCCGCGGCGGCCGCCGCGGAGGCGCGGGGCGCCGCCGCGCTCCGGACGGGAGCTCGCCCGCGCTCACTGCGGATTCTGTTGCTGGATCAGGACCAGTTCGACTTCCACGGTCAGGGTGTCGCCGAGCGTGACGCTGATCCTGGATTCCCACGGTTCGAACTCGTCCGTCACCACCTGGAGCGTGTGGCGCCCGGGCTGCGCGGGGAACACGAGGCCCTTCACCTTCACGTTGTCGAGCCAGATCACGGCGTCGTCCGGCAGATCGCCGTTCAGGCGCACCCATCCCGTCGTGGGGACCGGAGCGAAGGTGGCGATGGACTCGGCACGCGCCACGGCGCGCAGGCTGTCCTTCACCGGCGCGGGGAGGTTCGGGGCGTTGTTGATGACCCGCCTGCCCAGGATCAGGACCGCGGCCACCGCGACCACCACGATGGCCGCGATGCCGAGGATCCGCCCGAGCATGGGACTCTTCTGCATCTCCACGAGCGCCGGCCGCTCCGCCGACCGCTCCGCCGGCCGCTCCACCGAGCGCCGGAGAGGCGGCGGAGGGGGTTCAGGGGCCCGCGGCGGGGAGTACGGCTCGTCCGCCGGCGGCGGGGCGAGGCCGGGCGAAGGCCGCTGCATCGGGGGCGGCGGCGGCGCCGTGGGCGTGTCCCACCCACCCTGTGCGCCCGGCGGCGGTCCCCATCCGCCGCGATCGCCCGAGGGCGTGGGCGGTGCGGGGGCCGGAGGCGCCATCGGCTCGATCTCGAGGCGCGGCGGGGGCGGCGGCACGGTCGGCGCCTCGGAAACGGGAAGGGGCTCCCAGGTGATGGGCGCCGGCGGCGGCGCCGGGAGCGGCTGCAGCCGGCCTGTCGGTCGGGGCGCCCGGACGCCCGGTGGGGGTGCGGGCGGCGTCGGAGCGGCGGGCTTCTCCTCGTCGATGTCCATGTCGAGGAGCGCCGTCCCGTGCCACCCTTCCGGGGTTGGAGCGTCCTCGTGCACCGGCTCCGGCTCCGGCGGCGGCGGCGGCGCGTGCGCCGCGGGCGCGGCCGGCACGAGCTCCAGATCCGGCAGCAGGTCCGGCTCGGGGGGGGGCGGGGG
>JADGQW010000189.1 GCA_017881505.1 Gemmatimonadales bacterium
CTGCGCGTCTGCCCACTCCTTGGCACCGTCGTGCTTCGTACACCTTGGCGTCGTGGCGTCTGACGCCTGAGCTTTCGGAGTCCCTATGGCGGGCGGCAAGCTGTCCGGCAAGGCCACTGAGACCGTCGAGTTCCTCGACTACGTCCTGCACCAGTGTGACCACCTCGCCGGAGCGGTCGAGGAATTCGCATCGGCGAAGAAGCCGGCGCAGGCCGACTGGGCCCGTCAGGGGATCGCCCGGGAGCTCGGGCACCTGCGCCAGCGGGCGATGGTGAAGAACCTGGGGGTGCTCGCCGACGAGATCGGGCGGCTGGGCGTGCTGGCGAGCGGCGGGGGCAGCCCGCAGATGAAGACGCGCATCCTGCGCGACGGCGTGAGCTCGATGAAGGCGGCGTGCGAGCGGATGCGGAAGGCGACGATCGACTCCGACAAGGCGGAGCAGGCCACCAAGGCCCACACCACTGAGGGGGAGTAGCCCGTGGCGGTCCTCGACAAGTTCATCCAGGTGATGTTCGACCAGGGCGCCGGCAAGCTGGTGCTGGCGACCGGCGCGGCGGTCACCCTCGACGTGGACGGCGCCGAGCGGCCGGTGACGCGGGAGCTGCTCACGACCCCGAAGGTCATGGGGCTGGTGCGCGAGATCGCCCCGGACGGGATGAAGGACCATCTGGACGCCGAGTCGCGGATGGCGTTCGGCTACGCCGTCGACGCCAGGAGGGTGGACGTCGAGATCGTCCACATGGGCGCCGACGTGCAGGTCGTGATCAGCCCGGCCCGCGCGCGACGCTCGTCGGCGGCGATGTCCATGCCGATGGAGGCGGTCTCCTCCGCCGCGGCCGCCGCGGCGCCGGCGCCCGCGGCGCGCAGCGTCCAGTCGGTGGCGGCGCAGGACGCGGGCGAAGAGCGCATCCAGGAGATGCTCCGCAAGCTGGTGTCGTCGGGCTCGTCGGACCTCCACCTGCGCGTCGGGGAGCCCCCCATCATCCGGAAGTCGGGGGAGATGAAGCGGCTGGAGGGCTATCAGCCACTGACCGTCGAGGAGATGGAGTCGCTGGTCTTCTCGATCATGCCCGAGCGGAACAAGAAGGAGTACGGTTCCGACAACGACACCGATTTCGCCTACGAGATCCTCGACCTCGCCCGCTTCCGCGCCAATGCGCTCCGGGACCGGAAGGGGCCGGCGGCGGTGTTCCGGGTAATCCCCACGAAGATCCAGACGGTGGAGGAGCTGGGCGTCAGCGACGACGTGCAGAAGCTCTGCTTCCTCACGAAGGGGCTGGTGCTCGTCACGGGGCCGACCGGGTCGGGGAAGTCCACGACGCTGGCGGCGATGATCGACCTCATCAACCGCAAGCGCACCGACCATATCATCACGATCGAGGACCCGATCGAGTTCGTGCACCAGAACAAGGGGTGCATCATCACCCAGCGGCAGGTGGGCCTCCACACCGAGTCGTTCAAACGCGCACTGCGCGCGGCCCTGCGTGAGGACCCCGACATCGTGCTGGTCGGCGAGATGCGCGACCTCGAGACCGTCGCCATCGCCATCGAGACGGCGGAGACGGGCCACCTGGTGTTCGGCACCCTGCACACGACCACGGCGGCCTCCACGGTGGACCGCATCATCGACCAGTTCCCGGCCGACCGGCAGTCGCAGATCCGCGTGATGCTCTCGGAGTCGCTGAAGGGCGTGGTGGCGCAGGTGCTGTGCAAGAAGATCGGCGGGGGGCGCGTGGCGCCGCGCGAGATCATGATCGTCAACTCGGCGATCGCGAACCTCATCCGCGAGGGGAAGACGTTCCAGATCCCCTCCGCGATGCAGACGCAGAAGAAGCTCGGCTGCATCCTCCTCAACGAAGCGCTGATGGACCTGGTGGAGCGGAGGATCGTCGAGCCGGTGGATGCGTACGTGAAGTCGGCGGACAAGGCGGGCCTGGAGTCGAACTACAGGGCGAAGGGCATCGACCTCGGCTTCCTGAAGACGTTCGCGCAATAGGAGCGATGAGTGATGGGTGATGGGGCGCGGAGGGATGGTACTCCGCGCGTGAAGACGATGCCGTCGCTCCCTCCGCCGCCGCACAGATTGACCGTGTGGCGGCGGATTTCGTAGACCTACTCGCTTGGCAGCGGGCCGTGGCACTGGTCCGGGCGATCGTGTACCTGGCCCCTCAGGTCCGAGGGCCGGGCGCCTCGGAGACGGTCGACCAGGTGTTGAGCGCCGCGGAGTCGGTCGCCGCGAACATCGCCGAGGGGTACGGACGGGGGCCGGGCCGCGACTTGGCCCGGTTCCTCCGCATGGCCGCGGCATCCGCCGCCGAGACGGAGAGCCACCTTAGGGTCGCGGAGGTCTGCGGGCGACTCCCGGCCGGAGACGTCGCCCCGGTCGTGGCACAGTGTCGGGAGGTGCGGGCGCTTGTGAACGGCCTCCGAAAGGCCGTCAAGGCGAAGAGCGCGGACTGAAGGACTCCTCAGCCCGCGCCCTCATCACTCATTACTCATCACTCATTACTCATCACTCATCACGTCAGTGCATACGAGCTCAGCACCTTGATGTAATTCCCCCGCTCGTACGCCGCCGGCTCCTTGACCGCCTTCTGCGCGAGCGAGCCGCGCATCTGGGCGACGGACTCGTAGTCCCGCTCCTCCATCCACTGCAGCATCTCCGCCCGCACCGTCGCGAGGTGGCCGACGCCGTGCTTGAGCAGCGCCGACGTGAGCATCGTGACGCTGGCCCCCGCCATCATCCCCTTGAGGACGTCGTGGCCCGTGTGCACCCCGCCCGTGATGGCGAGGTCCGTCTTCACCCGCCCGTACAGCACCGCCACCCAGTGGAGCCGGAGCAGCAGTTCGGCGGAGGTGCTGAGGGAGAGGGCGGGCACGACTTCGAGGTGCTCGATGTCGAGGTCGGGCTGGTAGAAGCGGTTGAAGAGGACCAGCGCGTTCGCGCCGGCGCCCGCCAGCTGGTGGGCGACGTTGGCGAACGCGGTGAAGCTGGGGCCGAGCTTGACGGCCAGGGGGACCCGCACGGCCTTGCGCACCGCCGTGACGAGCTCCACGTAGCGCCGCTCGATGTCGAACGCCGTGGCGTGCGGGTCGGTGGCGACGTAGTAGATGTTCAGCTCGATCCCGTCGGCCCCCGCCTGTTCCATCAGCTTGGCGTACCGGATCCACGCGCCCGGGGTGACGCCGTTGAGGCTGGCGATGACGGGGATGGCCACCGCGGCCTTCGCCTTCCGGACGTGCTCGACGTACTCCTCGGGACCGAGCGCGTAGTGGGCCTTGTCGGGGAGGTAGCTCAGCGACTCGGCGAAGCTCTCCGTGTGGGCGGAGAGGCCCTCGTCGAGCTGCCGGCTCTCGAGGACGATCTGCTCCTCGAAGAGGGAATGGAGCACCACGGCCGCCGCGCCGGCGTCCTCCATGGCGCGGATGGTGTCCACCGACTGGCAGAGGGGGGACGGGCCGGCGACCAGCGGGCTCTTGAGGGTGAGCCCGAGGTACGTGGTGGTCAGGTCGATCACGACGCGCCCTCCTTCGTCTCGCCGTTGCCCGACATCGTCGCCATGTACTCGTACAGCTTCCAGCGCGCGGTCACGTCCTGCTGGGCCAGCGCGCCCAGCGCCTTGGCGGCGGCGGGGTCGGCGTGGTTGAGCATCGTGTAGCGGGTCTCGTTGTTCGTGTACTGGGTCAGTGCCACGCTCGGGGCCTTCGAGTCGATATGCAACGGGTTGAGCCCCCCGTCGCGCAGCGCCGGGTTGTAGCGGAACAGCGGCCAGTAGCCCGACTGCACGGCGACCTTCTGCTGATCCAGCCCGTGCGTCAGGTCGTAGCCGTGGGCGATGCAGTGGCTGTACGCGATGATGATGGACGGGCCGTCCCAGGCCGCGGCCTCGATGAACGCCTTCAGCGTCTGCGCGTCGTCGGCGCCCATCGCCACCTCGGCGACGTACACGTTCCCATACGCGATCGCCATGAGCGCGAGGTCCTTCTTCGCGCCCGGCTTGCCGCCGGCGGCGAACTTCGCCACCGCGCCGCGCGGCGTGGCCTTGGAGGCCTGGCCGCCGGTGTTCGAGTAGACCTCGGTGTCGAGCACCAGGATGTTGACGTTGCGCCCCGACGCGAGGACGTGGTCGAGGCCGCCGTAGCCGATGTCGTACGCCCAGCCGTCGCCGCCGATGATCCACACCTGCTTGTCGACCAGCGCGTCGGCGAGGGCGAAGAGGTCCTTGGCGCGCGCGCCGGTGAGCCCGGTGAGCGCGGCCTTGAGCTGCGCCACCCGCGCCCGCTGGGCGGCGATGTCCGACTCGGTCTTCTGCGCGGCCCCGAGGATCGCGTCGCACAGCGCCGCGTCGAGGTGGTCCTTCAACCCCGCGAGCAGCTCGCGGGCGTAGCCCTTCTGCTTGTCGAGGGAGAGGCGCATCCCGAGGCCGAACTCCGCGTTGTCCTCGAAAAGCGAGTTCGACCAGGCAGGCCCGCGACCGGCCACGTTCTTCGTCCACGGCGTGGTGGGGAGGTTGCCGCCGTAGATGGACGAGCACCCCGTGGCGTTCGCGACGATCGTGCGGTCGCCGAAGAGCTGGCTCACGAGCTTGATGTACGGCGTCTCGCCGCAGCCGGAGCAGGCGCCGGAGAACTCGAAGAGGGGCGTGAAGAGCTGCGTGTCCTTCACCACCGCGGGGTTCAGCGTGCCGCGGTCGAAGTCGGGCAGGGCGAGGAAGAAGTCCCAGTTCACCCGCTCGGCGTCGCGGAGCGGGGGCTGCGGCATCATGTTGAGCGCCTTGAGCCGCGCCTCGCTCTTGTTCTTCACCGGGCAGACCTCGACGCAGAGGCTGCACCCGGTGCAGTCCTCGGGCGCCACCTGCAGCGTGTACTTCTTCTCCTTGTGCTCCTTCCAGCGCGCCGGCACCGCCTTGTACGTCGGCGGCGCG
>JADGQW010000044.1 GCA_017881505.1 Gemmatimonadales bacterium
GTCGGCCTCGGCGGCGAACCTCCAGCCCCTCAAGTACGTCCTCTCGTGCGACCGGGAGCGGAACGGGAAGATCTTCCCCCTGCTCGCGTGGGCCGGCTATCTGAAGGACTGGCCCGGCCCCGTGGAGGGGGAGCGTCCGGCGGCGTACATCGTCATCCTGGGGGACAAGCGGCTGCGGCAGTCGTTCGACTGCGACCACGGCATCGCGGCGCAGAGCATGCTGCTGGGTGCGACGGAGCGCGGTTTGAGCGGGTGCATCATCGCGTCCATCCAGCGGCGGGAGCTGCGCGAGGCGCTCGTGATCCCCGAGCACTTCGAAATCCTCCTCGTCCTCGCGCTCGGGCGCCCGAAGGAGCAGGTGGTGCTCGAGGCGGTGGGTCCGGAGGGGGACGTGAAGTACTGGCGCGACGCCGAGGGCGTGCACCATGTGCCCAAGCGCGCTCTGGACGAGGTCATCGTCGGATGACGCTGGCGCGTCGCCGGAGGGCGCCCGCGGCGCGGGCGTCGAAGCCGGCGGGGTACTCGGGCACGCCGCTGCCGCAGAAGCTGGGGATCAAGCTGGGGATGGCCGTGGCGCTGGTGGGGGCGCCCGACGGGTTCGAGCGGACCCTCGGTGCGCTCCCGGAGGGGGCGACGCTCCGCAGCGCGGGGCGCGGCCGCGCCGAGCTGGTGATCTGGTTCGTGCGGTCGGCAAAGGACCTCACGCGCGGCGTCGCGACGATGGCCGCGCGCGTCGGAGGCGGGGGGCTGTGGATCGCCTGGCCGAAGCTGGGCTCCCCCCTCGCCTCCGACCTCCGCGAGAACCTGGTGCGCGACGCGGCCCTCGCGGAGGGATGGGTGGACTACAAGGTCTGCGCGATCGACGCCGACTGGTCGGGACTCAAGTTCGCCAGGCGGAAGTAGCGCCTACTTCGGCTTCGCCGCCGCCCACGCCTGCTGGACGTAGCCGAAGATCTGCCCGTCGAGGCCCGTCCGCGCCCGCAGCTCGGGGTCGTCGCGATAGTGCTGTGCCACCGCCTTCTCGATCCCCTTGTTCCCGCCAGTGAACTGCTCCACGAGTTCCTTCCAGCGCCGCGCCATCTCCTGCACGCGCGGATCGGACACCGGCGTCCCCTTCTCCATCTCGGCCTTCACCTTCGCAATCAGCTGCGGCCACTCGGCCTCGACGGCCTTGATCGCCGCGTCGCCCAGCTTCCGGCCGCGCTCCTGCACCTCGGCCATCTGCTCGGGGGTGAGGTATTGCTCGGACATCGTGATCTCCTCGATGGCGTTCATCATGTCGTCGACGGAGACCGCCTCCGCCGCGTCCAGCCGATCCGCCAGCCGCTGCAGCCGCCGGCGGAGGTGTTGCTCCTGCGCGATCCGCGCGCCCAGCTCCGCCAGGTGCAGCCGGAGCACGCGCGAGGGCGAGATCCCCGTGCGCCGCAGGAGGGCCCGGATCTCCTCCAGCGTGAAGCCGAGGTGCCGGAGGGAGCGGATCTCCTGCAGGCGCTGCACGTCGGCGTCGCCGTATAGCCGGTGCCCGCTCGCCGTGTGGCGCGTGGGGCGGAGGAGCCCGATCTCGTCGTACCAGTGGAGCGTGCGGACCGAGAGCCCCGTCCGCCGCGCCAGGGTGCCGATCTTCCAGGGACCCGCCCCGGTGGCCGGTCCCGCCGTGTGCCGTGCGCCGCTCGCCATGCCCCAACCTAAAACCTCACGTAACGTCAGGTGCAAGAGGCGTCGCCGCGGGACCCCCGCGCGGCGTAGATTCTCCCCTATGTCGCGCGCCTTCGTGAAAGAGGGGAGCGAGAGCTGGGGGAACCCGGCGGCCCGCTTCGGGCTCCCGCCACGGGACGACCCGGGGTTCGACGCCGCGGCCGCGACGGCGCTCCTCGAGGCCGCCCGCGAGGGCGACACCGGCGGCGCGGAACAGGCGACGGGCTACTACTGGGGCGAGGCGCGGCTCAAGCCCCACGTGGAGCGCATCCTGGCGCGCGCCCGCGCCGAGGGGGACGAGCGGCTGGCGCAGCTCGCCGAGCGCTTCCTCTCCTAGACGCACCACGGGCCGAGGATCGCTCCCCGGCCCGCTGACGGCTGATGGCAGACGGCTATCCCTTCAGCTGTTCCTTCGCCAGCTTCGCGCCCCACGCGAACGCTTCCTCGTTGAGCGGGATCATCGCGCACTTCTCCTTCAGCGCCAGGCGGATGCCCGTCAGGAAGCTCTCCTTCGGGAAGAGGTTCGTCGCCTCCTGCAGCGCGCCGAGGGCGACGACGTTCTTCACGAGCACCTTGCCGAGGTCCCGCGCCACCGTCGCGAAGGGGACGCCTACCGTCCGTACGCCGTTGGCGATTCCGGCCGGCATCTCCGCGATGGCGGAGCTGTCGTACACGATCGTGCCGCCCGGACGCACCGTCGGGCCGAACTTGGCCAGGCTGGGGGCGTTGAACGCCACCAGCACGTGCGGGTTCGGCGAGGCGGGGGAGAGCACTTCCTTCGCGGCCACGTGGACGTCGGCGTACGATGTCCCGCCCCGCGACTCGGGGCCGTAGCTCGGGATGTGCGTGGAGTCGAAGCCCTCGTTGATCGCGCAGCGGGTGATGAGCATCGCCGCGGTCTGGGCCCCGTCGCCGCCCGCGCCGGCGAGCTTGAAGCTGATGTCCTCGGCGTCGAGGTGCGTGGGGAACCCCGTGGCGAACCGCGGCGGCTTCTCGGTCGTCGCGTCCACCACCTTCAGCAGGTGCTCGGGGTCGAAGGTGGGCGTCGGGATCGTGGGGAAGTTCGGGCCGTCCACGACGTCCTTCTTCACGCCCAGCGGGAAGACCGGCACCATGCTGTTCTTGACCCACTCCTGCGACGCCTCGGGGTCGAGGCCGAGGTGGGTCGGGCACTCCGCGAGCACCTCGACGAAGGTGAAGCCCCGGCCGGCGACTTGGAGCTCGATCGCCTTCTTGATCGCCTTCTTGGCGCGGGTGCGCTGCTTGTTGTCGTAGAGCGCGACGCGCTCCACGTAGACCGGCCCGTCGAGCCCCGCGATCAGCTCCGCCATCTTCATCGGCTGGCCGGTGGAAGGCATCCGCCCGGCGGGGGAGGTGCTGGTGCGCTGCCCCATCAGCGTGGTGGGCGCCATCTGGCCGCCCGTCATCCCGTAGATCGCGTTGTTGACGAAGATCACGGTGATCGGGATGCCGAGCTGCGCGGTGCTCACGATCTCGGCGAGGCCGATGGACGCGAGGTCGCCGTCCCCCTGGTAGCTGATGACGATCGAGTCGGGGTTCGCCGTCTTGTGGCCGATCGCCACCGCGGGGGCGCGTCCGTGCGCGGCCTGCGTGTTGCCGACGTCGAAGTAGTAGTACAGGAACACCGAGCAGCCGACGGGGGAGATCGCGACCACGCGGTCCTGGATCCCCAGCTCGTCGATGGCCTCCGCCATGTACTTGTGGGCCAGGCCGTGGCCGCAGCCGGGACAGTACGTCGTGGAGTGCGCCTTGATCCCCTCGGCGTGCGCGTGCCGCTCGAACTGGCGGTAGAAGACGGACGTGGGCATCAGTGCACCTCTTCCAGTCCCAGCACGTGCTGGACGATCTCGCGCTGCTGCGGGAGGATCCCGCCCATCCGGCGCACGTGGCTGATCGGCGGCGGTGCGTGGACGCCGGCGTGGCTCAGCGCGAGCCGCACCTCGTCCTCGAGCTGGCCCGCGCTCGCCTCGACCACCACCAGCCGCTTCATCCGCGGGAGCAGGGGGAGCAGCGCGTCGATCGGGAAGGGCCACAGCGTGATCGGCCGGAAGAGCCCCACCTTCTGGCCCTTGCCGCGCAGCTCCTGGATGGCGCTCTTGGCGAGCTGCGAGGGGGTGTTGCAGGCGACGATGAGGATGTCGGCGTCGTCACAGCGGTAGGCGTCGGCGCGCTGCTCCTCGGCCCGCATCCGATCGTACTTCGCATTGAGGTGGACGTTGTGCTGCTCGAGGTCCGCCTCGGAGAGGTCGATCGAGCAGATCAGGTTGCCGCGGTGCGACCGGTCGCCGTACACCGCCCATTCGGGGATGCCCGGTTTCACCATCTGCCGTGGCAGCCGGACCTGGCCCGTCATCTGGCCCAGGTAGCCGTCGCCGAGGATGATCACCGGGTTGCGGTACTTGAAGGCGAGCTCGAAGGAGAGCATCGCGATGTCGAGCATCTCCTGCGGCGTCGCCGGGGCCAGCACGATGGCGTGCGTGTTCCCGTGGCCGAGGCCGCGGCAGACGAGCTTGATGTCGGCCTGCTCGGGGGCGATGTTGCCCAGCCCCGGCCCGCCGCGCATCACGTTCACGAACACCGCCGGGACCTCCGAGCCGATCATGTACGAGATCCCCTCGAGCATCAGGCTGAAGCCCGGCGAGCTGGTGAAGGTGATGCACCGCTGCCCGGCCCCGCCGGCGCCGTACATGATGTTGACCGTCGCGACCTCGCTCACCGCCTGGATGAAGACGCCGTCGAGCTTGGGCAGCACCTTCGCCATCAGCTCCGCGCCCTCCGTCGAGGGAGTGATCGGGTAGCCGTACACGTGGCGGCAGCCCGCGAGCAGCGCGCCGATGGCCGCGGCGTAGGTGCCCTTGGTGATGAGCGGCTCGCGCGCGGGGAGCGGGATGGTGGTGTTGGGGCGGGGTTCCGGCACCGGCACGTCGAAGGGGCGCGGGCCGAGGAGCTTCGCGGGATCCTGCAGCTCGAAGGCCGCCTCCTCGCCCTGCGGCCGCAGGCCGAAGGGCTCGGGGCAGGCGCTGATGCACAGGCCGCAGCCGTTGCACAGGGTGAGGTCGATGACGACCGGGATCAGCCCCGTCTGCGGGTTGATCTCCTTCCCCAGCGTGATGCAGTCCTTCGGGCAGGCGCCGATGCAGCGCGCGCACCCCTTGCAGTACTCCGGGAAGACGAACGGCTTCGGCCGTTCAGCCACAGCGGTCATGGCGTCACCTGGTCAAGGGCCACGGTTCGATCCGGTCCCGCTTCGCGGCGTCGCCGGCGAGGGCCGTCCTGGGCGCTCGCACCGCGCGCTGGAAGAGGGGCTTCTGCGCTCCAAGTCGCAACCATCGTGCGCCGGTGAGCGGCGCCGGACCGGCGTTATTCCCCCCCAACCGGGACCTCTCCGAATGGAGATAATACATTGTGCGGACTCGGGTTGCGTGATGCATTCGACCCTGTCCCACCACCCCGCACCGGACTTCACCGACC
This sequence comes from Gemmatimonadales bacterium, assembly GCA_017881505.1. Classification (GTDB taxonomy): domain Bacteria; phylum Gemmatimonadota; class Gemmatimonadetes; order Gemmatimonadales; family JACORV01; genus JADGQW01. The sequence continues at coordinate 5,188 of JADGQW010000044.1, forward strand.
ACATCTCTCGGAAAGGAGAGCAGAGCTGTCCCGTTAGTCAGGGGGGGGTGGGGCGGGATTGCATGTGAGGCGCGCGAGGGCGCGCGGGGGCGCTCCCGCGTGGTCATCCGCCGCGTCGCCCGGGTGGGGGCCGGGCGCTAGATTCCTATTTCCCGATGACAAGCCGACAGTCCCTCACCCGCTATGCGTGGCTCTCGATCGCCGCGGCGGTCGCGACCATCTCCCTCAAGGGGTCGGCGTACGCCCTGACGGGGTCGGTGGGGCTGCTCTCGGACGCCGTCGAGTCGCTGGTGAACCTGGCGGCGGCGGTGGTGGCGCTGGCGATGCTGACGGTCGCGGCGCGGCCGCCGGACGACGAGCACCAGCACGGGCACGACAAGGCGGAGTACTTCGCCAGCGGCGTCGAAGGGACGCTGATCCTGCTGGCGGCGATCGGCATCGCGGCGGCGGCGGTGAGTCGCCTGATCCACCCGCGCGCGCTGGAGCAGGCGGGCCTCGGGATCGCGATCGCGTCGGTGGGCTCGGCGATCAACTTCGCCGTGGCGCGGGTCCTCTTCGACATCGGGCGGCGGTTCGACTCGATCACCCTCGAGTCGGACGCGCGGCACCTGATGACGGACGTGTGGACGTCGCTCGGCGTGGTGGTCGGCGTCGCCGGGGTGGCGCTCACGGGCTGGGAGCGACTCGATCCGATCGTCGCGCTGGTGGTGGCGGTGAACATCATCGTCACGGGGCAGCGGCTGGTGCGCCGCTCGGTGCTCGGCCTCCTCGACACCGCGCTGCCGGTGCGCGAGGGGGAAGCGGTCAATCGCATCATCGCCGCGTACCGCGCGCAGGGGGTGGAGTTCCACGCCATCCGCTCGCGGCAGGCGGGCGCGCGCCGCTTCGTCTCGATGCACGTGCTGGTGCCGGGGGAATGGTCGGTGCACCGTGGCCACCAGCTGCTGGAGCAGCTCGAGCGGGAGATCCGGGGCGTGCTCCCCAACTGCTCGGTGCTGACGCACCTCGAGCCCCTCGAGGACCCGGTGTCGTTCGACGACATCGCCCTCGACCGCCAGGAGGGAACATCCTGACCGCCCTGCTCCTCGCGCCCGCGGCGGTGAGTCTCCTGGTCCTCGGGGCCCACTTCCTCAGGGCGGGGCAGCTCCTCCTCGTCGGGCTGGCTCTCGTGCTGGTGGCGCTCCTTTTCGTGCGGCGGCGGTGGGCGTGGCGCACGCTGCAGGTGGCGCTCCTCCTCGGCGCCGGGGAGTGGGTGCGCACGACCCTGGAGCTGACGGGCGAGCGGGCCCTCATGGGGATCCCGTCGGGGTGGATGGTGGCGATCCTCGGCGCGGTCGCAGGGGTGTGCGCCCTCTCGGCCCTGCTGCTCTTCACGCCGCGCGCACGCCGCTGGTTCGGCGCGGCGCGCGAGGGGCCGGCGGCCACGCGCGAGCCGCGCGGCGGCGGCGCGTGAGGGCCGGGCGATGACGCGTCCCTGGCTGCTGCTCCTCGCCGCCGGCCTCTTCGAGGTCGTGTGGGCGGTGAGCCTCAAGGGGTCGCGGGGGTTCACGCGGCTGGGGCCGAGCGCGCTCACGGTGGGGGCGATGGCGATCAGCATCTGGCTCCTGGCGCAGGCGCTCCGCAGCTTCCCCGTGGGTACGGCGTACGCGGTGTGGACGGGGATCGGCGCCGCGGGGACGGCGCTGGTGGGCATCTGGCTGTTCGGGGAATCGCGGGACCTGGGCCGCCTCGTCTCGCTGGCGCTCATCGTGGTCGGCATCGTCGGCCTCCGCCTCTCGGCGGGGCGCTGAGCGGGCGGCGGCTTCTTCAGCGGGGAGGGCGGGATGAGCCGCATCAGCGTGGTGACGCACAAGGGGAAGTCGGTCCTCCTGCAGGACTTCTCCGGGCTGCGGGCGGGCATTGAGTTCCAGGAGAGCATCGCCGAGGCGAAGCGATTCATCGCGGGCCAGCCGCCGAAGAGCGTCCTCTCCGTCTTCGACGCGACGGGGACGGTATACAATGTCGAGACCCTCGCGGCAATGAAGGGCTTCGCGAAGCACAACGAGCCGTACATGAAGGCGAGCGCGGTGGTCGGCGTCGAGGGGATCAAGAACATCGCGCTGGTCGCGGTGTCGCGGTTCTCGGGCCGGACCTTCGGCAGCTTCAAGGACCGCGCGGCGGCGATGGACTGGGTGGTGGAGCAACCATGACCGACCCGAAGCAGTGCGTGGCCTGCGGCCGCGGGAGCGACGAGACGCCGCTCCTCGCCTTCGAGTACCGCGGCGGGACGCGGTGGATCTGTCCGCAGCACCTGCCGGTGCTCATCCACGATCCCGCGAAGCTGGCGGACCGGCTCCCCGGCGCGGACCGCCTGAGCCCGGCCGAGCATCACGACTGAGTCCGGGCTCCGGTCGCCCGCGCCGCAGCGAAAGGCAGAACGATGGTCTTCCCGATCGTACCTCCCCGGTCGACGTCCCCGAGGGCGCAGGAGCTGGGTCAGCGCGTCGCCCTCACCATCGCCGAGTTCCAGCAGCGATACCCGGACCTGAGCGACGAGGAGGTGCGCCATGCGCTGGCGCTCGCGGCCGACCATTCGCCCGAGGGCGCCAGGCCGGCGCGCGGGGTGCTCATCGCGGTGGCGGCGGGCGCCGCCGCGGCGCTGGGGCTCGGGGCGTTCCTCGCCGGCGGACGGCTGCCGCACGGGACCGGGACGCTGCTCCCCGCGCTCGTCGCGGTGGGCGTCGCCCTCCTCGCGGCGGTGGTCGCGCGGAGGCGCCGCGAGTGAGCGGCGTCGCCGGTGGCGGGCGCTGCGGCTGGGCGCGCACCGACCTGTCCATCCCGTACCACGACACGGAGTGGGGCGTGCCGGTGCGGGACGACCGGCTGCACTTCGAGTTCCTGGTGCTCGAGGGGGCGCAGGCGGGGCTCTCGTGGGAGACCGTGCTCCGGAAGCGCGACCGCTACCGGGAGGTGTTCGACGGGTTCGACCCCGCGAAGGTCGCGCGCTACACGGCGGCGAAGGTGGCGCGGCTCCTTCGGGACCCCGGCATCATCCGCAACCGCCTCAAGGTGGCGAGCGCGGTGAGCAACGCGCGGGCGTTCCTGCGGGTGCAGGAGGAATTCGGGAGCTTCGACGCGTACGTGTGGCGCTTCTTGGGCGGGACGCCGAAGGTGAACCGCTGGAAGGCGCTGACGGAGGTCCCGCCGAAGACCGCCGAGTCGGACGCGCTGAGCAAGGACCTCGTCGCGCGGGGCTTCCGCTTCGTGGGATCCACGATCGTCTACGCCCACATGCAGGCGACGGGGATGGTGAACGATCACCTCGTGGGTTGTTTCCGCTGGCGCGCGGTGCAGCGCCCCGCGGGCTGACGGCAACGACGCGGCGCGACGGCGCCGCCGAACAGGGGAGAGCGTAAGCGTGAACGGGATGCGGGCGTGCGGAACGGTCGCGGCGGCGCTGCTGCCGTGCGCGATGGCGCTGGTGGGGTGCGGGACGGGAGGGCGGACGACCGGGCGTGCGGCGCCCCCCGACACCGCCAAGTGGGCCGGCATCTACGAGAGCGACACGCTGCCAGGTGCGGCGCGCCCGCGGGTGCTGCTGGTGAAGATCGGTCCCGACACGGTGGCGTCGGCCGCGCTCGCGTTCGTGGGCCTCGGCACGACCCTGCACCCCGGCTGGTGGTCGGCGAAGGGGGATGTGCTCAGGGTGCAGCCGATACGCCCCGACGGGACGGCGAACGAGCTGGCCTTCGTGTGGCGGCGGGAGGGGACGCGGCTCGTCCCCGTCCAGTGGGACCGGGGGATTTACGGGGAGCAGGGAGCGACCCTCACCAGGCGGGTGCCGGCGGCGCAGGTTCCGGCCGACACCGCGGCGGGAGCGAGACGATGAGACGGTTCGTGGATCGCACGATCGGCGGCGCCCTCCTGGCGCTCGCGGTGGGCGCGGCGGTGGCGCAGGCGCAGCGGCTCGACGACGGCCTGGCGCGGACCCCGCCGATGGGCTTCAACACCTGGAACAAGTTCGCCTGCAACGTCAGCGAGGACCTCCTCAAGGGCGTCGCCGACGCGATGGTCTCCAGCGGGATGCGCGACGCGGGCTACCAGTACGTCGTGATCGACGACTGCTGGCAGGTCGCGCGCGACAGCGCCACGGGCCGCATCGTCGCCGACCCGCAGCGCTTCCCCCACGGGATGCGCGCGCTGGCGGACTACGTCCACGCCAAAGGGCTCAAGTTCGGCCTCTACACCGACGCCGGGCGGCGCACCTGCGAGGGGCGGCCGGGGAGCTACCGCTCCTACCAGATCGACGCCCGCACCTACGCCGAGTGGGGCGTGGACTACACGAAGGTGGATTGGTGCAACGCCGACAGCCTGAACGCGCGCACCCAGTACACCGAGTTCCGCGACGCGCTCCGCGCGGCGGGCCGGCCCATCGTCTTCAGCATCTGCGAGTGGGGGAGCAACCGTCCGTGGGAGTGGGCGGTGGGCGTCGGGCATCTCTGGCGCACCACTGGGGACATCTCCGACCGCTGGCAGTCCATGCTCAACGTCGCCGACGCGTCCGCGCGCCACGCCCTCGTGGCTGGCCCCGGCGGGTGGAACGACCCCGACATGCTGGAGGTCGGGAACGGCGGAATGACGGCGGAGGAGTACCGTGCGCACTTCTCCCTCTGGGCGATCATGGCCGCGCCCCTCATTGCCGGGAACGACATCCGGACGATGTCCGACACCACGCGCGACCTCCTGACGAACCGCGAGGTCATCGCGGTGGACCAGGACACACTCGGCGTGCAGGGATGGCTCGCGGCGCAGCCCGCGCCCGACCTCCAGGTGTGGATGAAGCCCCTCGCCGGCGGCGCCCGTGCCGTGGCGCTGGTCAATCGCACCGGGGCGATCGCGGAGATCGCCGTGGAATGGAGCGCGATCGGCCTGCGCGCCGGTGCGGCCACCGTCCGCGACCTGTGGGCGCACCGCGACCTGGGCCGGAAGGTGAACCGGTTCGCGGCGCAGGTGCCCTCGCACGGCGTGGTGATGGTGCGCGTCACCGGGGCCGTCGCACGGTAGCGGCGCCTCCGGCGGGCGGTGCGGGGCCCCGGGGCTCCGCGGTGGCGGGCCCCGTCCTCCTCTACGACGGGGCCTGCGGCTTCTGCGGGGCCACCGTCGCCTTCGTCCTGCGCCGCGACCGGAAAGGCACGCTGCGCTTCGCCCCGCTCGGGGGTGCGTTCGCGCGGGACGTCGCGGCGCGGCACCCGGCGCTGGCGGGAACCGACTCGGTGGTCTGGGTCGAGCCCGCCGCGGCCGGCGCGAGCGAACGGGTGCTCCTGCGCTCGGCGGCGGCGCTCCGGATCGCGTCGTACCTCGGCGGGGCGTGGACGCTCGCCCTCGCGACGTGGCTGGTCCCGCGGCCCCTGCGCGACGCCGCGTACGACCTGGTGGCGCGGCACCGCCACCGCCTCTCCGGCGCCGCCTGCTTCGTCCCCACGCCGGAGGTCCGCGCGCGATTCCTCGACGCCCCATGAGCGGGTCCCGGCCCGCGTCTTGCGGAAGCTCGGACCCACGGATAAGACGGATGCCGTCGCACGGGGAACGGATCGGGATGGCCAAGGAGATGGGACCGATGTCCAGCCGAGGATCGCTCGCTGGCCGCCACGCGTGGAGCGTCGGGGCGCTCGCCCTCGCGGCGCTCGCGGTCGGCGCGAGCCCCTCGGCAGCGCAGCAGCACGGCACCATCGCGATGGACGACTTCCAGTCGGGCGCGCTCGGGGCGCGGAAGGACTACCTGATCTACCTGCCTCCGTCCTATCCCACCGACGGGATGCGGCGGTACCCGGTGGTCTACCTCCTCCACGGCGCGTGGGGGAGCGAGAACGACTGGGCGCAGAAGGGCGGGCTCGACGTCGTCATGGACTCCCTGATCGCCGCCGGGATGCCCGAGACGATCGTGGTGATGCCCGACGGCGACGACGGCTTCTACACCGACTGGGCGCCGGCGTACGACCGGAAGCTCTGTCCGCAGCGCGCCGACCTGCGCGAGCCCGCCGCGCGGTACTGCGTGCGGAATCCCCATTACGACGACTACATCGCGCGGGACCTGGTGCGGCAGATCGACGCCACCTACCGGACGCTGGCCGACGCACGACACCGCGGCATCGCGGGCCTCTCGATGGGCGGGTTCGGGGCGCTGTCCCTCGCCGTGGAGTACCCGGACCTCTGGGCTGCCGCGGCGAGCCACTCGGGAGCCGTGGAGCTGCTGGTGCTGGCGGTGGACACCGCGACGGGCACGGTGACGTACGCGGCGCGCGCCGACACCCTCCGCACCTCGTCGCCGTCGATCTGGCCGCTCCTCGCGCTGGTCTTCGGTACCGACGCGCGCGAGTGGATGACGCGCGACCCCGTCGGGCGGATCGCCCGGCTGGACGCGCCGGCGCGCGCCCGCCTCCCGGCGCTCTACGCCGACATCGGCACGGAGGACGGGCTGCTGCTGAACAACCGGGCGCTGCGCGCGCAGCTGGCACGGCTGGGCGTGCCCCTCGAGTACCATGAGTATCCCGGCGCGCACACCTGGACGTACTGGCGCGCGCACGTCGCGCAGTCGCTGACCTTCCTCGCGCAGCACTTCGCACGGTGACCACGGCGCCGCGGGCTCCGCTGCGGACCTCCGTTCCCGCGGCGGCCCTCGGCGGACGGCCGGTGCCGCTCCACGGTGTCCTCGCCTCGGGGTTCGAGGCCGTCGGGGACGCGTTCGCGGCGAACTTCGCCGAGCGGGGCGAAGTGGGCGCGGCGTGCGCCGTGTGGCGGCGCGGCGAGAAGGTGGTGGACCTCTGGGGCGGCGTGCGCGACCACGGGTCGCTCGCCCCGTGGGAGGAGGACACCCTCGTCCTCGTCTTCTCCACCACCAAGGGCCTGTCCGCGATGGCGATGGCGATCGCCCACGCCCGCGGACTCTTCGACCTCGATGAGCGCGTGGCGGCGTACTGGCCGGAGTTCGCGCAGGCGGGCAAGGAGCGCGTGAGCGTCCGGCAGCTGATGGCCCACCAGGCGGGGCTCTGCGCCGTGGACGAGCCCCTCCCCGCCGCCACCCTCGCGGACCTCGACGCGGTCGCCGCGATCATCGCGCGGCAGGCCCCCGCGTGGGAGCCGGGCACGCGCCACGGGTACCACGCCCTCACCCTCGGCTTCTACGAAGGGGAGCTGCTGCGGCGCGTGGACCCGGCGCACCGGAGCATCGGGAGGTTCTTCCACGAGGAGGTGGCGGCCCCGCTCGGGATCGAGTTCCACATCGGACTGCCGGCGGGGATCCCCGACGCGCGGCTCGCCACGGTGGAGATGATCCACCCCCTGTCCCTGCTCCGGGACCTCGACCGCGACTCGTGGCGCTTCCTCCTGGCGTTGCTCACGCCCGGCTCGCTCACCTCGCGGACCTTCGCCAATCCGAAGGTGCGCCGACCGGAGGACTTCGCGGCGCCCGCGCTGCGGGGCGTGGAGATCCCGGCGGTGGGTGGCTACGGGGTGGTGAGGGACATCGCGCGGGCGTACGGCGTCCTCGCCACCGGAGGCACGGAGCTGGGGATCGGGCCCCGCACGATGGCGGAGCTGCGCACCGCCGCGCGGCCGCCCACCGGGGGCGCGCGCGACGCCGTGCTGCTGGTGGACACCCGCTACGCGTTCGGGTATCTCAAGCCCTCGCCCGCCTTCCGGTTCGGGAGCGGCGAAGGGGCGTTCGGCACGCTCGGTGCGGGCGGCTCGTTCGGGTTCGCCGACCCCGACGCCGGCGTCGGCTTCGCGTACGCGATGAACCGCATGGGGCTCCACGTCTGGAGCGACCCGCGGGAAGCCGCGCTGCGCGAGGCGGTGTACCGGTGCCTGTGAGCCGGATGCCCCGGTGGATCGAGGAGGAGTGGTGACGGATCCGGTGTTCGACGCGTTCTTCTCGCCCCGCGGCGTGGTCGTCGTGGGCGTGTCGCAGGACCCGGCGAAGCTCGGCTACGGCCTGGCGCGGAACCTGGTGGCGAGCGGCTACCCGGGTGCGATCCACTTCGTGAATCCGCGCGGTGGCACGCTACTGGGCCGGCCCGTCCAGCCGAACATCCCGTCGGTGCCCGATCCCGTGGAGCTCGCCGTGCTCGCCACGCCGGCCGCCGCGACGGTGGACGCGTTGCGGGCGTGCCACGCGCGCGGCATCCGGGCGGTGATCGTCGCGTCCGGGGGCTTCAAGGAGGTCGGCGCCGAGGGGGCGGCGATCGAGGCGGAGCTGGCGAAGGTGGCGGCCGAACTGGGCGTGCGGGTGATCGGGCCCAACTGCATCGGCCTCCTCGACACGCACGTGCCGATCGACACCACGTTCCTCCAGCCGCCGGCCCCGCGGCCTGGGGAGATCGCCTTCGTGTCGCACTCGGGCGCGGTGTGCGGCGCGGTCGTGGACTACGCCAACGGGCGCGGCTTCGGCTTCTCGCGGATGGTGAGCGTCGGCAACCAAGCCGACCTCACGGAGACGGACCTGCTGGGCCCGGCGGCCGACGATCCGCACACGAAGGTCATCGCCCTTTACCTTGAGAGCGTCGGGGCGGGACCGCGGTTCGTGGACGTGGCGGGGCGCGTGTCGCGCCGCGTGCCGGTCCTCGCGCTCAAGGTGGGCCGGTCTCCCGCGGGGCAGCGCGCGGCCGCGTCGCACACGGGCGCGCTCGCGGGCGCGGAGTCGGCGTGGGATGCCGCGTTCCGCCGGGCGGGCATCCAGCGCGCCGACGGGCTCGAGGAGATGTTCGACTGGGCGCGGGCGCTGGCATGGTGCCCCCTCCCAGCGGGGCGTGCGATGGCCGTCCTCACGAACGCCGGCGGCCCCGGCGTGATCGCGACCGACTCCCTCGAGGAGCACGGCCTCGCCCTCGCCGCACTCACGGATGCGACGCAGCGGGCGCTGCGCGCGATCCTTCCCGCCGCCGCGAGCGTCGCGAACCCCGTGGACATGCTCGCCGCCGCCTCGCCGCAGCTCTACGCGGAGGCGCTGGGGCTCCTGCTGGTTGACGCCGGGGTCCACGGCGTGATCGTGCTGAGCCCGCCACCGCCGCTCTACACGCCGGAGGCGATCGCCGAGGCGCTCATTCCGGTGGCGAAGGCCGCCACGAAGCCGGTGCTCGTGGGGCTCCTCGGCGCGTACCTCGTGAACAAGGGCGCGGCGCTCCTCGCCGAGGCGCGCGTGCCCGACTATCGGTTCCCGGAGCAGGCGGCGTCGGCGCTGGCGGCGCTGGTGCGGCGCGGCGAGTGGCTCGCGCAGGTCCCGCAGGAGGAAGGCACGATGGGCAAGACGCGGAGCGAAGCGGCCTGGGAGACGATCGAGCAGGCGCTGGCCGCGGGCGGCGGGTGGCTCTCCCCGGAGGCCACGACGAGCCTGCTCGAGGCGTACGGCATCCGCATGCCGCGCCTCCAGGCGGCGGGGAGCGCGGCGCAGGCGGCGGAACTGGCGCGGATGATGGGCTTCCCGGTGGTGATGAAGGTCGCCTCCCCCGACATCACCCATAAGTCGGACGTGGGCGGCGTGGTCCTCGACCTCCGCACGACCGACGCGGTGGCCGCGGCGTTCGAGAAGGTGACGGGGGCGGCGAAGGCCGCGCGCCCCGGCGCGCGGATCCTCGGCGTGCACCTCCAGCCGATGCTCCCCAAGGGGCAGGAGGTGATCGCCGGCGCCGTGCGCGACCCGCAATTCGGCGCACAGGTGATGTTCGGGTCGGGCGGGGTGGAGGTGGAAGGGCTCAAGGACGTGGCGTTCGGCCTCGCGCCCCTCCCGCGCGCCGAGGCGGAGGAGATGCTCGAGCGGACGTGGGCGGGGAAGAAGCTGCGCGGATTCCGCGACCTCGTCCCCGCCGACCGGGAGGCGGTGGTGCAGACGCTCCTGGCCTTCTCGCGCCTGGTGGCCGACTTCCCCGAGATCGCCGAGGCGGAGATCAATCCTCTCCGCGCGCTGGCCGAAGGGCAGGGGGCCGTCGCGCTGGACGCGCGGATCCGGGTGGCGAAGCCTGCCGGCTGACAGCGGCGCGCCTCTCGGCCGCGGGCTCCGGTCGGCTGTCGGCGCGGTGAGCGCGACGCGGCGTCCGACACTCCCGGACGGCGAGGTCTGATGGGGCTCGCCCTCGTCCTCGCGCTCACGGGCCTGCGCCTCGTGCTCGGGCCCGTCCTCGTGCTGATGGCGTACCGTGGGGTCGCGGGCGCGCCCGCCGTGGCCGTCTGCCTCGCCGCCCTCGCTTCCGACTACTGCGACGGCGTGCTGGCGCGGCGCTTCGGCGTGGACACGCCGGCGGTGCGCCGGTTCGACAGCGCCACGGACACCGTCTTCTTCCTCTGTGCAGCGTGGGCGGCGTGGCTCCTCCACGCGGACCTCCTCCGGCCGTGGGCCTGGATGGCGGTCGCCGTCCTGGCGCTGGAGATCGCCCGATACGGCTTCGACTTCGTGAAGTTCCGGAGGGAGGCGGCGTACCACGCCTGGAGCGCGAAGGCGTGGGGGCTCTCCCTCTTCGCCGCGCTCGTCGCCCTTCTCGGCTTCGGGAGCGCCGTGCCCCTCGTGCCCCTCGCGCTCGCCCTCGGCATCGTCGCCGACGCGGAAGGGCTCGCGGTGTCCGTCATCCTCCCTGTCTGGACGCACGATGTGAAGAGCATCGTGCACGCCGTGCGCATCCGGGCGGCGCGGCGAGCGGCCGCGTGAGCGGCGCGCGAAGGCCCGTGCCGTTCGACACCATCCCGCTCCCTACGGGCGCGGCGGTGCTCGTCCTCGCGCCGCACCCCGACGACTTCGACGCCATCGGCGTGACGATGCGCCTCCTGCACGGGCGCGGCCACACCATCCACCTCGCCGTGGCCACGTCGGGCGCGAGCGGCGTGGACGACACGTTCTGCCAGCCGCCCACGGCGGCGGCCAAGGCGGCGCTGCGCGAGGGGGAGCAGCGGGAGAGCTGCGC
>JADGQW010000045.1 GCA_017881505.1 Gemmatimonadales bacterium
GTCGCCTTCGGCGTGCTGCTCGACGCCGTGGCGGGCGCGGTGGCGACGGAGCCGCGGCTCGCGGCGGGCATGGCGTCGCCCCGCGTCCCGCAGCAGCGCAAGAAGCAGCTCCTCCGGGAGGCGCTGGAGGGGCGCGCGCCGAATGTGTTCATCGGCTTCCTGGAGGCGGTGGTGCAGCGGGGCCGCCAGGGACTGCTCGGAATGATCTCCTCGGAGTACGAGCAGATGGTGGACCAGCACCTCAAGCGCATCCACGCCGGCGTCACGACGGCGCACGACGTGGATCCCGAAGCGGCCAAGGCCATCACGGCATCGCTCGCGAGGCTGGTCGGGCAGGAGGTCTTGCCCCACTTCCGGACGGACCCCAGGCTTCTGGGTGGCCTGATCGTCCGCATGGGCGACCGGGTGCTCGACGGATCGCTCCGTCGCCGCCTGCAGGCGCTCCGGTTCTCGATGCTCCACGCGCGGGCGGGCGGCGGCGCGTAAGGGGGGGCCCCCGTGCTGGCAGCCGCCGCAGTCGCCGCACTCCTTTTCCAGACGCAGGCCTCGCCGCCCCGGCCCCAGGGCGACACCGCGGGCTACTGGCAGCAGGACGTCCGGTACACCATCCGTGCCGCCCTCGACGAGCCCTCGGGAGTCCTCGCGGCCGCGAGCCGGATCGTCTACCGGAACAACAGTCCCGACACCCTCCGCGCCTTCTACGTCCATCTCTACCTGAACGCCTTCCGGCCCGGCTCGCGGTGGTCCGAGAGCGAGCGCCGCGAGGGGATCCGCCGTTTCGGCTACCTCCCCGACCCGTACAACGCCTTCGAGCGGCTCGGGCGTGTCCTCGCCGGCGGCGTCGCCGTGGAGCCGACGTATCCCTTCGCCCCCGATTCCACCATCGCCGGCTTCCCCCTGCCGCGCCCCCTCGCTCCGGGAGACTCGGTGACGGTGGACGTCGAGTGGCAGTCGCGGCTCAGCGTGATCCCGCGGCGCCAGGGGCGCGCGGCACGCCGCTTCGACTTCGCGCAGTGGTATCCCAAGGTCGTGGTGTACGACCGCTTCGGCTGGGAGCTGCATCCGCTCTACCTGGCCGGCGAGTTCTACGGCGAGTTCGCGGAGTACGACGTGGCCCTCGACCTCGCCGCGGACCAGGTCGTTGCCGCGACCGGCGTGCCCGTCGAGGGCGATCCCGGGTGGATGGCCGCGCGCGCCACGCCGCAGACGAGCGTGACCCTGCAATCCGACTGGTACGCCGCGTTGCCGTCGGCGAACGCCCTGGCGGCGTGGGGCCCGGCGGAGCAGGGCCGCAAGCGGGTGCGGTTCCACGCCGAGCAGGTGCACGACTTCGCGTGGTCGCTGAACCCCGACTACGTGTATGAGGAGGGCCGCTTCGGGGCGACGGTGCTGCGCACCTTCTATCTGCCGCAGGACCGCCCGACGTGGGGCGGCGGCCTCGTCCTCGCGCGGATGGGCCGGCTCCTCGCCTGGATGGACACGATCTTCGGCGCGTACCCGTGGCCGCAGTTCACGGCGCTGCATCGCATCGAAGGGGGCGGCACCGAGTTCCCGATGGTGGTGATGAACGGCGGGCCGAGCGAGGGGCTGATCTTCCACGAGGGGGGTCACCAGTACCTGTACGGCATCCTCGGGAACAACGAATGGAAGGATGGCTGGCTCGACGAGGGCTTCACCTCCTTCCAGACCAGTTGGCACTTCCAGCGGCTGCGGCCCGGCGCGCCGCCGAGCCTCGGCGCACAGCAGGGCATCCTCGGGATGGACCTTGACGGCTGGAGCGAACCGGTGGCCACGCCGGCGGAGCGGTTCGCCGACTTCGGCGTCTACAACGAGATGGTGTACGGGAAGGGCGCCCTGATCTTCGAGATGCTGAAGTACGTCGTGGGTGAGGACGCCTTCCGCCGCGGCCTGCGCTCCTACTACGCCGAGTGGCAGCTGAAGCACGTCTCGGAGGACGCGTTCCGGCGCGCGATGGAGACGGCGGCCCACCAGGACCTCGGCTGGTTCTTCGCGGAGTGGCTGCACGGCACGCCCCTGGTGGACTACGCGCTGCGGGACGTCCGCCGCACGCGCACCGCGGACGGCTGGCTGACGCGGATCGCCATCGCGCGGCTCGGGAGCGGCGTGATGCCGGTGGACATCGCGGTGCCCGCGGGGGACACGACGCTCGTGGTGCGGGCGGAGGGGATGGCGCGGCGCGAGGTGGTCGAGGTGCGGACGCCGGTGCGGACTGGGCGGGTGGAGCTCGACCCGGCGCGCCGGACGATGGACTGGAACTACCTCAATAATCTCGAAGGGCCGCCCCTGCTCTTCGGCCGCACGCACGCCGTGGGCCGGGAGACGTTCCGGTTCGGCTGGTCAGCGACCACACCGGCGCTGCGGGACCGGCGGGTGGTGAACTGGATGCCCATTGCCTGGTTCAACGGCGTCGGCGGGGTGACGCTCGGTTTCCAGACGCGCGCCAACTACCTGGGCCGGTTCGAGCTGAACACGACGCAGTTCACCTGGCCCACCGGGCTCGGGAACGATTCGACCGGCGGGAAGCCGGCGCGGCTCCGGCCCGACTGGTACGTGTCCATGGGGAACCCGGTGCGGGGCCGCGCCCCGGGACTCGAGACGGAATCGGCCAGCTGGTGGCTCGAGGGACGCGTGGGCGGGCGGGTGTCGGCGGAGATGGAGCACAAGCCGCACTTCGACTCGCCGCTCGCGATGCGCCGCGGGGCGAGTCTCTCGGTGATGGCCGTGACCGACGCGCGGTACCTCGACCGGCGTCGCTGGGACGACGTGAACACCGCGGAGCTCTCCGCGTGGGCGAGCCGCACGCGGGAGCGGGATCCGGGAGCGTCGGCCTCGCGCGTCGAGCTGACGGCGGGGCAGTCGTTCGCGCCCGTCGTGCCGCCGCTCTACTGGCTCGACCCGGTGTGCGTCGCGCCGTGTCCGCCGCGCACCATCGAGTCCCTCGGCGGCCGGCGCCTGCGTGGCGCGCCGTACGGACGCGCCATGCTGGACGCTCGCCGCGATCTGCTGGGGGGCGGCGTCGACGTCCGTCTGCGGTTCGTCGCCGCCGGCACCCTCGGCGGGAGCGCGGTACCGCTCCAGCGTCGCATCTTCCTCGGCGGCGCGGACCCGTACGCGACGTTCACCGATCCCTTCCTGCGGAGCCGGGGCGCGCCGTGGGCGAGGAGCGGCGCGCACTACCAGGCCGCGGGGGGCCTCGGGCTCCGGGGCTTCTCGCCGTTCGTCGCGGCGTCGTGGGGGGTGGCCGTGAACGCGGAGGCGGCGGTGCGCCTCGCCTCGCACCCGCAGCGCCGGTTCTTCAGCGACGTGCGGGCCGTCGCGTTCGCCGACGCGGCGCTCCTCGACCCCGCGGCGCTGCGCCGGCCCGCGGCGGCCGACGCGGGGATCGGCCTCCGGGCGGCGCACCGCGTCGGGCCGACGCGGTTCGTGACGCGCCTGGACCTGCCGGTGCTCGTGACGCGGCCGGAGGCGGCGATGGGCGGCCTCCCGGGGCACGGGGCGTTCCGGCCGCGATGGGTGTGGAGCCTGGAGGAGGCGTTCTGACCGGCGCCGACGACCAGGTCAGCCGCCGCGGGTTCCTGACGGAGGCGCTGAAGCTGCTCGCGCGGGAGGCGGGGGGGATGCTCGCCGAGCAGGTGGCGCCGCGGCGGCACTTCCGGCCGCCGGGGGCGCTCCCGGAGCCGGCGTTCCTGGCGGCCTGCACGCGCTGCGGCTACTGTGTCGAAGCGTGCCCCGTCGGCGCGATCGTCACGGCGCCCTCGTCGGCGGGACTCGCCGCGGCGACGCCGGTGATCATCCCCGAGACGGAGCCGTGCATCGCGTGCGACGGGATGTTCTGCGCGACCGTCTGCCCCACGGGCGCGCTGGTCGCGCCGGCCGACGGCTGGGCGCGGGAGCGGCTCGGCTTCCTCGACCTCGACACCGATCGCTGCATCGCGTTCCAGGGGATCGAGTGCGGCGTCTGCGTGCGCGTGTGCCCGATCGGCCCGGCGGCGCTCGACCTCGACGCGAAGGGCCGTCCCGTCATCGGCGCGGCGTGCGTCGGCTGCGGCGTCTGCGTCCGCGCCTGCGTCACTTCGCCCTCGTCCCTCACCCTCACGCTGAACGAGCGTTGATGAGCGACCATCCGAACATGTTCCTGCCGGTGCGCGTCGAGAAGCCTTGGGGCTACGAGATCCTGTGGGCCTCCACCGACCGCTACGTGGGCAAGATCCTGCACATCAACGCGGGGCAGCTGCTCAGCCTGCAGTACCATGTGCAGAAGCACGAGTCCATCTACGTGCTGCGCGGGCGGATGATCTTCCGCTCCCGCGACGCGCAGGGCGCGCTCGCGGAGCGCATGATGATCGCCGGCGAGGCACAGCAGGTGCCGACCGGCCTGGTGCACCAGTTCGAGGCGCTCGAGGAGACGGACGTCCTCGAGGCCTCCACCCCTCACCTCGACGACGTGGTCCGTCTCCAGGACCGCTACGGACGGGTCTCCTGATGCAGGTCATCATCCCGCTCGCCGGCAAGGGCACGCGGCTCCGCCCACACACGCACCTCGTCCCCAAGCCCCTCATCCGCGTCGCCGGCCGCCCGGTCATGGACTGGGTGATGGACCGGCTCGAGGGGCTCCCGGTGGAGGAGTTGATCTTCATCACGGGGCATCTCAAGGAGCAGGTGGAGACATACGTCCACCGCCGGTACAAGACCCCCTCGCGCTTCGTGGAGCAGCGGGTCCAGGACGGCACGGCGGGGGCGATCAACCTGGCGCGGCCGTTCGTGCACGGCCCGGTGCTCATCATCTTCGTGGACACCGTATTCGAGGCGGACCTCTCCGTCACCACGGCGAGCCAGGACGCAGGCATCATCTGGGCGAAGGAGGTCGAGGACTACCAGCGCTTCGGCGTGGTGGTGACCGACGCCCAGGGGTACATGACGCGCATCGTCGAGAAGCCGAAGGAGCCGATCTCGAAGCTGGCGAACATCGGGCTGTACTACATCCGCGACGTGGAAGCGCTGTGGCAGGGGATCGACCACGTCCTCGCGGCGCCGAAGAACAAGGGCGAGTGGTACCTGACGGACGCGTTCCAGTGGATGATCGAGCACGGGCGGCGCATCAAGGTGGCCGAGGTCGGCGGCTGGTACGACTGCGGCGCGCTGAACACGGTCCTGGAGACGAACCGGATCCTGCTCCAGCAGCTGGCCGGCACGGTGGGGCAGGGGCACGGGGAGGCCGCGCGCGCGCCGGGGAGCCGGAAGACGACGGGGCGGCGGTTCGCGCCGGGGGTCACGATCCGCGAGCCGGTGCTCATCGAGGACGACGTCGTGATCGAGCAGTCCACCGTCGGCCCCAACGTCACGATCGAGGCGGGGACGGTGGTGCGGGAGAGCACGCTGACGGACGCGATCGTCGGGAGGGGGTGCCGGATCGAGCGGTGCCAGCTCGACGGCGCCCTGCTCGGCGACGACGTGACGGTGGAGGGGCTGCGCGGCTCGGCGTCCCTCGGCTCGCACGCCGAGGTGAAGGCCGGCTAGGGCGCGGGGCTAGGCGTAGCGGGCCATCGCGAGGTCCACGATGTCCCGCATCAGGTCGGTGTAGGTCCGGCCCGACTTGCGTGCCGCCATCGCGAACTCCGCCCCCGAGGAGAGCCACGGGTTCGGGTTGGCCTCGATGACGTACACCTGCCCCTTGGGCGTGAGGCGCATGTCGATGCGGCCGTAGTCCCGCAACTTCAGCGCCTGGTACGCGGCGAGCGCGGTGTCCTGCAGCTTCGTGGTGGTCTTCTCGTCGAGGTCCTCGACCACCTGCGAACGCGTGCGCTTGTAGGCCTCGGTCTCCTTCTCCCACTTCACCTCGGTGCTGGCGATCCGCGGCGTGCCCTCGGGCAGCTTGGAGAGGTCCAGCTCCACGAGCGGCAGCGCCTCCGGCTTCTCGCAGCCGAGGATGGCCGCGTAGATCTCCCGCCCCTCGATGTACTCCTCGATCAGCGCCGGCGAGTCGAACTCCTCGTGCACGTAGTGGATCCGCTCCATCAGCTCCTTCACCGACCCGACGACGGACGCGGCCTCGATCCCGATGGAGCCGTCCTCCGAGAGGGGCTTCACGATCAGCGGGAAGTCGATGTCGTGGGCGTGGTCGGTGCGGCCCTTGTACGAGACGGCGAAGATCGGTGTGCGGATGCCGTGGAAGTGGAAGATCTTCTTCGCGAGGGACTTGTCCTGCGCGAGGTAGAGGGCGTGGGGGTCGGCGCCGGTGTAGGGCTTGTCGAGGAGCTCGAGGTAGGCGGCGAGATGCATGTCCTTGGTGTCGTCGCCGGCGTACGACTCGGTGAGGTTGAAGATCAGGTCGGCGTTGCAGCGCGCGACGGCGAGGAGGCTCGGGTCGCGGCCGTCCACCACGAGGTAGGAGGGCTCGTGGCCGAGCTTCGCGAGGGCGTCGAAGATCTCCTCGCGGTCGAGCTTGGGCCGGCGCGCGCGCGAGCGGGCGGGGCGCTTCTTCGCGCGCCGCGGCTTGGGCGCCTCCTCCGGGGGCGGGGCGGGCTTCTCCCCCTCGTCCTCCCAGACGTCGTACAGGATCGCGACCTTGAGGCCCGCAGCGGTCATGGGTCCCTCACGGCTGGGTGAACCGCCCGCGCGCCAGATACGTCATCGCGAGCGTGGTGGCGTAGGCGGTCACCTCCACCAGCTGCGTGTCCTCGCGGGCCGTCTCGACGGCGAGGCCGAGCGCGGCGACGCGCAGCTCGACCGAGTCGACGAGGGCACGGACGAGCGGACGCCGCACGCCGGTCCAGTAGGTGACCTTGTCCACGATGGCCTTGCGGTGCTCCGCGAGCCAGGGCCCCGCGGGGCGGATGCCGGCACGGCGCCGCGGCGCCGGCTTGGTGAGGATGTCCACCAGGTCGGTGTCGAGCGCGAGCTCCGCGATGGCCTGCGCCTCGTCGGGCGTGTGCGTCTGGTAGAACTGCTCGACGGTGATGTCCATGTCGGCGACGGTCACGTCGGTGGCGCCCACCGCCCGGAGCGGCGGCGTGTCGGCGAGGCGGCGCGCGGCGCGGTCCACGTAGCGGAGCTTCCGCAGCGCGGGCCAGCCGCGATAGCGGCGGCGCCAGCCGGAGCGGGGCGTCAGCCACACGGCGAAGGTCTCGGCGAAGTCCTCGTCGGGGTGCTTCTGCGCGTACCAGCCGGCGATGTGGCGGACGAAGCGCCGGCTGAACGGCTCGGGCCGGTAGTGGTCGCGGTACGGGCGGCGGAACGGCCCGAAGAGCGCGCGCCACTCGTCGCCCTTGTAGAGCTCGTACGCGTAGTTGAAGGCGTGTCCCGCCTCGTGGCGCAGGTACATCAGGATCTCGCGCCCGTCCTCGAGGTCGTTCGTGTCGCGCTCGAGCGCGGCGAGCTTGGGGTCGGCGAGGTAGAAGGGGACCCCGATCACCGGCTCGCCCGAGGGGCAGCCCCACTCGTCGGAGAGGTAGCAGAGGGGGCGGAAGTGCCGCAGCCCCTTCCGCTCGAGGTCGCGGTAGAGGACGTGGACGTACTTCTCGAGGGGCGAGCCCTCGAGCGCGAGGCCCAGGTCCTTGATGGGCTTGCCGAGGAGGTCCTGGAGGTCCGAGTGCGGCTTTTCGAAGGGCGGCACGCTCTACACTAGGAAACCGCGCGACAACGGGCAATAGCGCGCGCTCACCGGGCGGCGGGCACTTCGCCCATCGCGAGCGTCACGAGCAGCAGGCGCACGAGGCCTTCGGGGCCGCCGGTGTTGTCGTACCACTCGGTGGGCAGGTGCGGATCGCCGCCGCGGCCGCCGGCGCCGAGCGCGATGCCGGGGATGCCGCGCGCGATGGCGACGTTGGCGTCGGTCGAGGCGGCGGCGAGCTCCGGCGTGCGGCCGACGTAGCGGGTCGCGGCGGCGGCGGCCTGCACCAGCGGGTGCGACGGCGACGTTGCGCCGGAGGGCCGGGTGCCGAGGGGGACGAGCTCCAGCGTGAGCGCGGGCGTGCCCGCGGTGCGCTGCCGGTTCACCGTGTCGAGCGCGCGGCCGAGCGCCTGGCTTGCGCCGGCGAAGAGCCCCTCGAGCGTCGCCTCGTCCTCGGAGCGGAGATCGAGCTCCAGCCACCCCTCCTGCGGGATCGTGTTGAGGCTGCTGCCGCCGCCGATGCGCACGACGCTCGCGGCGGAGCGCGGCGTCGGTGGGAGGGGGAGCGCGGCGATGGCCGCGACGGCGAGGCCTGCGGCGTGCGCGGGGTTCGCGACCCCGAACGCCGCCCACGAGTGGCCGCCGGGACCGCGGAACTCCGCGCGGAGGCGCCGCGAGCCGAGCGCGCGGTGCACCACGCGGTCCACGCCGGCGCCGTCTACGGCGATGAAGGCGTCGGGGAGGAAGGTGGGATCCTCGAAGAGGTGCTTCGCGCCCCTGAGGTCCCCGGCGCCCTCCTCGCCCGTCGTCGCGACGAAGGTGACGGGGCGGCGCAGCGCGGCGCCGGCGTAGGGCAGCGCGGCGGCCACGGCGAGGAGCGCGGCGAGGCCGCGGGCGTTGTCGGCGATCCCCGGCGCGACGAGCCGGCCGTCCACCGCCGTGACGGCGTGCGGGATCTCCGCGGCGAACACCGTGTCGAGATGCGCGGCGAGCACGACGCCGGGGCCCGGCCCCTCGCCGAAGCGCGCGAGCACGTTGCCGGCGCGGTCGCGCCGCACCGCGGAGAGCCCCAGGGCGGCGAAGCGCTCGGCCACGAACGCCGCGCGCCGTTCCTCGTCGCCGGTCGGCGCCGGGATCTCGGCCACGGCGCGCTGCCATCCCAGCACGTCGGCGTCGTGCCGGGCGAGCCACGCCCGCGCGGCGGCGACGTCGTTGCGGGCGGCGATCTCCTTCACCGTGCGGTCCACGCGCGGAGCCTAACGGCCGCCCTGCGAGGCGGCAAGCGCGCTTGACGCGTCACGCCAGCGGGCACAAACTCCTGCAGTGCCTGCTCCCTATCGCGAACTCGTCCGGTCCTTCCTCGACCTCCGCTGGCAGATCGATCCGGTGGCGGCGACGCAGGCCGGTGTGCGCCTGCACGACGCGCGCCTCGGCGCCTACACCCGCGCCGACGTCCGGGTGGCCGTGGCGGCGCTCAAGGCGATGTCCCTCGCGTTCGAAGAGTGCGAGACCGCCACCCTCGCCGACGAGATTGACCAGACGGCGGTCCTGAACGAGTTGCGGGTGAGCGTCGCGCGCTTCGAGAAGGAGCGCCCGCACGAGCGGAACCCCGAGTTCCACCTCACGCACCTGCTCACGGCGTTCTTCAGCCTGATGGCGCGCGCGGACCGTCCCGCGGACGAGCGGGGCGTCGCGCTCGCCGCCCGGCTCGCCGCTACGCCGCGCTTCCTCCTCGAGGCAGAGGCCACGCTCGGGCGGCCGCCGCTGGTCTTCACCGAGACGGCGCTCCAGGTGGCGGAGGGGGGCCGCGGCCTCCTCGCGGAGGGTGTCCCCGCGTTCGCGGCAAGCACCGGCCCCGAAACCCGGGCCGCCATCGCCGATGCCCTCCCGCTCGCGCGGCAGGCCCTCGACGACTTCTGCGCCTTCCTCTCGGGCGAGCTGCGCGATCGCTCCGACGGCGAGTTCGCCATCGGCCGTGACGCGTTCGACTTCCACTTGCAGTTCGAGCACGCCCTGCGCGAGACCGCTCCGACGATCCTCCGCTACGGCGAGGCGCTGGTGCGCGACGTGGAGCAGGAACTGGAACGGCGCGCGGCCGCGATCGCCCCCGGGGTCCCCTGGCGCGCGCTCGTCGAGCGCCTGCGCGGGGAGCACCCCCTCGCTTCAGGCCTCGTGGACTCGTACGCAGGCGAGATGGAGCGCGCCAAGCGCTTCGTGCTCGACCGCGGGCTCGTGCGCGTGCCCGACGGCGCCCTGGAGGTCGTGGCCACGCCCGAGTTCATGGCGCCCCTCATCCCCTTCGCCGCCTACGACCCCCCGGGCGCGTTCGCCGACGCGCGGACCGGCACCTTCTACGTCACCGTGCCTCGCGAGGGGGAGCCGCGCGAACACTGCGTCCACGAGCTCGCCGCTACCGCGCTCCACGAGGGCTACCCCGGCCACCACCTCCAGCACCTCTGGGCGCAGGGGCTCCCGTCGCCGGTGCGGCGCGTGGTGTCGACCCCCCTCACCGTCGAGGGCTGGGCGCTGTACTGCGAGGAGTTGATGGCGGAGGAGGGGTTCTACGACCGCCCCGAGACGGGGCTCTTCCACCAGCTCTACCTGCTGTGGCGCGCGGCGCGCATCGTCCTCGACGTGCGCCTGCACACGATGGGGATGCCCGTCCACGAGGCCGTCACCTATCTCGCCGACCTCCTCGGCATCGCACGCGCCAGCGCCGAGGCGGAGGTGCGCCGCTACTGCGTGGCACCCGGCTATCAGCTCTGCTACGCCGTCGGCCGCCGGGAGCTGCTCCGGCTCCGCGAGGACTACCGCGCGCGGGCCGGCGCGTCGTTCGAGCTGCGGCGGTTCCACGACGAGGTGCTCGGCTACGGGGGGCTGCCGGTGGCGCTGACGCGGTGGGGGATGGGGTTGGGGGACAAGCAATGAGTGATGGGTGATGAGTGATGGGGTGACGGCCGGTCCCGCAGCGGGCCGGCTTCCTCGTTCCGTCTGGTACTTCGGGGCCACGTCGCTCCTCAACGACTGGGCCTCGGAGATGATCTACCCGCTTCTCCCGGCGTTCGTCACGCGGACGCTCGGCGGCGGCGCCCTCGCCCTCGGCGTCCTCGACGGCCTCGCCGACTCCGTCGCCGCCCTCTTCAAGCTGGTCTCGGGATACCTGGCCGAGCGGCCGCGACTCCGGGGCCCGCTGGTGGTCGGCGGCTACGCCCTCGCTGGCGCGGTCCGTCCCCTCCTCGCGATGGCGGGCGCGGCATGGCACGTGGTGGTGCTGCGCGCGACGGACCGCGTGGGGAAGGGCATCCGCACGGCGCCGCGCGACACCATGATCGCGGAGGCCGCTCCCGCCGAGCTCCGGGGCCGGGCCTTCGGCCTGCACCGCGCCGCGGACCACGTCGGCGCCATCGTCGGGCCCCTCTCGGCGTCGGCCCTCATCGCCGCCGGCCTGCTGGTGCGGCAGGTCTTCTGGCTCGCCGCCATCCCGGGCGCGCTCGCGGTCCTCGCCGCGGTGGCCGCCGTGCGCACGGCGCGCAGGGACGCCGCTCGCGATGCCCCCCCGGATGTGCCGAGATTGCGGGCCGGAGCGGAGGGCGCCCGTGGCGCGGCGGAAAGCGGGCGGGGATCGGAGCGACGGACCTTCGTCACCTTCCTGGGCGTCCTCTCCGTCGCGACCGCCCTCCGCGCGCCCGAGACGCTCCTCATCCTGCGCGCGCAGGACCTCGGCGTCGCGGTCGCGCTGATCCCGCTCCTCTGGGCCGCGCTCCACGTGGTGCGCTCGAGTCTCTCGTATCCGGGTGGGGTGCTCGTGGACCGGTGGGGGGCGCGCCGCACGCTGCTGGTGGGGTGGCTCGCCTACGCCGCGATCGCGTGGGGGTTCGCGCGCGCGGCGACCCCGGGCCAGGCGTGGGGCGTCTTCCTGGCCTACGGCATCGTGGCCGCGCTGACGGAGAGTCCCGAGCGGACCCTCGTCGCGCGCCTTGCTCCCGGCGGTCGTCACGGTCGCGGATTCGGCTGGTATCACGGGAGCGTCAGCGCCGTCTCCCTCCCGGGCGCCGCGCTCTTCGGATGGATCTACGGGCGGTGGGGCGGGCCTTCCGCGTTCACCCTCTCGGCCGCCGTGACGCTCGTCGCCGCCGCGGCGCTCGCCCTCAGCAGCAGCGGGTGGGGCCGGGACCGAAGCGCCGGGTGACGAACTCCGCGTAGAAGGCGCGCGGGTCCAGGGGCGCCGCGCCCGGGTGGCAGCGCGCATGATGCTCCAGGTAGCGCTGGTAGTCGGGCGCGCCGACCACCTCGCGCACGACCCGCAGCGCGCGCGCAGTCCCCGATCGGATCGCCTCCGCCGTCACGCGCAATGAGCCTCCCGGCGTTCGTCTTTCCCTTGGTGTCTGGCCCCTGTCGCCCTATCTCAATCTCCCACCGCGTACGCCGTCTCCACGAACGGCGCCTCGTGGACCACGGGCGCCTTGCGGCCCGCGAGCACCAGCCACCATTCCCGCGCCGACGCCGCGATCACCACCATCACGACCGCCATGAAGAGCAGCGCCAGGGCCGCGTCGAGGCGGTCGTTGAAGATCATCCGTGCGGCATCGGGATTCCCCGAGCCCGCCAGGGTGCGGGCGTGCGCCAGGAAGCCGAGGCGGGGATCGGCGGCGAACACCTTCTGCCACCCCGCGGTCAGCGTCGCCGAGGCGAGCCACGCCAGCGGCGCCAGCGTCACCCACGCGTACCGTGCCTTCCCCATCTTCACGATGATCGTCGTGCCGACGCAGAGCGCGACGGCGGCGAGGAGCTGGTTCGCGATCCCGAAGAGGGGCCAGAGGGAGTTGATGCCCCCCAACGGATCGAGCACGCCCTGGTAGAGGAAGTGTCCCCACGCGAGCACGACCGCCGCGCTGGTGAGGAAGATGCTGGGGTACCACGAGGTGCGTCCGAGCGGCTCCCAGACGTGGCCCGCGATCTCCTGGAGCATGAAGCGGCCGACCCGCGTCCCCGCGTCCACCGTCGTGAGGATGAAGAGCGCCTCGAACATGATGGCGAAGTGGTACCAGAGGGCGAGGCCCGGCCCGCTCACCACCCCGCCGAGGATCGCCGCCATTCCCACCGCCAGGCTCGGTGCGCCGCCGGTGCGCGAGAAGAGCGTCGCCTCCCCCATCTGGCGGGCCAGCGCCTCCATCGTCCCCGGCTGCAGGGTGAAGCCCCACTCCGCGATCTTGGTGGCGGCCGTCGCCGCCGTCGGGCCGAGGGTGGCGGCGGGGACGTTCATCGCGAAGTAGACGCCGGGGTCGAGGGTGGCCGCGGCGATCATCGCCATCAGCCCCACGAACGACTCCATCAGCATCCCGCCGTAGCCGATGAGCCGCGCGTCGCTCTCCCGCGTCAGCATCTTCGGGGTCGTGCCGCTGGCCACCAGCGCGTGGAAGCCGGAGATCGCCCCGCAGGCGATGGTGATGAACGCGAAGGGGAAGACCTTCCCCGCGAACACCGGCCCGGTGCCGTCGGTGAACCGCGTCAGCGCCGGGAGCCGGAGGGGCGGGAGGAGGATCAGGATCGCCACCGCCAGGAAGAGCACGGTGCCGACCTTGAGGAAGGTCGAGAGGTAATCGCGGGGCGAGAGGAGGAGCCACACCGGCAGGACCGACGCCGCGAAGCCGTACGCGATGATCGCCCACGCGAGCCGCGGGCCGGGCCAGGTGAACCAGTGCGCCCATGTCGGGTCCTGTGACACCCAGCGACCCGCGACCAGCGCCACGAGGAGCAGCGTCACGCCGATGGCCGACGCCTCCAGGACCCGGCCGGGGCGCAGCGCCCTCATCCACCACCCCATCAGGAGAGCGATGGGGATCGTGCAGGCGATGGTGAAGAGCCCCCACGGGCTCGCCTTGAGCGCGTTCACGACCACCAGCGCGAGCACGGCGAGGAGGATGATCATGATCGCGAGGATGGCGAGCATCGCGGCCATCCCCGCCACCGGGTTCACCTCCTCCTTCGCCATCTGGCCGAGCGACTTCCCGTCGCGGCGGAGGGACGCGAAGAGGATGGTGAAGTCCTGCACCGCGCCGCCGACCACCACGCCCGCGATCAGCCACAGGGTGCCGGGGAGGTAGCCGAACTGCGCCGCCAGCATCGGGCCGATCAGGGGCCCCGCGCCGGCGATCGCGGCGAAGTGGTGGCCGAAGAGCACCCACTTGTGCGTCGGCACGAAGTCGCGGCCGTTCCCGAGCCGTTCCGCGGGCGTCGCGCGGCGCGCGTCCAGCCCGAACACCTTCAGCGCGATGAACCGGGAGTAGAACCGGTAGGCGATGACGTAGCTCGCCACGCCGGCGATGAGGATCCAGGCGGCACTGACGGGCTCGCCGCGGTGCAGGGCGAGGAGGGCGAATCCCGTCGCCCCCAGCGCCCCGACGGCGAGCCACACGAGTCCGGAGAGAAGGCGTCGCATCTTGCGCGCTAGCTTAGCGTTGGAGCTTCGGCGCCGTCAATGACCGACTCTTGCGGCCCCGTATCGGGGCGGATAGAATCGCGCCGTGCCCAAGCACCAGCCCGATGCCGTCACCGCGCTCCTCGAAGAGCTCGCGCACCAGGAACAGCCCCAGGCGGGGGCCCTCAAGGCCGAGCTGAAGGGGAAGGGCGCCATCGTCACCGGCGCCGCCACGGGCATCGGTCGCGCGACGGCGATCGAGCTGGCGCGCCGGGGCTGCGGCGTGGCGTTCAACTACGTCGAGCTGCCGGGGCGCGACGTCAGCGTCCAGGCCGCGATGACCGAGGCGGTCCTCAAGAGCCTCAACGTCCCGGTCTACTGCGACCGCTGCGACGTCCGGAACCTCACCGAGGTCGAGCGGTTCGTCACCGCCGCCCAGAACGCGCTCGGCGGCGTCCACATCCTCGTGAACAACGCCGGCATCTCGCGCGACGCGGCGCTGTGGCGTATGGACGACACCGCCTGGCGCGACGTCGTGGACACCAACCTCACCGGCGCGTTCCACATGATCCGCGCCGTGGCCCCCATCTTCCGGGGCCAGCACCACGGCAAGATCGTGAACGTCGCCGCCCTCCAGGCGATGCGCGCCGGGTTCGGCGTCGCCAACTACGCGGCGTCGAAGGCCGGCCTCATCGGTCTCACCCGCGCCGCCGCCGTCGAGTTCGGGCCCGCCAACGTCAATGTCAATGCCGTTGCCCCCGGGTTCGTCCGGACCGAGCTGACGCAGCACCTCTCCGAGGAGCTCGTGGCCCGCGCCAAGGGGAACACTCCCCTCGGCCGCCTCGCCGAACCCGACGACGTCGCCCAGGTCATCGCCTTCCTCTGCAGCGACGCCGCCCGCCACATCACCGGCGAGATCATCCGCGTGGACGGGGGCCAGGCCCTCGGTTAGCTTTCGCCCCGCTTGCTGACCACCATCCCGGGTCGCCCAATATGATGACGCTGAAGTGTCGTCACAGTGTCGTGTTACTGTCATTGATTGCTGCCAGCGCGTGCTCCCACCGCGCACCGCCCCCGGCGACTCCCGTGGACCCGTTCGTCAATCTCGGCATCGGCCAGATCCCGGTCTCGGGGATAGCCGGTGGGGGGGCGCTTCTCTTCCCCGTCGGCGGGATCCTCTTCGGCGACTCCCTGGCCGGTCTCGTGATCCGTCGCGGCGACCTCAGGGACCGCGCCACGGCGGTCCTGGACAGCGTCCTGGCGCGGGACGCCCACGAGGTGACCTGGCACGACCAGGAGGGTATCCGGAGGGTCCTGCGGCGTTCTCCGGGCATCGCCACCGACCCGACCGACCTGCCGACGGGGTTCCTCCTCGGCAAGAAGGTCGACGCCATCCCCGACCCCCTCTGGTCCTCGGTGCGCGCCCTCGGGGCGCTGACCGGCGCCCGGGTGGCCGTCATCCCCGTGGCGGTCCGCCTCGAGGGCCGTCCCGGCGCGGTGAACGCGACCTACGCAGTCGTGATCTTGGATGTCAGGGTCGGCCAGCTCTCCTGGCGTGGGAAGGTGACGGGCCCCGACCAGCCGACGCCGGAGTTGGCGCTCACGGCCGCCGCGGCGGCCGCCGTGCCGAGCGGGATCAGGTAGGAGGGACGCATGAGAACGAGCGCACCGAAAAACGGCGCACCGGCGCACCGGCGCACCGGCACCGAACTCCGGCGGGCCGGAATCCTCGTCGCCCTGCTGGCGATCGGGCTTGGCCC
>JADGQW010000046.1 GCA_017881505.1 Gemmatimonadales bacterium
CGGGCTACGGCTTCGCGGTGCGGCCGGAGGAGATCGTCACCACCGTCATGGCGGCGGTGGCGCTGCTCCAGGAGCGGGGCGTGCGGCGGGTGGCACCCCTCGTCGCGGACGCGACACTCGAGGACCTGGCGGCGTTCGACCTCACGGGCGAGCGGCCGGAGGTGGTCCTCGTCGGGGACCTCGGGGACGCCTGGACGTTCGAGCGGCTGAACCGGGGATTCCGCTACTTGATGGAAGGCGCGGAACTGGTGTGCCTCCAGCGGGACCGGTACTGGCAGCAGGGAGATGGCCTCGCGCTCGACGCCGGGCCCTTCGTCGCCGCCCTCGAATACGCCACCGGGAAGCGGGCGACGGTGACCGGAAAGCCGTCGCCGGCGTTCTACGGCGCGGCAGTGGCGTCGCTGCGCGCCGAGGGCGTCGTTGGTCCGGAGGGCGTGGTGATGGTCGGCGACGATCTCTGGGGGGACATCCAGGGCGCACAGGGCGCGGGATTGAGGGCGTGGCTGGTGCGGACGGGGAAGTTCCGCGAGGAGGTCTACGCGCGGAGCGGGATCGTGGCGGACAAGGTCATCGAGAGCGTGGCGGAGTTGCCGGCCCTGATACAGCAAGAGTGAGAGGGTGAGAGGTCAGGGGTAAGAGGAGACACGAGACCGGGAGTCCGGACGCCGTGTCTCCTTTCACGTCTCACCCCTCACGTCTCACTCCCTCACTTTCCCTAGAGGAGAATCGCCCCCTCGTGCTTGAGGAGCCACTCCTTCGCGGGGAGCCCCCCCGCATAGCCGCCCAACGACCCATCGCCCCGCAGCACCCGATGGCAGGGCACGATGATGGCGATGGGATTGTCGTGGAGCGCGTTCCCGGCCGCGCGCGCCGCGTGCGGCCGCCCGGCGCGGGTGGCCACGTCGGTATACGTCGTCACCTTGCCGGCCGGCACCTTCGCCGTCTCCCGCAGCACGCGCTGTTGGAAGGGCGTCACGTCGGATAGGTCCACCCGCGTCTCGAAGGTGAAGCGGCTCCCCGCGAAGTAGCGGTCCAGCTCCCGCCGCACGGCGTCGAGCGCCGCGGAGCGCTCGAGGGGACGGTCGGGGAACTCCTCCAGGAGCCGCAGGAGGAAATCGTCCTCGCCGCGGATGTACTCGAGGCGCCGGAGGCCGGCGGGCCCCGCCGCGAGGCCGAGGACGCCGACGGGCGTGTCCTCCATCAGCGCGTACTGGAGGGGCGTGCCGTCCCGCCCCGTCAGCCGCTCGAAGGCGCGGTGCACGAGCCGCCGCTCGGCGCGCTCCTCGTCCCTCTCAAGCGCCTTCATCGGAACTCCTTCCGCAGCCGTTGGACCGCCTGGTGGACGTTGGCGCGGGCGGCCGCTTCCGTGCCGCCCATCCGCCTGGCGATCTCCTCGTAGTCGCATTCCCCCGAGACGCGCAGCGTCAGCGCGACGCGTTGGCGCTCGGGCAACTCCGCGACACGCGCCCACACGGCGGTGTGCCGGGGGTCGGTCTCGTGCGCGCCGCCGCCGGGCTGGTCGCCGTCGAGCCACGCGGGCGCGGCCACCTCCACCGCGCTCGCGTGCCGGGCCAGCGCCGCGGCTTCGCGGGCGCGATCCCTCAGGTGGTTCAGCGCCGAGTTGGTGGCGATGCGGTACAGCCATGCGCGCTCGTTCGACCCCGGCCGCAGGCCCCGGAGCGCGCCGTGGGCGCGCAGGAAGGTGTCCTGCAGGAGGTCGGCGGCCACCTCGTCGTCGCGCACCAGACGGCGCAGGTGGCGCGCCAGCTCCAGGCCGTGTTTGGCGAGGAGGAGGGCGAGCGTGTCGGAGGCCATGGCACGGCGCTGCGCGGTCATCGTATCCCTATAACACCGAAGGCTCGCGGATGTGAAACGGCGCCGGCTCTGGCCGGCGCCGCTCTTGGCGTCTTGGCGTCAGTCCCCTGGCCCCTGGCCTACACTTCGTCGCTCACCAGCCCGCACCGGAGCGCGAAGCGCGTGAGCCCCGCCACGGAATGGATGCCCAGCTTCTTCATCAGGCTGTCGCGGTGGGTCTCGACGGTCCGCACGCTGATCCCCAGGGTGCCGGCGATCTCCTTGTTGCTCGCCCCCTCCGCGATGTGCCGGAGGACCTCGCGCTCTCGCGGGCTCAGGCGCTCGAGGGCGTTGGTGACCTCTTCCCCCTCGAGCTTGCGGCGCAAGAGGTCCGACATCTGGGCCGAGACGGCGGCGCTGTAATACGAGTCCCCGTTGCAGACGGCACGCACGGCAGCCACCAGCTCCCCGGCGGCGGCGTCCTTGACGAGGTAGCCGTGCGCGCCGGCCCGGACGCTCTCGAGAAGGTATTCGGGCTGGAGGTGCATCGAGAGGATGAGGATGCGGACCTCCGGCGCCTGCCGCCGGATTTGACGGGCCGCCTCGAGGCCGCCGCCCCCGGGCATCGTGATGTCGAGGACGGCCACGTCGGGATGCTTCGCGAGGGTCTCCGCCACGGCGGCCTGCCCGTCGCCGACCTCCGCCACCACCTCGATGCCGCCGTCGGCGGCGAGGATGCGCCGGACCCCCTCGCGCATCAGGGTGTGGTCGTCGGCGAGGAGGACCCGGACCGGGGCGTCCTGCCCCGCGGCTCCCTGCGTGTCAGCTGCCATTGGCTCCCTCCAGCGGCATGCGGGCCTCGAGGCGCACCCCCGAGCCCGGCGCCGTCCGCACGTCGAGGCGCCCGCCCAGGCCAAGCAGGCGTTCCCGCATCCCCACGAGGCCGGCCCGCGATTCGCCCCCCTTGGCGGTCTTCGCCGGGTCGAACCCCTTGCCGTCGTCCTGGACCACCAGCACCACCTCACGCCCCTCCGGACGGATCCATGCCTGCACACGGCGTGCCTCGGCGTGCCGCGCGACATTGGTCAGGGCCTCCTGGAAGATCCGATACAGCGCCACCTCGACTTCGGGAGGGATGTCCGCCGGCGGCTCCTGGGCGTCGAGGTCCACGATGACGCCCGTCCGCCCCGAGAACTCCTCCGCCAGCGCCTCGACCGCGGGGACGAGTCCCAGGTCGTCGAGGGCCGCGGGCCGAAGGCCTCGCACCGTGGCCCGGATCGTCTCGAGGGCGCGTCCAGTGAGGTCGAGCGCCCGGTCGAGCGCCTCGCGCGCCGGCACGTTCCCCTCCACCTGCCGGGCCAGGAGCCCCAGCTCGAGCCGGATCGCCGTCAGGACCTGACCCGTCTCGTCGTGTAGCTCCCGGGCGATCCGGCGCCGCTCCGCCTCCTCGGCGCGCAGGATCGCGGCGGAGACGCGGCTCAGGTCGGCGCTCCGCTCTTCCAGCGCCGCATAGAGCTCGCTGTGCTGCAGGGCGGCCCCGATCTGCTGGCCCAGGGTCTGGTGGAAGTCCTGGTCCAGGGCCGCGAAGGGGTCCCGCACCCGGCTCACGATCACAAACGTCCCCGCCCGCTGCTCCGCTACCGTGATCGGCAGGGCGAGCGCGTGCGGGTAGCGCCCCATCATCTCCGTGAGGGAGGCGGGCGCGGCTCCCTCGCAGACGCCCGAGCCCCCGCGGAAGACCGGCTCCCCGCCCGGCGCGTCGGGCCGGAAGAGGGCGCACCCGATGACCGCGGGGAGCGCCAGGGGCCGCTGCAGCACGGCGCTGATCACGTCGGCGGGCCGGAGGCTCCGCTGCAGGTCGCCGGCGAGCGCGGAGAGGGCCGCGAGGCCCGACAACTCGTCTTCGACGACCGCCATCAGCATCCCGCCCGCCACGGCCAGCTCGAAGAGGATGTCGAGGTAGTAGCCGAAGGGGACCCACGCCCCCTGGGAGCGGAGGAAGGTGTAGTCGAGGTGGTGCAGCCCCCAGAGGAGGAAGCCCCCGGCGACGACCCTGGCCCAGCGGGAGCGCGCGCGGCGCGCGTAGATCGCGAACACCACGCCCGTCACCAGCGTGACGATGCTCAGGAAGATGACGCTCGGCACCGCGGCGAAGAGGAAGTCCCGCACGCGGTAGATGGCGACGTACGCCCACACGACGGGCGCCGCGATGATGACGTAGTACGAACGGCGCCACGGCGGCTGCCAGACGAACACCACCGCCGCCCAGAGGAGGAGGAGCGCCGTCCACCCCGTCGCGACCTGGTGGATGAACAGCCAGTGGTCCTGACGGGTCACGATGAAGAGGGCGATGGCGCAGAGGCGCGTCACGTAGACGAACCACGCCGCCGCCCAGATCCCGAAGTACCGCTTGCGGTAGGTGACGGCGAGGCCGAGGAAGAGCCCCGTGATCCCCAGCGTCACCACCGCCTGGAAGAGCCCCAGGGAGACTTCGAGGGGCCATCCGAAGGGGAGTCTCAGCACGTCTCGAGGATCCCGCGCGCCACGTGATCGGCGATCGCCATGATGGTGATCATCGGGTTCACGCCGCTCGAGGCGGGGAAGGTGCTGGCGTCGGCGACGTACAGTCCCTTCACGTCGTGCGACTCGCCGCGCTCACCCACCACCGAGGTGCGGCGGTCCGCGCCCATCGCGCAGCTCCCCATCTGGTGGAAGGTGATGAACGACATCCGGCAGCGGTCGTAGCCGCGCGCGTCCATCGCCGCGCCGAAGCCCCCGAGCCAGTCTCCCGCACCGGGGTGGCAGCGCGCCGGGGGCTGCTGGACCGAGAAGAGCTCGGTCGCGCCCGCCGCGGCCAGGACCCGCGCCGCGCCGCGCAGCCCCTCCCGCAGATGGCCGATGTCGAAGGGGGAGAGCTCGTAGTGGACCCGCGGCCGGCCGTCGCGTCCCGTGGCGACGCGCCCCGGGTCGCGGTCACGGAGCAGCACCCCCACGATGCTGAGGTTCCCCAGCCGTGCGATGTCCTCCTTGTAGCGCCGCGCCCCCTCCCACCCGAACGCGCTGGCCGGGAGCGCGAAGTGCATCGGGGCGGTCTCGAACTTCACGCCGTACCCCTCGTGCTGGTCGGCGAACTGGTCGGAGTAGCGCGTCTGGATCGAGCCCGTCCACGGCTCCACGCGCTCGGGGAAGATCCCCGCGACCGCGGTGGCGGGGTGGAGCCGCAGCCCGCGGCCGATGGCGGGATTGGAGAGCCCCGAGCGGGCGAGGAGCGCGGGGGTGTTGATCGAGCCGCAGGCCACGACCACCGCGCGGGCGTGCACCGTGAGGGCGGCGGTCGCCCCGTCGGCGCGGCGCACCCGCGCCGTCACGCCGGTGGCGCGCCCCGACTGCGTGAGGACGCGGTCCACCTCGCAGCGCACCACGAGGCGCGCCCCCGCGGTCGCGGCGTCGGCCAGGTAGGTCGCCGCCGTCGAGGCCTTGGCGCCGTGGCGGCAGCCGTACCCGCAGTAGCCGCACTCGAGCCCCTGCTTGCACCGGCGCACGTTCCGGGGGATCACGTCCACGTGCCAGCCGAGTGCGCGGCACCCGCGCTCCAGGATCCGGTCGCGCTCCGCGGGGTCGGAGTACTCCGTCGTCACGCCGATGCGCTCGGAGACGCGCCGCAGCGACTCGTCGAACCGCTCGCCGGTGAAGAGCCCGAGCCCGGAGCGGCGCGCCCACTCCTCCCGCGTCGGCGCGGGAAGGGGGAAGCTCGTCGTGTAGTTGATGACCGTGCCGCCGCCGAGCGCGCTCCCCGCCAGGATGGGGAGGGAGCCGCTCTGTGTCATCATCAGCCCGGCGTCGAGGTAGAAGGTGTTCAGCATCTCCCCTTCCACCTGCGTGAACTTCTCCGCCGCCGGGTTCTC
The DNA here is from genome assembly GCA_017881505.1 of Gemmatimonadales bacterium. Lineage (GTDB taxonomy): Bacteria > Gemmatimonadota > Gemmatimonadetes > Gemmatimonadales > JACORV01 > JADGQW01. The sequence continues at coordinate 5,700 of JADGQW010000046.1, forward strand.
CCCCTTCTCCAGCACCACCACGCTCCGTCCCGCCTCGGCGAGGAGGCCGGCGACCACGCCGCCGCCGGCGCCCGAGCCGACCACGACCACGTCGCAGTCGAGGGCCGTGTCCTGCTCCACTGGAAGGGTCGGAAGGGGAGTGAAGCTGGTCTCGGGCTGCGGGAGCGGGCCCGGGTACCCCACGGCGCGCCACGCCGGGTGCGAGCCCCCCTGCAGCGGCCAGCCATAGTAGCCCACGTGGACCAGCCGCTTCAGCGCCTGGAAGCCGGCGCGGCGGAGCTGGATGCCGCTCTCTGCCCATCCCCGGAGCGCCGCCTCGCGGGCGGGGAGGTCCATCCCCGGAAAGGTCTGGAAGCGGCCGCTGGTCAGGAGGTTCGCCGTGCGCGAGCCGAGGGCCTCGAGGAGCGCGTCGAGCCGCAGGCGGTCCCGCGGGTCGGCGATCAGGCCGATCAGCCGCTCCACGCGCTCGACGAGATGCGCCTCCTCGTGCGAGGCGGCGAAGAAGCCGTGCGGGTCGTCGCCCCGCTGGACGCTCGGCACGAGCGTGCCGCAGACGGCGGCGAGGACGGCGCGGTGGCGCTCCGAAAGCATGGGCATCGTCATGGCTCCGGGCCGTAAGGTGCGGGGCGTGGCGCCCCCTCACAAGGCGCGCGCCCATTCTCGGGAAGGGGGGCGCTTGGTAGCATTCGGGATGCTGCTCCCCCTCATCGCCCTCGCGGCCGCCCTCGCCGCGGCCCCCCAGCGCTCCGACAGCCTCGTGATCCCCGCGGGCGACCTGATGCGCCTCTACACCGACTGCGGCGAGGCACGGTGGCCGTACGGCACGGAAGAGCGCCTCGTCCCCAAGACGACCGGCGAGATCGACTCGGGCGTCGTGCGGCGGCGGGGGCTCGAGGCGGCGTGGCGCGCGTACTTCGCGGCCCGTGCGGGGGACTCCATCCGTCCGACCGACACCACCGCCTGGCGGTATCCCCTCGGCGTGCGCGGGAAGCTGCTCGACAACTTCCTGAACCCACGGGCCGACGGCCCCCACGGCGCGCTCGACATCTTCGTGCCCCGGGAGGGGGAGGAGATACGCAGCCCGGTCGCGGGCGTGGTCGTCGCGGCGGGAGACGGCTGGAGGGGCGGCTACGAGCGGCGGGGGCGGGGCTTCTACTACGAGGGAGATGGGCTGTCGCGCCGCGCGGGCAACGGCGCGATACTCTACGACCCCGCGTCCGGCGGCTACTTCCTCTTCTCTCACCTCGGGGTGGGCGTCCGGGTCCGCGCGGGGGACGTGATCGCCGCGGGAACGCCCATCGGACGAGCGGGGCACACCGGCAACGCGGCGCTCCCCGGGCACGGCAAGCACCTGCATCTCGCCTACAAGGTGCCCGGGACCGCGTGCGGCATCCCGGGCGTCCTGGTCGCCGTGGATCCCTACCGGTGGATCAGGGGGGCGCGGGACAGGGAGTATCCGGTCCGGCGGCGCCGCCCCTAGCTACACCCGCAGGTAGTCCCCCTCCCACGTCTTCACCAGCTTCTTGATCTGCTCGCCCGAGAGGATCTTCTCGTCGAGCACCTTCTTCGTGAGGGCCGGGAGCTCCGCGTCGCTCGCGAACCGCAGCCCCACCAGTTGGCGCGGTGTGAGCTCGCCGATGCGGCTCCTCAGGTCGCCCGGCAGCAGCCGCTCCAGGCGGAGCCGCATCTCCAGACGGATGATCCGGTCCTGGTTCCCGGTCGCGAACGCGCGCGTGTAGTTGAACAGCAGCAGCAACGCGACCGCGGTGACGGCGTTCATGACGGCGCTGGGGGAGAAGTGGCGGAAGATGACCACCACGCTCCAGATGAAGTTCACGAGCAGGATCCCGGACGTCACGAAGTGGAAAGCCGGGACGTAGCGCCGGTGGGTCTGGTAGGTCTGTGGTACGGCCTGTGCCATCGCCTATTGGTCTCCCGAAGTGGGGAAGTTCAGTCGCCCGTGCTGACGGTGATCCGGAACCCGTCGGGGTCCACCATCCCGAAATCCCGCTCGCCCCACGGCTGGGTACGCGGGTCGTGGGCCAGGACGCCGCCCCGCGCCTTGATCGCCGCCGCGAGCCGGTCGAGGTCCTGGGCCGTGCGCCCGTAGACGCGGATCCCCTCGCCCTTGATCCGGTCGCGACCCTTCTTCCAGTCGTCCTGACCCAGGAAGATCGTCACCGCTCCGGAGCGCATCTCCACCCCCTCCAGCTTCCCCTCGGTGCGCCATTCGTCGGTCACCACGAAGCCAAGGGTGTCCCGGTACCACCCCAGGCTCCGGGCGAGGTCGTTGACCGTCAGGCCGATGCTCACGCTCCGCAGCCGCAGGTTCTCCGGCTGGTCCCGGCGCTCGACCAGGGGCTTGGCCGAGCGCTTCGCGGTCGCGCGCTTCGCCGGCGCCTTCTTGGAGGGGGCCTTCTTCGCGGCCGCCTTCCGGGCGGTCGTCTTCGTCGGCTTCTTCCTGGTCGCCATGGTACACCCTCCGGGGCGTAGCTTTGCGGTCCGGTTCGTCAGTTGGAGTGGATAGGGAGGGAAGGCTAGCGCGCCCCCTCAGGATGCGCCACTTTGGCGTGGATTCATGGCAGGGCGCCCTCTCGACACGGCGGATACGCCCGTTGTCGCACCCGCGCCCGGAGGTGGGGTATATTATTCCGACTCTTTCGCTCTGGAATCTAGTGCCGGACACGCCCCGCGGTTCGCCTGGGCGGGCCAGGCCTGCCGTGCGTCCCTGACGGGAGTTCGCGATGGCCATCTCTGTGCTGCCCAGCGCCGCCGGCGCCGCGACGGACCCGTTCCCCATCAACGGGACGGACTACGTCGAGTTCTACTGCGGCAACGCCAAGCAGGCGAGTCACTACTACCGCACCGCGTTCGGATTCCAGCTCGTGGGGTACCGGGGCCCGGAGACGGGGGTCCGCGACCGCGCGAGCTACCTCCTGGTGCAGGGGAAGGTGCGTTTCGTCCTCACGTCGGCGCTCGGCCCCGAGTCGCCGATCGCGCAGCACCACCTCCAGCACGGCGACGGGGTGCGGGACCTCGCCCTCTGGGTGGACGACTGCCGGCAGGCGTTCGCCTACGCCACGGCGCACGGCGCCACCGCGGTCCGCGCCCCGGAGGTCGAAAAGGACGCCGACGGCGAGGTGGTCATCGCGGCCATCCGCACGTACGGCGACACGATCCACTCCCTCGTCGAGCGGCGGAACTACCGCGGGCTCTTCCTGCCGGGGTTCCGGGCGGCGAAGAGCGCCTATCAGCCGGAGCCGGTGGGCCTCCAGTACGTAGACCACTGCGTGGGGAACGTCGAACTCGGGAAGATGGACGTGTGGGTGGCCTTTTACGAGCGGGCGATGGGGTTCCGGAACCTCGTCTCGTTCGACGACAAGGACATCTCCACCGAGTACTCGGCGCTGATGTCCAAGGTGATGGCGAACGGCAACGAGCGGATCAAGTTCCCCATCAACGAGCCGGCGCCGGGGAAGAAGAAGTCCCAGGTGGACGAGTACCTCGAGTTCTACCGCGGGCCGGGGGTGCAGCACGTCGCCATCGCGACCGACGACATCGTGAGGACCGTGTGGGCACTGCAGGCGCGCGGCGTGGAGTTCCTCAAGGTGCCCGAGGCGTACTACGACACCGTCCTCGACCGCGTCGGGAAGATCGACGAGGACCTCGCGCCGCTCCGCGCGCTGGGGATCCTGATCGACCGCGACGACGAAGGGTACCTGCTGCAGATCTTCAGCAAGCCGGTGGAGGACCGCCCCACGCTGTTCTACGAGATCATCCAGCGGAAGGGCGCGCGCAGCTTCGGGAAGGGGAACTTCAAGGCGCTGTTCGAGGCGCTCGAGCGCGAGCAGGACGCGCGAGGGAATCTCTAGATGCCCTTCTATCATTCGCTCGGCCAGATCCCGCGGAAGCGGCACACCATCTTCCGGCGGCCCGACGGCGGCCTGTACGCCGAGGAGCTGATGGGCCACGAGGGGTTCGTCGGCGTCTCCTCGCTCCTCTACCACATCCATCCGCCCACGACGGTGAAGTCGGCGCGCCGCGTCCGCGCGCTCCAGTGGGAGGCGGACGAGGGCACCTCGCTCCGCCACCGGCACTTCCGGACGGCGCAGGCGGCGAAGGGGGGGAGCGCCACGCTGGACCGGATCCCGCTCCTCTTCAACAGCGATATCGCGATGCTGTACGTCGAGCCCGACCGGAGCGACGAGCACTTCTACCGCGACGCCCAGGCCGACGAGTGCGTGTACGTGGTGGAGGGGAAGGGGGTCCTCGAGACCTCCTTCGGGGACCTCCCCTTCGAGGGGGGCGATTACGTCGTCATCCACCGCAACATCACGCATCGCTGGCGGCTCGACGGCGGCGCGGGGCGGGCCAAGCTCCTCGTCTTCGAGAGCCGGGGGCACATCCGCACGCCGAAGCGCTACCGCAACGAGTTCGGCCAGATCCTCGAAGGAGCGCCGTACAGCGAGCGGGACTTCCGCCTGCCGACGGCGCTGCGTCCGACGGACGAGAAGGGCGACTTCCCCATCCTCGTGAAGCAGTACGACGCCATCAACGAGCTGGTGCTCGACCACCATCCCTTCGACGTCGTCGGGTGGGACGGCTGCTTCTACCCGTGGATCTTCAACATCCGCGACTTCGAGCCGATCGTGGGGCGCATCCACCAGCCGCCGCCGGTGCACCAGACCTTCCAGGGCGACGGCTTCGTGATCTGCTCCTTCTGCCCGCGCCCCTTCGACTTCGATCCCAATGCCGTGCCCGCGCCGTACAATCACAGCAACGTGGATTCCGACGAGGTGCTCTTCTACGCCTCGAGCGAGTTCATGAGCCGCAAGGGGATCGAATACGGCTCGATCACGCTGCACCCCGACGGCCTCCCGCACGGACCGCATCCGGGGCGCGCCGAAGCGAGCATCGGCGCCAAGGCGACGAACGAGCTCGCCGTGATGATGGACTCGTTCCGGCCCCTCAAGGTGGCGAAGGCCGCCACGGCCTTCGAGGACCCGGAGTACCACCGGAGCTGGCTCGAGTCGCAGCAGGCGCCGTTCCTCCCTCCCACCAGCTGAGTCCGGGGCCCGGGAGTCGCGCGAGCGCGATGACGAACGCCCCGACCGCCGTCTCCACCGTCTCCGCTGCCACAGCGCCCCTGTGGACGCCCTCGCCGGAGCGCGTGGCCCGCGCGAACCTCACCCGGTTCGCCGCCCGCTACCGCCCCGGCGCGGACTACGACGCGCTGTGGCGCTGGTCGGTGGAGGAGCGTGAGGCGTTCTGGCCCGCGGTGTGGGAGTTCTGCGGCGTGGTGGCGGAGGAGCGCGCGGGCGGACCGCCGTGGGATGCGGTGCTGGAGGGGGGCGACCGGATGGCGCCTCCCGAGCCGGCGCTCGGCCCGCGCTGGTTCCGGGGCGCGAAGCTCAACTTCGCCGAGAACCTCCTCCGTTTCGCCGAGGGGGGCGCGGCCGACGATGGGCGCGCCGCCGAGCGCACCGCGCTCGTCTTCTGGAACGAGGAGGGCCGCCAGCGGGCGCTGAGCTACGCCGAGCTGGGGCACGAGGTGGCCCGGTACCAGGCGGCGCTCCGTGCCGCGGGGGTCGTGAGCGGTGACCGCGTGGCGGGGCTCCTCCCCAACGTCCCCGAGGCGGTCGTCGCGATGCTGGCCACGGCGAGCCTTGGCGCCGTCTGGTCGTCGTGCAGCCCCGACTTCGGCGAGCGCGCGGTGCTCGACCGCTTCACCCAGATCCGGCCCAAGGTGCTCTTCGCCGTGGACGGCTACCGCTACGCCGGCAAGGTCGTGGACCTGCGCGAGCGGGTGCGGGCGGTGGCCGAGGCGCTGCCGGACGTCGAACGGATCGTCGTGGTGCCGTACGCCGGCTTCCCGGTGGAGGAGGAGCGGTGCTTCGGCATCGCCCGCGCGGTGTCGCTCGCGCGGTTCGTGCCGTTCACCGGCGCGGCCCGGCCGACGTTCGAGCGGCTCCCCTTCGACCACCCCCTCGTCATCGCCTACTCCTCGGGCACGACGGGGCTCCCCAAGTGCATCGTCCACGGGGCGGGTGGCACCCTCCTGCAGCATCTCAAGGAGCTGGTGCTGCACACCGACGTCTCGCGGGACGACCGCGTCTTCTACTTCACCACCTGCGGGTGGATGATGTGGAACTGGCTGGTGTCGAGCCTCGCCGCCGGCGCGACGGTGGTCTTGTACGACGGCTCGCCGCTCGCGCCGCGGGCGGACATCCTGTGGGAGATGGCGGAGCGGGAGCGAATCACGGTGTTCGGGACGAGCGCGAAGTACCTCGCCCTCTGTGAGAAGGAACACCTCACCCCCGGCCGCACGCGAGACCTCGGCCCGCTGCGCGCGGTCCTCTCGACGGGGAGCCCCCTCGCCGCCCACAGCTTCGACTTCGTGTACGGGGCGATCAAGGCGGACGTCCACCTCGCCAGCATCAGCGGCGGCACCGACATCCTCTCCTGCTTCGCCCTCGGCGACCCGACGGGGCCGGTGTGGCGCGGGGAGCTGCAGCGGCGCGGCCTCGGGATGGCGGTCGAGGTGTTCGACGAGGCGGGGCGGAGCGTGGAGGGGGAGCCGGGGGAGCTGGTGTGCACGAAGCCGTTCCCCTCGATGCCGGTGGCGTTCTGGGACGACCCGCGGGGGGAGAAGTACCGGGCCGCGTATTTCGCGCACTTCCCCGGCGTGTGGCGGCACGGCGACTGGGCGGAGCTCTCGGCCCACGGCGGACTGATCATCCACGGGCGCAGCGACGCGACCCTCAATCCGGGGGGCGTGCGCATCGGCACGGCGGAGATCACCCGCCAGGTGGAGCGTCTGCCGGAGGTACTGGAGAGCCTGGTCGTGGCGCAGGAGTGGGAGGAGGACGTGCGCATCGTCCTCTTCGTGCGGCTGCGCGAGGGGCTCACCCTCGACGAGGCGCTGCGTGAACGCATCCGGCGCGAGGTGCGCGCGAACACGAGCCCGCACCACGTCCCGAAGCGGATCGTGCAGGTGGCCGACCTCCCGCGGACGATCAACGGCAAGCTCTCCGAGCTGGCGGTGCGGGCCGTGATCCACGGCCGTGCCGTCGGGAACGCCGACGCCCTCGCCAATCCGCGGGCGCTGGAGTTGTTCCGCGGCCTGCCGGAGCTCGTGACGTGAGCACGGCGGCCGGCGCGCTGATGGCGGGATTGATCGACTACGCGGGGCTCTTCCCTCCCGCGGGGCTGGCCATGGAGCCGGCGGTGGCGGCGTACGCGGCGCACCGGCGGGGCGCCGACCGCTGGATGCTCGGGCGGTTCGTGGTGCCGGTCGCGCGCCTGGCGGAGTTCGAGGCGGCGTTCGGGGGACTCGCTCCGGCGGACCGAGGGGACGGCGCGTGGGAGCTCTCGGCGCTCCTCGGCTCGGACGTCGGACGGGATGCGCGGGCGGTGGAGGCGTTCAACGTGGCGCGCCGGGGCGACGCCGTCATCCGCGCGGTCGAGGTGCGGGCCGACGGCGTGGCGCAGATCACGGCGGCCCGTACGGCGATGCCGCCGGCGTTCGAGCTCGTCTGCGAGGTGCCGCTGCGCGGCGACCTCCGGTGGCTCCTCGCGGCGGTGCGGTCGGTCGGCGGACGGGCGAAGTTACGGACCGGTGGGGTGACGCCGGCCGACATCCCCGCGCCCGACGCCGTGCTCAAGTTCCTGGAAGGGTGCGCCGCGATCCGGCTCCCCTTCAAGGCGACGGCGGGACTCCACCACGCGGTGCGCGCGGAGCGGGCGCTGACGTACGCGCCGGGGAGCGAACGGGCCACGATGTTCGGGTACCTCAACGTGCTCCTCGCGGCGGCGGCGCTGTGGCTCGGGCGGCCGCGCCCGGAGGCGATCCGGCTCCTCGAGTCGGGGGATGCCGGCGCCCTCGTCGCGGGCGGGGAAGAGCTGCGGTGGGGAGCGAGCCGCTTCACGGCCGGGGAGATCCGCCGCGCGCGGCGGGAGTTCGCGCTCAGCATCGGTTCCTGCTCCTTCGACGAGCCGGTGACGGAACTGCGCGAGCTTGGCGCGTCCCTCGAGGAGCCCGCGATGACCGGGGAGAGTGATCTATCGGGTGGGGCCTCCACGGGCGGCTCCCGCCCTACCGACCGGAAGGCGATGCCTCGATGACCCCCGTCGTGCTCGACGCGACCCACGATCCCGCGCGGAAGAGCTGGCTCTTGGCGGCCAACGCGCCGGCGACCGACTTCCCTCTCCAGAACCTGCCTCTCGGTGTGTTCCGCACCGGCACGACGGCGCCACGCGTCGGCGTGGCGATCGGCGACCGGGTGCTCGACCTCCGGGCGGCGGTGGAGGTCGGTGCGCTCGCGGTGCGCCCCCTGCTGGCGGAAGCGTGCTGCGCGGCGCGCCTCAACGAGTTGATGCGGCTCGGCGCGGGGCCGCGGAGCGAGCTGCGGCGGGCGGTGCACTCGCTTCTGGCGGACGGGAGCCGGCTCGCTTCCGACCTCGCGGCGAAGGAGCGGGTCCTGCACGCCGCGGACGAGGTGGAGCTCCTCCTCCCCGCCGAGATCGGCGACTACACCGACTTCTACGCCTCGGTGGACCACGCGACGAACGTCGGCTCGATGTTCCGCCCCGACCAGCCGCTGCTCCCGAACTACAAGTGGATGCCGATCGGCTACCACGGGCGCGCCTCGTCGGTCGTCGCGAGCGGCCAGTGCGTCCGGCGTCCGATGGGGCAGTCGAAGCCGGCCAGCGCGGCGTCGCCGTCGTTCGGCCCCTCGCGGCAGCTCGACTACGAGCTCGAGGTGGGCGCGTGGGTGGCCGAGGGGAACCCGCTCGGTGAGCCGGTCCCGATCGCCGACGCGGAGCGGCACCTCTTCGGCGTTTCCCTGCTCAACGACTGGTCTGCGCGGGACATCCAGGCGTGGGAGTACCAGCCGCTGGGGCCGTTCCTGGCGAAGAACTTCCTCACCACCGTCTCGCCCTGGGTGGTGACGATGGAGGCGCTGGCGCCGTTCCGCGGGCCGCGCCCGACGCGGGGCGCCGACGACCCGGCGCCCCTCGCCTACCTCGACGACCCGGGCGACCAGGCGGCGGGGGCGGTGGCCCTCACCCTCGAGGTGCGCCTCGCCTCGGCGCAGATGCGGGAGCGGGGCATCGCGCCCGTGCGCGTGAGCCGGTCGGACTTCGGCCGGATGTACTGGACGCTGGCGCAGCTCCTCGCGCACCACGCGAGCAACGGCTGCAACCTCCGCCCCGGGGACTTGCTGGGGAGCGGGACGGTCTCCGGGAAGGGGAAGGACGAGCGGGGCTGCCTGTTGGAGCTGACGTGGCGGGGGAAGGAGCCGCTCTCCCTGCCGACGGGCGAGCGGCGGTCGTTCCTCGAGGACGGCGACGAAGTGGTGATGACCGGCTGGTGCGAGCGGCCGGGCGCGGCGCGGATCGGCCTCGGCGAGTGCCGGGGCACGGTCGCGCCCGCTGCGGACCGCTGAGCGGGAGGAGACCGGCGATGGCGAAGACGGCAGCGACGGCGGCCGGCCTGACGACGAACAAGGCCCCGTTCATCGAGCAGGCGCAGGCGAAGGGCGAGCTCTACATCACCCAGCCGTACGAGCTCTACTCCGAGGAGAACCACCGGACCTGGAGCCGGCTCCTCGAGCGGATCCGGCCGCGGTGGGAGCGGTACGCCAACACCAAGTTCCTCGAGGGGGTGGAGACACTCCGGATCGACCCGGCGCGGGTGCCGCGGCTCGAGGAGATCAACCGCTTCCTGCAGCCCCGGACCGGCTTCAAGGCGAAGCCGGTGAGCGGGTACGTGCCGGCGTACATGTTCTTCGACTGCCTGAAGCGCCGCGAGTTCCCCACCACCATCACCGTGCGGGACGGCTCGTCGCTCGACTATCTCCCCGAGCCCGACATGTTCCACGACGTGGCGGGGCACGTGCCGATGCACACCGATCCCGCCTTCGCCGAGGTGCTGGTGAAGTTCGGCGGGTGCGCGGAGCGGGCGGCGCGCCGGGTCGGGTCCATCGCCGACGAGACGGAGCGGGTGCGGGTCCTCACGAGCGTGGTGAAGGGGCTGGCGCGGTTCTTCTGGTTCACCATCGAGTTCGGGCTGATGCGGGAACGGGCGGG
>JADGQW010000047.1 GCA_017881505.1 Gemmatimonadales bacterium
GCGCTGATCGCCCGCGCGGCCCCGCCCGACACGGTGATCGCGCGCGTCGCGGCGCTGACTCGTTGGCTGGGTTCGAGCCTGGGCATCGCCCTCGACGAGCGGCCCGAGCGGCCCCTCTCCGCGGCGGCGGGCGCGCGGCTGTACGGCCAGCGGTGCGCGCAGTGCCACGGCGCGCTGGGGTTCGGGGACGGCCCGGCGGCCGCGGGGCTCACGCCGCCGCCGGCGCGCCTCGCCGATCCCGCGGTGCTCTCCCAGGCGACGCCTCTCGACGTCTACCGGCGCATCTCCCTCGGCGTCCCCGGCACGGCGATGCCGGCGTTCGGCGACGTCCTCTCTGGCGAGGAGCGCTGGGACCTTGTCCTCCACGTGGTGGCGCTGGCCGACTCGCTGGCGGCGCGCTCGGAGGACGGCGCCCGCGCCCTCGCGCTCGCGACGGTGCGCGCGGACCTGCGCACGGCCCTCGGCCGCGCCGCCGCGGGCGACCCGGCGGGCGCGGGGACCAAGGCGTTCGACGCGTACATGGCGTTCGAGGGGCTCGAGCCCGCGCTGCGCGCCGTGCGCCCCGCGCTGGTCCCGGACGCGGAGATGGCGTTCACCGCCTTCCGGGCCTCGGCGGCCGGCGGCGCGGATCCGGCGACCCTCGCCGCGCGGCACGCGCGGGTGGACGTGCTCCTCGCGCAGTCCGCGGCGGCGCTGGGCGAGCACCCGTCGGCGTCGGGGCTCTTCGCCGAGAGCTTCCTCCTTCTGCTGCGCGAGGGGCTGGAGGCGATCCTGATCCTCGGGGCGATCGTGGCGGTGGTTGTGAAGTCGGGCGCGCCGGAGCGGAAGCGGGAGGTGCGCTGGGGGGCGGGACTCGCCGTGGTGGCGAGCCTGGCGACCGCCGCGCTGCTCCACCGGCTGCTGCGCGTCGCGCCCGCCCAGCAGGAGGCGCTTGAGGGCGCGGTGATGCTGCTCGCCGCGGCGGTGCTCTTCTACGTCTCGTACTGGATGGTCTCGAAGCTCGACAAGGACGCCTGGCAGCGGTTCGTGCGGGCGCGGATCGAGGGCGCGCTCGCGCAGGGTGGCGCGGTCGCGCTGGCGGCGGCGGCGTTCCTCGCCGTGTACCGGGAGGGCTTCGAGACGGTGCTCTTCTACCAGGCGCTCTACGGCACCGGCGGCGCGGCGGGCGCGGCGCCGATCACCGCGGGGCTGGTGCTCGGCAGTGCGGCGCTGGTGGGCCTCTTCGTGGGGATCGAGCGCTTCGGCGTGCGCGTGCCCCTCAAGCCCTTCTTCGCGGTGACCGGGTCGCTCCTCTACTTCATGGCGTTCGTCTTCGCGGGGCGCGGGATCACCGAGCTGCAGGAAGGCGCGTGGATCGGCGCGACGCCGGTCGCCGGCGTGCCCGCCAACGACTTCCTCGGCATCCATCCGACGCTGGAGTCGCTCATGGCGCAGGGACTGCTCGTGGCCGCGCTGCTCGTGGGGCTGGCGTGGGTGTTCGTGGTGCGACCGTGGCGGGCGCGGCGGGAGAGGCCCCCCGAAGTCGCGATGCGCGAGCTGCGTCGCACCGAGGTGCGGCCATCGCTGAACCGCGACCGGCCGGCGTCGTCATCGGCATCGGCCGCCCGGCCGACACCGCCGGCAGCGGAGCCGACGGCCGAGATTGCGGCGGCGCGGCCCCTCCACCCGGAGCGCGCTGCGGCGGACTGACGCGCGGCTCGCGAGACGGGAATGCGAAGGGCCCGCCACCTCGGCGGGCCCTTCGTCTCTTCTCACTTCTGACCTCTCACCCTCTCACGCCACTCCGCGGCCCTACGGCTTCACCCAGACATTGTTGGCGCGATCGACATCCGGGAACCCGTGTGCCGCATCGATCTCCACGCGCGTGACCGTCTTCCCTCTCGGCACCGTCACCGTCGCCGTCCGGACCCCGGAGAGCCACGTCGCCACCGGCACCTCGCGCTGCAGCGTCGTGCCGTCGGCGAGGGTGATGGTGAGCCGCGCCGGCATCGGGACGTCGCCCAGGTCGCGCACCACGATCTCCGTCCCCGCCGGCGTCACGGTGACGCTCCCCACCGCCTGGTCGAGGGTCCACGTCTCGTAGTACCAGCTGCGCCAGAACCACGACAGGTCCTGCCCGGCCGCGGTGTTGAAGCTGTCGAAGAAGTCCCACGGCAGCGGGTGCTTGAAGCGCCAGGTGCGCAGGTAGTTCTGGTAGCCGCGGTTGAAGGCGTCGGCGCCGAGCATCGTGCGGAGCGCCTCGAGCACCGAGGCCGGCTTCGGGTACGAGGCGACGCCGTACTGCATCCCCCCGTACTGGAAGTCGGACCAGCGCATGATCTCCCCCTCCTCGCCCGTCCGGGCGAAGCCGAGGTAACCCTGGAAGTCCTCGAGGTCGCTCCCCGTGCCGGGGAACATCTCCCGCGACGCCTGCTCCTCGTTGAACGTCGTGGTCCCCTCGTCCATCCAGCCGTACCGGCGCTCGTCGGTGTTCACGATCATCGGCACCCACTCGTGCGCCAGCTCGTGCGCGATGACGCCGAACATGTCCCGCGGCCCGCCGCCGTCGTAGCCGCCGATGAGCGTCATCATCGGGAACTCCATCCCGCCGCCGATGATGGCGCCCCCCTCCACCGCGGTGGCGTGGGAGTACGGGTACGGCACGCCGGTGTAACGCGAGTGGAACGCGATGCTCTTCTGCGCGTCCCGCGCGCCCTCCCGCCACAGCGCGTGGCCGGCGCGGTACACCGCCTCGGCGCGCGCGAAGTCGGCCCGCCCGTCGCCGTCGCGGTCCCCGACGGGCGTGCGGGCGGCGTCCCAGAGCGAGGCCGACGTCACCGCGTACGCCACGTCGCGCACGGTGTCCGCGGTGAAGTGCCAGCGCACCCGTCCGTCGGCGGCCGGCCTGGTGGTCTTGCCTGGGCCGAAGTCGTCGGCGGTCAGGACGTGCACCACCGTGTCGCTCGCGTCCGCCTGCCGCAGCCGCAGGAGGACGGCGTCGGGCAGTACGTCGGCGGCGTTGGCGAGCTCGCCGGTGCCGTCCACGAGCCACCCCTCCGGGACGTCGAGGGTCACGTCGTAGTCGGCGAAGCCGTCGAAGAACTCCGCGGTGCCGAGGAAGGGATCGGTCTGCCACCCGACGACGTCGTCGTACACCGCCATCTGCGGGTAGAAGTACGCCAGGTAGAAGAGGTTGTCGCCGTCCCACCCCATCCGGCCGCCGACGCCCGACTGCGGGACCTTGAAGCTCCAATCGAACTCGAGGACGAGGGAGTCGTGCGGGAGGACCGCCTGCGGCGGGCGGAGCGCCATCGACGTGGCGTCCACCCGATAGCCGGGTTGCGCCGTGTGGTTGGGGCCTTCGCCGTACATCGCCCGTGGCGTGACCGGCAGGAGCGCCTGGCCCGCGGCCGACACGCGCGTGAACCGCATCCCACCCGTGATCTCGGCGGCCTCCTGACGCGGCGCCTCCTCGGTGTGGAAGTTCTGCAGCGTCTGGAGATAGACCACGCGCAGGGTGTCGGGGGAACGGTTGAGATAGACGATCCGCGTGGTGCCCGCGAGCGTCTTGGCGGGGACGTCGAGCCGCGCGTTCGTCCGGTAGCGGGCGTACTGCTGCCAGTAGCGCGCGCCCGGAGCGCCGGTGGTGGTCCGGGTGCCCTTGGCGACGGCGCGCTGGAAGTCCGGCGGCGGCACCACGGGATACGGGATCGGGCGCTCGAGGACGGGGCGGGCCCCGGCCGCGCGGGGGGCCGCCTGGCGTGCCGCCTGGGCGTTCGCGTGAGGCGGCACGATGACGACGGCAGCCAGGGCGGCCAGCAGAAGGGCCGGTACGGATAGACGAGGCGCCACGCGAATCTCCTGTGTTGGTGAAACGTCAGACGTGAGAGGTGAGACGAGACCGGAGACGGGGCGTCTCCTGTCCCCTCTTACGCCTCACCTCTCACTTCCTCACCCTCTTGTGCAGCGTACTTGCGCATCAGGAACACCCCGACCAGTACGAGTCCCACGCTCAGAAGTTGCGCCACGCTCACCGGGCCGAGGACGCGGTCGTCCTTGGCGCGGACGACCTCGACGACGATGCGCTCGAGGCTCGAGAGGATGAGGTAGGCGCCGAACAGCCACCCCGCGGCGTGGCGGCGGTCCCGCCAGCGCCACAGCAGGACGAGCACGACGAAGGTGAGGGCGATCTCGTACAGCTGCGTCGGGTGCACGGCGAGCACCTGGTCCGGCGGCGTGCCCGCTGGCAGGGCGACGTGGAACTGCGCCTGGAGGTTGGCCGCCGTGCTCGGCGGCGCCCCGTGCGGGAAGCGCATCCCCCACGGCAGCGAGGTCGGTCGCCCGTAGTCGTCGTTCACGGTGAAGCAGCCGACGCGGCCCAGGAGGTATCCCACCGCGAGCGCGGGGGAGACCGCGTCGAGCAGCGTGCGGACCTGGAGCCGCTTCCACCACATGTACCCGGAGACCGCCACCGCGCCGCCGATGAAGCCGCCGTACCAGACGAGCCCGCCGCGCGAGAAGAGCGCCGCGAAGTGCCCCACCGAGATGGCGAAGTAGATCTTCGAGCCCGCGAGGCCGCCGACGATGGCGAAGACCACCGTGTCCCAGGCGATGGCGGTGTCGAGGCCGCGGCGCGCCAGCTCGGTGGCGTAGACCCAGCCCCCCACGAGGAAGCCCGCCATCATCATCAGCCCGTAGCCGGTGATGGTGAGGGGGCCGAGGTGCACCACGAACGGATAGACGGTCATCGGCGGTCGAGTCCGGGGAAGGGGAGGCGCGCGGCGGCCTCCACCGGGCGGCCGGCCTCGGCCGCGCGGAAGAGGCCGGCGCGCGCGATCATCGCGGCGTTGTCGGTGGCGAGGCGGGGGCTCGGCGCGTGCAGGGTCGCGCCCTCGTCGGCGAGCGCCCGCGCGAGCGCGGCCCGGAGGGCCCGGTTGCACGCGACGCCGCCTCCCAGCACGGCGCGGCGGTGGCCCGTCGCCTCGACGGCGCGCAGCGTCTTCGCGACGAGGACGTCGATCACCGCGTCCTGGAAGCCGCGGGCGAGGTGGGGGCGGTCGGCGTCGAGGTCCTTCGAGGCGCGCACGGCGTGGATGAGGGCGGTCTTGAGCCCGCTCATCGAGAGGTCGAAGTAGTCGGCGTCGCCGGGGCGCTGGCCGCGGTGCAGCATCGGCCGGGGGAAGCGGTACCGCGCGGGGTCGCCGGTCGCGGCGGCGCGCTCGATCGCGGGGCCGCCGGGATAGCCGAGCCCGAGGAGGGAGCCGACCTTGTCGAACGCCTCCCCGACCGCGTCGTCCCGCGTCTCGCCGAGGAGCCGGTAGTCGCCCCACGCGGGGACGTCGAGGAGCATCGAGTGGCCGCCGGAGACGAGGAGCGCGACGAACGGCGGCACGGCGTCGGGATCCTCGAGGGCGGTGCCGAAGAGGTGGCCCTCGAGATGGTGCACCCCCACGAGCGGCGTCCCCGTGGCGCAGGCGAGGCCCTTGGCGTACGTCACGCCGACGAGGAGTGCGCCCACGAGGCCGGGGCCCTCCGTCACGGCGAGGAGGTCCACGTCGGCGAGCGCGGCGCCGGCGTCGGCGAGGGCGCGGTCCACCACGTCCCCCACCGCCACGAGGTGCGCGCGGGAGGCGAGCTCGGGGACGACCCCCCGGTACACGCGGTGCACGTCTTGGGAGAGGATGACGCAGGAGGCGAGGCGCGCGGCGCCGGCGCCGCCGGCGGCGAGCACCGCCGCCGACGTCTCGTCGCACGACGTCTCGATGCCCAGGACGGTGCGCGGCGGCGCCGCGGTCACGGCTTCGACTTGGAGAGGCTCACGAAGAGGTCCCGGGGCTCGACCTCCTCCACCGTCACCTTGGCGCTCGCGGGCACCTGCAGGCGCTCGGGGGTGAGGCGCAGGCGCCAGGGGTGGCGCAGCGCGGACTCCGGGACCGCGGAGCGGATGACGAGGGGCGTGCTGTAGAGCTTGAGGATCTCGCGCCCGGGGCCGGTCACGAGGGCGGTCACCGAGGGGAGGGGCCGCGCCAGGTCGAGGGAGTCGGGCCAGTCGAGCTCCAGCCGCACGGCGACCAGCTGGCTGGAGACCTCCTGCGAGGCGACCCCGGCCCACAGCAGCACCGAGAGGGCGAACGCCGCCAGCTTGAGCGGCCAGTGGCGGACGAGGGCCTCCCGGATGGTCACGCGCTCAGTCCTTCTGGACGAGCAGTCGGCGGAAGAGGTCCCGGTTCACGGGGGCATCCCACTCCCACGCACCGATGACCTTCTTGACGATGACGCCGTGGCGATTGATGACGAAGCTCTCCGGCACCCCGGTGGTCTGGTAGATGCGCTCGATGGTCCGGGAGGGATTGAGGAGGATCTCGAAACTCACTCCGCGCTCGCGGGCGAACTCCCGCACGACCTCGGGGCCGGCCTCGTCGATGCTGACGGCGACGACCTTGAGCCCCTCGGGTCCCAGCTCCTGATAGAGGTGCTCGATGGAGGGGATCTCGACGCGGCACGGCGCGCACCACGTCGCCCACACATTGAGGAGCACGACCTGGCCCTTGTAGTCGGCGAGGCTCTTCGCCTTGCCGTCCGCGAGCGTCGTGGCCTGGAAATCGGGCGCCTGCGAATCCACCTCCACCGGGAAGATCTGGGGGGAGAGCTTGATGCCCAGCGTCAGCGCCGCGGCGAGGACCGCGACGATGGCGCCGACGATGTACCACTGCTTCTTCATCCCGCCTTCCTCCCGGCGGCGCCCGCCTCGGCGAGGCGGCGCAGCTCCCGGATCTCGGCCGCGGGGTCCGCGGCGCCGAAGACCGCGTTCCCGGCGACGAAGGTGTCCGCCCCCGCCGCGGCCAGCCGCCCGATCGTCTCGCGCGCGACGCCGCCGTCCACCTCCAGCAGCGCTCGGCTCCCCCGCGCGTCGAGCAGCGCCCGCGCGCGGGCCACCTTCGCGACGGCCGGCTCCCAGAAGGGCTGCCCGCCGAAGCCCGGATTCACCGACATCACGAGCAGCAGGTCGAGCTCCGCCACCACCTCCTCGACCGCGGAGAGGGGCGTGGCGGGGTTGATCGCCGCCCCCGCCTTCATGCCCCGGCGGCGGATCTCGGCGAGATGCCGCTCGAGGTGGTCCGTCGCCTCCGGGTGGATCGTCAGGATCGTGGCCCCGGCGTCGGCGAACGGTCCGATGTACGTCTCCGGATGCTCCACCATCAGGTGGCAGTCGAGGGGCGCGTCGGTCACCCGCCGGAGCGCGCGCACCACGGGCGCGCCGAAGGTGAGGTTGGGGACGAACCGCCCATCCATCACGTCCACGTGGATCTGGTCGGCGCCGCCCGCGAGCACGCGGGCCACCTCGTCGGCGAGCCGCGCGTGGTCCGCGGCCAGGATGCTGGGGGCGAGCCGAACCGTCACCGCTTCCCCTTGGAGAGATGGAGGACGACGCTACGCCCCGTCGTCACGCTGTCCCCGGCGCCGGGGGTGGTGCCGACGGCGATGCCCGCCGGCTGTTGGGTACCCGGCACCGTGTCGGCCAGTTCCACGCGCAGCCCCGCGCCCCACAGCAGCCGCCGCGCGAGGTCGGCGTCCAAACCGCGCACGTCGGGCACCGCGGCGCGCGGACGCCCCTCGCTCAGCGTGAGCGACACCGTCGCGCCGCGCGCGACCGCCACGCCCGGGGGCGGGTCCTGCCAGACGACGATCCCCACCGGCACGTCCACCGACGGCTCGTGCCCCGCGATCTCCGCCGCGAGGCCGCCGCGGCGCAGTTCGCCCTGCGCGACCGCGTAAGGCACCCCGATGATCCGCGGCACCGCGCGCTCGTTGGGGAGGAGGGGCGCGGGGAAGAGCACCAGCGCCGCCACAAGATAGCCGGCGCCCGCCATCAGGGCGACGCCCAGCACGAGCCAGAGGATGCGCTTTACGACAGCATCCCCGTGGTCGGGCTCGAGGGCACCGCGATCTCCCGCCGGGGCATCCGCCCGGCGAGGTACGCGGCCCGGCCGGCCTCGACGGCGAGCCGCATCGCGTGCCCCATCGCCACCGGGTCCTGCGCCGCCGCGATGGCGGTGTTCATCAGGATCCCGTCCACCCCCTGCTCCATCGTCAGGCACGCGTCCGACGCCGTGCCGACGCCCGCGTCCACGATCACCGGCACCGTGAGGCGCTTCTTGATGATGCGCACGTGATACGGATTGAGGAGCCCGAGCCCCGACCCGATGGGTGAGGCGAGGGGCATCACCGCGACGCACCCCAGGTCCTGCAGGCGGAGCGCCGTGATGAGGTCCTCGTTCGTGTACGCCATCACCTTGAACCCCTCGGCGATCAGCGTCTTCGCGGCCTCGAGGAGCCCGGCGGTGTCGGGGAGGAGCGTCTCCTGGTCGCCGATCACCTCGAGCTTGATGAACTCGTTGAAGCCCGCCTCCCGCGCCAGCCGCGCGTAGCGCACGGCGTCCTCCGCCGTGTAGCAGCCGGCGGTGTTGGCGAGGAGGAAGACCTGCTTCGGGTCGAGGTGGTGGAGGATCCCCTCCTCCTGCGTGCGGTCGAGACTCACCCGCCGCACCGCCACCGTGACGACCTCCGCCCCCGACGCCGCAATGGCCCGCAGCATCGTGGGGTTGTCCGCGTACTTGCCCGTGCCGACGAGGAGCCGCGACGCGAAGCTGCGGCCGCCGATCACGAGCGGGGTGTCCTGGAACGCCATGGGCTCTCTCACGCGGCGCTCATCCGCCGCCGACGAAATGGACGATCTCGACCGCGTCGCCGTCCGCGAGGGCGGCCGCGGCCAGCCCCTCGCGCCGCACGATGCGGCGGTTGTGCTCGACCACCACCGCGCGGGGGTCGAGGCCGAGCCGCGCGAGGAGCGCGGCGAGGGTGGCGCCGGGCGGGACCTCCCCCGGCTCGCCGTTGACGGTCACGGCCAGCGTGCCGCGCGGGCCGAGGGCGGCGAGGAACGCCCGCGCCGCGGCCGCGGGGTCGGCCGCGTCCCACAGGGCCCGGATGGCGGCGACGCCGCTCGCCCCCGCCGCGAGCACCTCCGCCGTCCGCTCCACCGTCACGCCGCCGATCGCGAGCACCGGCAGCCCCGCGGCCGCGGCGTCGCGCACCAGCCCCGGCCCCGCCGGCGCGGCGCCCGGATGCGAGGCGGTCGCGTACACGGCGCCCGCCACGAGGAAGTCCGCGCCCTCGGCGGCCGCGGCGCGCGCCTCGCCGGCGTCGTGCACCGAGCGCCCCACCGCGAGCCCCGGCGCCGCGCGGCGCACGTCCGCCGACGCGAGCCCCGCACGCCCGCTCACCACCGCGCGCGCCCCCGCCGCGCGGGCCACGTCGGCCCGGTCGTTCAGCACCAGCCAGCTGCCGTGTGGCGCGATCGCCTCCCGCACCTCGCGCGCCAAGCGGAGGAACGCCCCGCCCTCGAGGGCGCGGCTCCGCAGGTGCACCGCGAGCTCCCCGCCCGCCACGGCGGCGAGACGCTCCGCCCGCACGGCGAGGCCCCCCTCCGCGACGACCCGATCGTCCGTCACCGCGTGGAGGCGCGGCAGCGCGGCGATCACGCGAGCACGTCCCCCGCCGCCACCCCGCGGCCGTTCACGAAGGCCTGCGCCGTCATCCGCGCTTTCCCCGCTGGCTGGACGTCGCTCACCTCGAGCGCGCCGTCCCCGCAGGCGATCGCCAGCGTCTCCCCCGCGGCCAGGACGGTGCCCGGCGCGCCGCCCGCCGCCAGGGTCCGCGCGCCGAACAGCTTCAGCGGTTGGCTGCGGCACACGCACCATGCCCCGGGCCGCGGATCGAAGGCGCGGACCTGCCGCGCCACGTCGGCGGCGCCCCGGGTCCAGTGGACGCGCTCCTCCTCGCTCTTCAGCTTCGGCGCGTACGAGGCGTGGGTCCCGTCCTGCGGCTGCGGCGTCACCCCGCCCTCGTCCAGCAGCGTCAGTGCCTCCACCAGCGCCAGCGCCCCCAGCTCCGAGAGCCGCGCCCGCAGCTCGCCCCCCGTCTCGTCGGGGAGGATCGGCGTCCTCGCCTGCTGCAAGATCGGCCCGGTGTCCATCCCGGCGTCCATCTGCATCACGCTGATCCCCGTTTCCGTCCACCCCTCGAGGATCGCACGCTCGATGGGCGCCGCGCCCCGCAGGTGCGGCAGCAGCGACGCGTGGACGTTCACATGGCCCAGCCGCGGCAGGCCGAGCAGTGCCGCCGGGAGGATGTGGCCGTACGCGATCACGACGCCGCAGTCGGGGGCGAGGGTCCGCACCTGCTCGAGGAACTCCGGCGCGGAGGGCCGCTCCGGCTCGAGGACGGGGAGGTCCTCCGCGAGGGCGGCGACCTTCACGGGCGATGGGGTGGCGGTGGAGCGATGGCGTCCCGTGGGCCGGTCGGGCCGCGTCACCACGCCGACCACGTCGAAGCCCTCGCCCAGCAGCGCGCGCAGCGACGGGACCGCGAAGTCGGGGGTGCCGTAGAACAGGACGCGCACGGGCTAGTCCTTGCTGGCGCCCTCCGGCGTCACCTCGCGGAGGAGACCGGTCTTGCCCTCGCGGGACTTCTGCCACTCGGCCTGCAGCCGGCGGCGCTTCAACGGTCCGACGCGGTCGAGGAAGAGGATGCCGTCGAGGTGGTCGATCTCGTGCTGCATCGCCCGGGCGAGGAGCCCCGTGCCCTCGATCCGCCGCATCGCTCCCGTCTCGTCCGCCGCCTCGACCACCACCCGCGCCGGCCGCGACACGTCCGCGTACAGGTCGGGGATGGAGAGGCACCCCTCTTCCTGCTTGGCCTTCCCCTCGTGCTCGACGATCACCGGATTCACGAGGGCGTAGTCCTGCCCCTCCACCGAGACGACCGCCACCCGCCGGGCCACCCCGATCTGGTTGGCCGCCAGGCCCACGCCGTCCGCGATGCGCATCGTGTCCCACAGGTCGGCGATGAGCGTGCGCACGTCGCCGTCCACCGCCGCGACCTCCACGGCACGCTCGCGCAGGACCGGCGAGCCGAGCAGGTGGATCGGCCGCAGGCTCACTCCGCCGACACCGCCGGGTTCCGCGCCGTCACCTTGGTGATCCGCTCCCGCTCGACCACGAGCTTCGACTCGCCCGACTTGATCGTCACCAGGTTCTCCTTCACGTGGACCACCTCGCCCACGATCCCGCCGGCGGTCACGATCTCGTCGCCGCGCTTCACGCCCTTGAGCAGCTCCTCGTGCTTCTTCGCCTGCTGCCGCTGCGGGCGGATCAGGATGAAGTAGAAGATCGCGATGAACGCCACGATCTGCAGGAGAAAGATGAACAGCGCCGAGCCGCTCTGCTGGCCGGACGGGGCGAGCATCGCGAAGGTCGGGAGATGGGTCACGCCGGCTCCTTGGCCTGGTAGCGGGTGAGCCACGCGCGGCTCCACCCGTCGAACGTCCCGCCGATGATGGCCGCCCGCGCGCGCGCCGACAGCCGGATCAGGTACCGCACGTTGTGGAGCGACAGCAGCCGCAGCCCCAGCAGCTCCCCCGCCGCGAAGAGGTGGCGCAGGTACCCCCGCGAGAACGTCGTGCAGGTCTCGCAGTCGCACGCCGCGTCGAGCGGGGCGCCGTCGTCCCGGTGCCGGGCGTTCCGGATGTTGACGGGGCCGTCATCGGTGAAGGCCGTGCCGTTGCGCCCCATCCGCGTCGGCGCCACGCAGTCCGCGAGATCCACCCCGCGCGCGATCGCCCCGACGACGTCCTCCGGGAACCCGACCCCCATAAGATAACGGGGCCGTCCCCTCGGCAGGATGGGTTCGAGGGTCTCCAGCGCCTCCCACATCGCCGCCTTCGGCTCCCCCACCGAGAGGCCGCCCACCGCCAGGGCATCCCAAGCCCCGGCGCCGAGGATCCCCTCCAGCCCCGCGCGCCGCAGGTCGGGGTAGGTGGCGCCCTGGATGATGGGGACGAGGGTCTGCCGGCTATCGGCTTCCCCCGCCAGCGCGTCGAACCTGGCCTTGCACCGCGCCAGCCACCGCAGCGTCCTCTCCAGCGCATCCCGCGCCTGCTCGCGCGTCGCGCCGCCGGGGATCACGTGGTCGAAGGCCATCGCGACGTCGGCGCCGAGGGCCCACTGCACCTCGACCGCCTTCTCCGGCGAGAGGAACCGCGGCGATCCGTCGAGGTGGCTCCGGAACTCGACCCCCTCCTCCATGACCCGCCGCAGCCCCTCCAACGAGAAGACCTGGAAGCCCCCCGAGTCGGTGAGGAGTGGGTGCGGCCATCCCATGAAGCGGTGCAGCCCGCCGAGCTTCCCGATCGTCTCCTCCCCGGGGCGCAGGAAGAGGTGGTAGGTGTTGGCGAGGACGATCGAGGCCCCCGCCGCTTCGAGGTCGCGAGGCGACAGCGCGCGCACCGTCCCCTGGGTCCCCACGGGCATGAAGCAGGGCGTCTCCACGGCGCCGTGGGGAAGCGTCCAGCGTCCTGCGCGCGCCGCGCCCGCCGCCGCCTCGACGGTGAACTCGAACATCAGAGGATCGCCATCGCGTCGCCGTAGCTGTAGAAGCGGTACCGCCGCGCCACCGCCTCGCGGTACGCCGCCAGCACCGCCTCACGCCCCGCGAAGGCGGCCACCAGCATCAGCAGGGTGGAGCGGGGGAGGTGGAAGTTCGTCACGAGGTGGTCCACGGCCCGAAAGGTGTGGCCGGGACGGATGAAGAGCGAGGTCCACCCGGCGGCGGCTGAGACCGTGCCGTCGGGGGCGGCGCACGCTTCCAGCGTCCGGGTCACGGTGGTGCCGACCGCCCACACGGCGCCGCCGCCGGCGCGGGCCGTCGCGATGGCCGCCGCGGCCGCTTCCGGCACCACGTACGCCTCGGCGTCGAGGTGGTGCTTCGTGGGGTCCTCCTCCGCCACCGGCCGGAAGGTGCCGGGACCGACGTGCAGCGTCACCCGCGCCACCCGCGCGCCCCGCGCCTCGATCGCCGCGAGCAGCGCCGGCGTGAAGTGCAGCCCCGCCGTCGGCGCGGCGACGGAGCCCGGCACGTCGGCGTAGACGGTCTGGTACCGCTCCGCGTCCAGGGCCGTCGGGGCGCGGCGGATGTAGGGCGGCAGGGGGATGCGGCCGCGTCGCGCGAGGACGGCGGCGTCCCCGCCGTCCCCCACGAGCCGCACCCGCCGCTCCCCCGTGGCGAGGTGCTCGACCACCTCGATGCGGTCCTCGCCGCCGAGCTGCAGCACGCCCCCCGCCCGGATGCGACTCCCCGGACGGACCAGCGCGCGCCACGTCCCGTCGGCCTCGCGGGTCACGAGGAGGACCTCCGCCGCGCCGCCGCCGGAGCGCGTCGCCAGGAGGCGGGCGGGGATGACGCGGGAGTCGTTGACCACCACGACGTCGCCGGGCTGAACCAGATTCGCGAGATCGGTGAAGACATGATGGGTGAGGAGTGATGAGTGATGGGTGATGGGGGCCGGCTCCCGGCTCAGCACCAGCAGCCGACTCGCGTCGCGCCGCTCGGCGGGCGCCTGCGCGATCAGCTCGGAGGGGAGGTCGTAGTCGAAGTCGGAGGTCTTCACCGGGGACGCGGGCTCCGCGAGCCCGGCGGGTCGGGTCCGGGCGCGTGCCAAAGGTACGAACGGGGACGCGGAGCGCCTACCCCTTCAGCGCCGCGTGATGAGGCGGACCGCCCGGTCGTAGAAGAAGTAGTCCCACGCCCAGTTGATGAGCACCACCAGCTTGTTGCGGAACCCGATCAGCTGGACCAGGTGCACCACGAGCCACACGACCCACGCGGGGAATCCCGTGAACGAGAGGCCGTGGACCCGCGCCACCGCCGCGCGCCGTCCGATGGTGGCGAGGGAGCCGGGGTCGCGGAACCGGAACGCCTCCCCCGGCCGCCCCCGGACCGCGAGCATGATGTTCCGCGCGGCCGCCCGCGCCATCTGGAGCGCCACGGGGGCCATCATCGGATGCGGCGGGCCACCGTCGTCCACCCACGCCGCGTCGCCGATCACGAAGACCTCGGGATGCCCGGGCACCTGGAGCGTGGGCGTCACGGCGACGCGGCCCTGCGGCCCCGTCCGGAGTCCCAGCGTCCCCGCCAGCGCCGCCGCGCGGACGCCGGCCGCCCACACGAGGGTGCGCGCCGGGATCGTCTCGCCGCCGCGGAGCCGGGCGGTGGACCCGTCGTACGCCTCGACCGCGGCGCCGAAGCACACTTCGACGTGCTTGGCTCCGAGCGTGTCCGCCGCGGCGGCGGAGAGCCGGGGCGGCATCGCCGCGAGGAGGCGCGAGGAGGCCTCGAGGAGCAGGATGCGCACGTCGGCGAGGTCGAGCCGCGGGTAGTCCTTCACCAGCACGACGCGCACCAGCTCCGCGAACGCCCCCGCCATCTCCACGCCCGTGGGCCCGCCGCCGACGACCACGAAGGTGAGGAGGGCACGGCGCCGCGCGGCGTCGGCCTCGAGCGTCGCCTCCTCGAAGCACCGCAGCACCTGATTGCGGATCGCCACGGCGTCGTCCACGTCCTTGAGGCCGAAGCCGTGCCGAGCGGCGCCCTCGACGCCGTAGAAATTCGTCTCGCCACCCAGGGCGAGCACGAGATGGTCGTACGCGACGTCGCCCGCGTCGGTGCGGACGGTGCGCGCGTCGAGGTCCACACCCTGCACCTCCGCCATCCGGAACTCGAGGTTGCGCTGGCCGCGGAGGATGGCCCGCACCGGACGCGCGATCCCCTCCGGCTCGAGTCCCGCGGTCGCGACCTGGTAGAGGAGCGGCTGGAAGAGGTGGTAGTTGTGGCGGTCGAGGAGGATCACCCGCACCGGCGCGCGGCCCAGTGCGCGCGCGGCGCGCAGGCCGCCGAATCCCGCGCCGACGATGACGACGGTGGGGGCCTCCGGCCCGGCGGCGCTCACTCCTCCGCCAGCTCCGGATGGCGGGCCAGATCATCGGTCTGCGAGGGGGTGAGCACCTCGCGCACCGTGTTGTCGGGGTTCAGGAGCGCGATGGTCGGCCGGAAGTCGCGCGCCTCCTCGGGCGTGAGCTGCGCGTAGGCGATGATGATGACCGGGTCGCCGACCTGCACCAGCCGGGCCGCGGCGCCGTTCACGCACACCACGCCCGAGCCGGCGGCGCCCGCGAGCGCGTACGTCTCGAAGCGCGCGCCGTTCGCCACGTCCACCACCTGCACCTTCTCCCACGGGACGAGGCCCGCCGCGGCCATCAGGTCGGCCGCGATCGTGATGCTGCCCACGTAGTGCAGCTCCGCCTGGGTGACGGTGGCGCGGTGCAGCTTCCCCTTGCAGAGCGTCAGGAGCACGGTTCGCTTCCGGTCATGAGCGACGCCTCCCTCAGGCGCGCGTACGGGTTCTGGGCCCTCTTCTACGACGCGCTCTACCTGACCCCGGCGATGCTGCGTCGGGCACGTCGCCGCGCCGGGCGCCTCGACGTCCCCGTCACGTTCGTCCAGGCCTCCGCCGCGTCGCTGCCCTTCGTGGACGGCCGCTTCGACGCGGCCATCCTACACCTCATCCTGGCCGTGGTGCCGGATCCCGTCGCCGCCCTGCGAGAGGTGGAGCGTACCCTGCGTCTGGGAGGCCGCGCCGTGGTCTGGGACAAGATGCTCCCCGACCGGGGCCGCCCCTCGCTGCTGCGACGTCTGATCCATGCCCTCACGCGCCGCCATCTCACCGGCTTGATGCTCGACCTGCCAGGCGTGCTCGCGACCACGCCGTCCCTCGCCCTCGTCCACCGAGGGGCGTCCATCTTCGGCGGCATGTGGCAGATCGTGGTGTTGAAGAAGACCTCGCCACCGGGTGTCCGCGATGCAGGGAAT
>JADGQW010000048.1 GCA_017881505.1 Gemmatimonadales bacterium
CCCGATGAGCCCCCGCGCGCCGAGCCGCAACCCGCTGAAGCCGAAGGAGCGGATGGCGATCGCGCGGCAGGAGATGCCGCAGCGGGACCCGCACGAGCGGGCGCAGAACTACGAGGAGGTCAACCTCGGCTTCGAGCTCGCGCTCGCCAAGCAGGAGGCGCTCCGCTGCCTCGAGTGCGCCAGCCCGAAGTGCACGCAGGGATGCCCGGTGGGCGTGGATGTCCGGGCGTTCGTGGACCTGGTCGTCGCCGGCGACTACCTCGGCGCCGCGGCGAAGATCCGGGAGGCGAACGTGCTCCCCGCGGTCACCGGCCGCGTCTGCCCCCAGGAGCACGCCTGCGAAGGCGCGTGCGTCCTGAACGCCAAGGTCCCGCCCGTCGCCATCGGGCACCTCGAGCGGTTCGTGGCCGACTTCGAGCGCACCTCGAACCGGGTCGGCCTCCCCCCGATCGCGCCGCCGACGGGCAAGAAAGTGGCGATCGTCGGGAGCGGCCCCGCCGGGCTCGCCTGCGCCGGCGACCTCATCCAGAAGGGGCACGCCGTCACCGTCTTCGAGGCGCTGCACGAGGTGGGCGGGGTGCTCGTCTACGGCATCCCGGCGTTCCGCCTCCCGCGGGACATCGTGCGCAACGAGGTCGAGAACCTGCGGAAGATGGGCGTGGTGTTCGAGACCAACGTCGTCGTCGGCAAGACCGTGACGGTGGACGAGCTGTTCGAGGAGGGCTTCGGCGCGGTGTTCGTCGCCACGGGTGCGGGGCTCCCCAACTTCCTCGGCGTCCCCGGCGAGCACCTCAACGGCGTCTACTCCGCGAACGAGTGGCTGACGCGCGTCAACCTGATGAACGCGAGGAACTTCCCGGAGTACGACGAGCCGACCTTCGACTGCCGCGGCAAGGACGTGGCGGTGGTGGGCGGCGGCAACACCGCCCTCGACGGCATCCGCACCTCGCTGCGCCTCGGCGCCCGCAAGGCGTACCTCATCTACCGCCGCTCGGAGAAGGAGATGCCGGCGCGGGTGGAGGAGGTGCGGCACGCGAAGGAGGAGGGCGTCGAGCTCCACATGCTCACCAACCCCGTCGAGTTCCTCGGCGACGACAAGGGGAACCTGGTCGCGGCGCGGTGCGTGAAGATGACCCTCGGCGAGCCCGACGCGTCGGGGCGGCGGCGCCCGATGCCCCTCCCCGGCTCCCAGTACGACATCCCCCTCTCGATGGTCGTGATCGCGGCGGGGACCTCGGCCAACCCGATCGTCCAGGCCTCCACGCCCGAGCTCAAGACGCGGGAGAAGGGCTACATCGTGGCGGACCCGGAGACGCTGAGGACCTCCAAGCCCGGGGTCTTCGCGGGGGGCGACATCGTCACCGGCGGCGCCACCGTGATCCTCGCGATGGGCGCGGGACGCAAGGCGGCGAAGGGGATCGCGGAGTACCTGGAGAGTGGCGACTGGGAGAGTAACTGACACAGGCCAGTTGCCAGACGCCAAGGTGCAAGACAAAGGGGGCGGAACCGAGTCGGTCCGCCCCCTGTCGCTTCTCCCTTAGCGCCTTGGCGTCTGGATCCTGGCGACTGTCCTCACCGCCCGAACGCCCTCGGCAGCCCCTGCAGTATCGCGATGAGGGACGGCGGGTCGGGCAGGAAGAGGAGCACGCCCCCCAGCCCCTCCCGCTTCCCGCCTTCGTCCTTCGGGATGAACGCCGTCTCGATCACGAGCACCGGCTCGTCCGTCGCCTCGAACGCCCGCTGGCCGCGGAGCGCCGCGGGGTCGCCCGTGAGGTAGTTCGGCACCGACGGCATCAGGAGCATCCCCAGGCACGTCGCGAGCGCGTTGAGGAAGGCGCTCACCATGATGTTCCCGACCTCCTGGAGCCCCGAGCGCACCATCGGCGCCGCGAGATCCAGCGTGCCGGGGGCGCGGTGCAGCAGCACCCCGGCGAGGCGGCGCGCCGACTCAGTGTGCAGCACGAACACGGCGTCCCCGGTGAGATCGCCCATCATCCGCATCGAGATCGCGACGAGGGAGCCGTCGGGCCCGGCGAGGCCGGGGATCACGTCGGCGAGGGCCGAGAGCCGGACCTGTGGCACGTCGATCATCACGGGCGTCTCGGTCATCTGCGAGAGCACCGTCGCCGCGTGGCCCGCGCCGATGTTCGCGATCTCGCGAAGCGCGTCCGACTGGACGGCATTCAATTCGGTCATCACGTCCGCTGCCTCCGTGGGCCCACCGGTCAGTCGCGGGAGCCGGGCGCCGTGAAGACCGGCCCCGTCAGCCCCGCGAGCGTCGCGCTCCCCTGCGGCGCCAGGTCGAGGATGATAACCTCGTTCGCGCCGCGTTTCAGCCACGGACCCGGCAGGTAGAGCGTCCGCTGGGGCCCGATGCTCCAGAATCGGCCGAGGTCGTGGCCGTTCACCCACACCACACCCTTCCCCCACCCGCGGAGATCGAGCCACGTGTCGCCGACGTCCCGGAGCGTGAAGGCGCCGCGGAAGAACGCCGGCGCGGTCGTGTCCGGCGCGCCGGCGGGCGGTCCGTCCGTCCCGCGCGCGGACCGCGCCAGCCGGACGCCACCGAGGGGCTCGAGGGGGATCGGGTACATCGTCCACCCGGTGAGCTCCCGCCCCGCGAAGCTCACGGCGCCGGTGAGGCCCTTCCAGTCCCGCACCAGGTCGCGGCCGAAGTTGATGCGGCCCGTGTTCTCCACGAGGACGTCGAGCGTGGCTCCCGCCGCCGGGACGTCGAGCACCAGCGAGTCCTGGCGGAGGCGCCGGTCCAGCGTGCCCACGACGTGGCCACCGAGCGAGACTACGGCGTAGTCCCGCAGTCCCCGGAGGATGAGCGTCCCCTGTGAGGGACCGGCGAGGCGCGTGCGATATAGCACGTATCCGAAGTCCACCCCGAGCGTCTCGAAGGTGCGTGGCCGCTCGGCGCGGACGGGAGCGCCGAGGAGTCCCGATGCCTCGAGCGACATCGCCCGCCGCAGGGGGAAGCGGGGGATGGCGATGACGGGAGCCGCCGCTGGGGGCTCCGGCAGAGCGACGCCCGGACTGTGCCGCGCGATC
The DNA here is from genome assembly GCA_017881505.1 of Gemmatimonadales bacterium. GTDB lineage: Bacteria > Gemmatimonadota > Gemmatimonadetes > Gemmatimonadales > JACORV01 > JADGQW01. Next base: position 3,058 of record JADGQW010000048.1, read on the forward strand.
ACCTCCCGGAACAGCGCGAACTTCCGCGAGCGCCGGCCCCCCTCGTCGAGCGCGGCGTCGTAGTCGTAACTCGTGGTCTGGGGGCGGTAGCCGTTCCGCCGGTCGTAGTTGGCGCCGTTCAGGAGGCCGAACGTCGTGCCCCCGTGGAACATGTAGAGGTTGACTGAGTAGCCGCGGCCGAGCATCGCCTCCAGCTCCCGCGCCTCCGCGGCCGCGTCGGTCGTGTTGTGCCCTTCCCCCCACTGGTCGAACCAGCCGGCCCACCACTCCCCCGCCATCCGCAGTCCCGTGGGACGGAAGCGCTGGAGCCGCGCGAACGCCGTGTCGGCGTCGCCGGGCCCGAAGTTCACCACCGCCGGGAGACCGGAGAGCGCGCCGCCGCCGAACTGGTCTGGGCCGTCCGCGGTGTAGAGGAGCGCCTCGCCGAGCCCTGCGTGGATGATCGCGCCCTCGATCCGCCGCATGTAGGTCGAGTCGCTGCCGAAGGAGCCGTACTCGTTCTCCACCTGGACCGCGATGATCGGCCCGCCGCGCGAATACTGGAGCGGGGCCAGCTCGCGCCCCAGCCGGTCGAGGTACCGCCCCGCGGCGGCGAGGAATCGCTCGTCGCGGCTCCGGATGACGAGCGTCGTGTCCGCGAGGAGCCACGAGGGCAGACCGCCGAGGTCCCACTCGGAGCAGACGTACGGCCCGGGCCGCAGGATGACGTGGAGCCCCTCCTCCTGCGCGGTACGGACGAAGGCGGCCACGTCGAGGTTGCCCGCGAAGTCGAAGTGCCCCGGGCCCCGCTCGTGCAGGTCCCAGAACACGTACGTCGTGATGGTGTTGAGCCCCATCGCCCGCGCCATCCGCATCCGCGCACGCCAGTACGCCCGCGGCACGCGGGGGTAGTGCATCTCCCCGGCGATGATGCGGAACGGCTGGCCGTCGAGAAGGAAAGCGGAGTCGTTCGTGGACACCGTGTGCGCGCGCACCGCGGGCCGCGCGCGCGCGGCCGAGCGCTGGGCGAGGAGCGGAGCCGGCACGGCGAGCGCGGCGGCGCAGAAAGCCACAAGAACGGCGGGGAGGGCTGGGACGGCGGCGCGTGTCGTCATCCGTCGAAATTGACGCGGGGGCGCTCCCTTCCGGAAGCGCCCCCTCTTGGCGTCTGGCTACTGGCGTACTGCTTCTAGAACGGCCTCCGCTGCGCCCCCGGCGGCACGGGCGGCTTCCGCGGGACCATCTCGTCGCGGTTGGCCAGCTCGTACGTCATCCACGCCACGACCGCCGCCATCTGATGGAGGTCGTCCGCCACCGTCCGCTCCATCGTGTCGTTCGACGAGTGATGGATGCGGATGCTGTACTCGAGCGGGTCCTGGATGAACTGGAACCCGGGCACGCCCGCCGCGTCGAACGAGACGTGGTCGGTGGAGCCGGTGTTCCGGTGCCACACCGTCATCACGCCGACGTCGCGGAAGGGGAAGAGGATCTGCTCGAAGATCGGGTCCACGGCGGCGTTCATCTGGTCGAAGACGCCGCGGATCCGGCCGCCGCCGTTGTCGATGTTGAGGTACGCCGAGACCTTCGGCAGCACGTCGGGATGCATCCGCACCCAGGCGCGGGAGCCGAGGAGCCCCTGCTCCTCACCCGCCCAGAAGCCGACGCGGACGGTGCGGCGGAGCGGGAGGTTGAGCGCCTTCAGGATGCGCGCCGCCTCCATCATCACCGCGACGCCGACGCCGTTGTCCGACGTCCCGGTGCCGCTGTGCCAGCTGTCGAGGTGCCCGCCGAGCATCACGAACTCGGCCGCCTTGTCGGTGCCCGGCAGGTCGCCGAGGGTGTTGTAGGCGTGGCGGTCGGTGTCCACGAACCGGTTCTGGACGTTGAGCTCGAGCCGCACGGCGATGCCGCGCTTCAGGTTCCGCCAGATCTGGCCGTAGTGCTCGAGCGACACGAGGAGCTGCACGCTCGGCTCGTAGACGCTGTCGCGCGCGAGGCGGCCGTCGAGGTGCCCGCCGGTGCGCAGGATGTTGTACTGCCACCCCGAGGGCGTCAGGATCGCGGCCGGCCCCTGGGCGCGGAGCCACGCCGCCATCCGGCCCTGGATCGCCCGCTGCCGCCGCATCTCGGCCATCCGGGCGGAGTCGGGCTGTGGCCGCTCGCGGGGGGCCGGCGGGGTGAACAGGGAGTCGATCGGGATGCGGCGCATGATGGGGCCGAACTCAGGCTCCGCCGCCGGCGGCGTCACCCACAGGACGCACGCGCCCCGGATCCTGCCGTCGTATTGCGCGAAGTCGGTTGTGTCGTTGATCGTCAGCAGCATCACCGGGCAGGTGATCGTGACCGGGCGGCCGCGCGCGTCGTGCGTGCTCCCGCTCCACGCCTGCGGCGTCGCGGTGAGGGGCTGCACGAACGGCGTCAGGATGCGCCCCTCGTACGAGACCCGCTCCCAGCCGCGGCCGAAGAGGGAGTCCCAGGGCTCGACCACCACGTTGGTGAGGCCGAAGGTGCGGAGCTGCTGCGCGGTCCAGTCGTTGGCCTGCCGGAGCTGCGGCGAGCCGGTGAGCCGCGGACCGATCACGTCGCTCAGGTAGCCGAGGATCGAGTCCACCTGCGAGTGATTGTAGGCCTCGTCGCGGATGCGCTGGACCACCGAGAGGTCCACGCGCTCCTGCACCACCTGGCCCGCAGCGGGGACGGTGGTGAGGGCGGAGAGGGCGAGCGCGCCGAGGAATGTGGCGGTCGCCAGGGGACGGATCATCCTCATTGCGAATACTCCGGTCTGGTTGGAGAGCCGGCGGGACGCCGGCCGGGCGGGCGATGCACTGCTCTACCTACGCGCCGCGGCGGCACGGTGTTGCGGCGGCGATGCGCCCGCGCGCCGTACGTCGCTGCAAGTCGCGCGCCGCCGGAGCGCAAGCGGGCGCGGCCGGGACGGGGCATTGCCGGAGCGCGGCCGGAGCAACAGACTAGCGGCATGGACCGACGCTCATTCGTGGCCACCGGCCTCGCGACCGGCGCGGCGGCGGCGAGCGGCCTCCGGGCCCGCCCCGTCAGCGCCCAACCCTCCCCTGCCTCCTCGGCGGCGACACCGCAGCAGCAGGCGTTCGAGCTCGAGGAGCTCACCGTCGCCCAGCTCCAGGACGGGATGCGCACCGGCCAGTGGACGGCGCGCTCCCTCGCCGAGCGCTATCTGGCGCGGATCGAGTCCCTCGACCGCGCCGGCCCCGCCCTCGGCGCGATCCTCGAGCCGAACCCCGACGCCCTCGCCAGCGCCGACCAGATGGACGCGGAGCGGCGGGCGCGGGGGCCGCGCGGGCCGCTGCACGGCATCCCGGTGCTGATCAAGGACAACATCGACACCGCGGACCGGATGCACACCAGCGCCGGCTCCCTCGCGCTGGCCCGGTCCATCGCGCCCCGCGACGCCCACGTGGCCGAGCAGCTGCGCGCCGCCGGCGCCGTCATCCTCGGCAAGACGAACCTCTCCGAGTGGGCCAACTTCCGCGGAAAGCGCTCCATCAGCGGGTGGAGCGGGCGCGGCGGCCAGTGCCGGAATCCCTACGTCCTCGACCGCACCCCGTCGGGCTCGAGCAGCGGCTCAGCGTGCGGCGTCGCCGCGAATCTCTGCGCCATCGCGGTGGGGACGGAGACCGACGGCTCCATCACCTCTCCCGCCTCCATCTGCGGCATCGTGGGCATCAAGCCTACCGTGGGGCTGGTGAGCCGCGCCGGGATCATCCCCATCTCCCACACGCAGGACACGGCGGGGCCGATGACGCGCTGCGTCGCCGACGCGGCGGCGCTCCTCACCGTCCTCGCGGGCGCCGACCCGCGCGATCGGGCCACCCGCGGCGCCGCCGCGCACGTCACGGACTTCACCCGCGCCTGCGACCCCGATGGCCTGCGGGGTCTGCGCCTCGGCATCGCGCGCAAGCGCTACACCGGCGCGCACCGCGCGGTGGACGCCCTCTTCGACGCCGCACTCACCGTGCTGCGCGAGCGCGGCGCCGTCCTCGTGGAGGACGTGGACCTCGCCACCGAGGACAAGCTCGGCGACGCCGAGAACACCGTGCTGACGTACGAGTTCAAGGCCGACCTCAACGCCTACCTCAGGTCCCTCGGCCCCGACGCGCCGATGAAGACCCTCGCCGACCTCATCACCTTCAACGAGCAGAACGGGGACCGCGAGCTGCAGTTCTTCGGGCAGGAGACGATGCTCCGGGCGCAGTCGAAGGCGGCCCTCAACACCCCGGAGTACCACGGCGCCCTGGTGCGCTGCCGCCGCTTCGCGCGCACCGACGGGATCGACTTCGTGATGCTGCGGCACCGCCTCGACGCCATCATCTGCCCCACCTCGACCCCCGGCCGCCCGGTGGACTTCATCGGCGGCGACGGCGGCGGCGGGACCGACTGCACGACCCCCGCGGCCGTGGCGGGCTACCCCCACGTCACCGTGCCGATGGGGGCCGTGATGGGCATGCCGGTGGGGCTCTCGTTCTTCGGGAGGGCGTGGAGCGAGGCGGTCCTTATCAAGGCGGCGTACGGCTACGAGCTCGCGTCGCGCCTGCGCCGCTCCCCGCGTTTCCTGCCCACGGTCTGGCCGGTGTAGGGCAAGGGCGCGCACGAAGGACGGCGCACCAAAAGCGGCGCACCCGCCGTCGGCTGCTGACGGCGGGCGGCTTCCCCGTTACTTTCCCGCCCTATGCCCAGTTACCAGTACATCTTCCAGACGCAGCGCCTGGGGAAGGTCGTGCCCCCGAGCCGGCACATCCTCAAGGACATCTCCCTCTCGTTCTTCCCCGACGCCAAGATCGGCGTCATCGGGTCGAACGGCGCCGGGAAGAGTTCCCTCCTCCGGATCTTCGCCGGCGTGGACCACGACTTCATCGGCGAGGCGCGACCCGCCGACGGGATCCGCATCGGCTTCCTCGAGCAGGAACCGAAGCTCGACCCCGCGAAGGACGTGCGCGGGAACGTGGAGGACGGCGTCGCGCCGATCCGCGCGCTCCTCGACGAGTTCAACGCCATCAGCGCGAAGTTCGCCGAGCCGCTGTCGGACGCGGAGATGAACGCGCTGATGGAGCGGCAGGGCGACGTGCAGAACCACATCGACGCCGTGGGCGCGTGGGAGCTCGACAACCGGATCGACATCGCGATGGACGCCCTGCGGTGTCCCCCGGGGGAGCAGGCCATCGCCACCCTCTCCGGCGGCGAGCGGCGGCGCGTGGCGCTCTGCCGGCTCCTCCTCTCCCAGCCCGACCTCCTCCTCCTCGACGAGCCCACGAACCACCTCGACGCCGAGTCGGTGGCGTGGCTCGAGCGGCACCTCGCCGAGTTCCCGGGGTGCGTGCTCGCCGTGACCCACGACCGCTACTTCCTCGACAACGTGGCGGGGTGGATCCTCGAGCTGGACCGCGGCGAGGGGATCCCCTGGAAGGGGAACTACTCCGGCTGGCTCGAGCAGAAGGCGAAGCGGCTGGAGCTGGAGGAGAAGACGGCGTCGGCGCGGCGGAAGACGCTGGAGCGGGAGCTGGAGTGGATCCGGATGGCGCCGCGCGCGCGGCAGGCGAAGGGGAAGGCACGCCTCAACGCCTACGAGGAGTTGCTCAACCACTCCGACGACCGTCGCGAGGACACCGCCGAGATCCTGATCCCCACCCCCGACCGCCTCGGCGACGAGGTGGTCGTGGCGCAGGGGCTGAAGAAGGGCTTCGGCGACCGGCTCCTCTTCGACAACCTGACCTTCCGGCTCCCCCGGGGCGGCATCGTGGGGGTCATCGGCCCGAACGGCGCGGGGAAGACGACCCTCTTCCGGATGCTCGTGGGGCAGGAGAAGCCCGACGGCGGCACCCTGACCGTCGGCCAGACGGTGCACATCTCCTACGTGGACCAGTCGCGCGAGGCGCTCGACCCGAAGAAGACCGTCTTCCAGGAGATCAGCGGCGGCGAGGAGACCCTCGACTTCGGCAAGCGGCAGGTGAACGCGCGGGCCTACAGCGCGAGCTTCGGGTTCCGCGGCGCGGACCAGCAGAAGAGCGTCGCGAACCTCTCAGGGGGCGAGCGGAACCGGCTCCACCTCGCCAAGCTCCTCAAGACGGGCGGCAACCTCCTCCTCCTCGACGAGCCGACCAACGACCTCGACGTGGACACCCTGCGCGCGCTCGAGGACGCGCTCCTCGTCTTCCCGGGGAGCGCGGTGGTGATCAGCCACGACCGCTGGTTCCTCGACCGGATCGCGACGCACATCCTGGCGTTCGAAGGGGAGGGCGAGGTCTTCTTCTTCGAGGGGAATTACCAGGAGTATGCCGCGGACTTCCACCGGCGGAAGGGCGCCGCGGCCGACCGGCCGCACCGGATCAAGTACCGGAAGCTGGCGCGCTAGGAGGACGGCTCAGTCCGGCCCGAAGCGCTGCACGCGCAGCGTGGCGCGGAAGTCTCCGGCCGGGACGGGCGTGCCGAGGAGGGGCAACGGCGCCAGCCCGACCAGGGTGACCCGGTAGCCGCCGAAGATCACGCTCGTGGGATCCACGGTGGTGTTGAGGTCGTACGGACTCGTCGGCCCCATCCCGAGCCTGAGCCCCACCCGGACCACGGCGTTCCCCGCCCAGATGCACATCACCCCCAGCGGACAGCGCGAGTCCTCGCGCACCTCCAGGAACGTCACGCCGAACACCGGGCCGAGGGGGAACGCCTCGGCGCCCGGGGCGAGGGTGAGCGAGGTGTCGGCCCCCGTCACTGGCGCCGTCGCCGCATCGTGCCCGCACCCGCCGGGGCTCGCCGCGACGAGCAGAAGGAGCGCGAAGGCGCTCGGCAGGACGGTCCTGATGGGGCGGAGCAAGTGCACGCACGGCTCCACGAACGGGAAAGGGGGCGTCGCGCCGGACGCGCGGCCTCACACCTTCTGACCCCCGCAATCCCCGCGCCGTCACTGTGCGCTGGCGCGACCCCCCGCGGCCGGGTAGCATAGCGGGTCCCCTTCGCCCTCACCGAGGCCGTCCGATGCGCCGCTCCGTCGTCCCCGCCCTCCTCGCCGCCCTCGTCGCCCTGCCCACGGCGCTCGTCGCCCAGGTGGCCGACACCTCCGCGTTCCGGCGACTCGATCTCCCGACGCCGAACGCCTATCGCTCGGCTGGGGGCCAGCCGGGCCCCGGGTACTGGCAGAACCGCGCCAGCTACACGATCGAGGCCACCCTCGACACCGCGCGGAACGAAGTGCGCGGCACCGAGCGCATCCTCTACGAGAACCACTCCCCCGACGCCCTCGACTTCCTCTGGCTGCAGGTGGAGCAGAACCTCTTCGCGCCGGGGAGCATCAACCAGATCACGTCGCCGCCGCCCCTCCTCTTCGGCGGAACGATCTTCAACATGGCGAACCGCGACTTCGCGGGGGGCCTCACGATCGACCGGCTCCTCGTCGGCGGGCGGGAGGTGCCGCAGTACCTCTGGGACACGATGCTGCGCCTCGACCTTCCCGCGCCGCTTGGCACCGGGGAGTCGGTGACGCTCGACATGGCGTTTCATTTCACGATCCCGGTCAACGGCGCCGGCCGGATGGGGCGCGACAATCCCCTCTACGAGCTGGGGCAGTGGTACCCGCGCGTCGCCGTGTACGACGACGTGCACGGCTGGAACACGATGCCGTACATCGGCACCGGCGAGTTCTACCTCGAGTACGGCGACTACGACGTCCGGCTCACCGTGCCCGCGGGGTTCATCGTCGCCTCGACCGGCACGCTCGAGAATCCCGCCGAGGTGCTGACCGCGGCACAGCGCGAGCGGCTGACGCGGGCCCGCGGCACGACCCCCGTCGCCATCATCACCGCCGACGAGGCGGGCGACGCCGCCCGCACCCGGCCCTCCACGACCGGATTCCTCACCTGGCACTTCCGCGCCGACAACGTGCGCGACGTGGCCTGGGGCGCGGCGCCCGTCCTGCGCTGGGACGCCGTGAGCTGGAACGGGATCCTCATCCAGACCTACTACCGCCCCACCGCGCGCCTCTGGGCGGCGGAGGGGATCCGGATGGCCGAGCACGCCATCCGCTTCTTCTCCGAGCATTGGGCGACGTATCCGTATCCGCAGGCGTCGACCATCGAGGGTCCCATCGAGGGGATGGAGTACCCGATGATGACCTTCGTGCCGGCGGAGACGACGCGGGAGAACCTCTACTGGGTGCTGATGCACGAGTTCGGGCACGAGTGGTACCCGATGCTCGTGGGCAGCGACGAGCGGCGCTATCCGTGGATGGACGAGGGGTTCAACGTCTTCATCGACCTCTACGCCTTCGCCGACTACTTCAAGGGCACGCCGCCGGCGGACACCGTCTTCACCACCATCCTGAACGCCTACTTCGCCCACGCCACGCCGGGGCAGGAGCAGCCCCTCATCGACGCGCCGAGCGAGGTCCGGGACCTCTACTTCACGGCGTACCAGAAGCCGGCGCTGATGATGAAGCTGCTCCGCGAGGAGGTCCTCGGACCGGAGGCGTTCGACCGCGCGTTCCGCGAGTACACCCGCCGGTGGTCGTTCCGGCACCCGCAGCCCGCGGACTTCTTCCGCACGATGGACAACCTCACCGGCCGGAACCTCGACTGGTACTGGCGCGAGTGGGTGTACTCCACGGCCCGGCTCGATCAGGCGATCGACTCGGTGGCGACGGTGGTCCCGCCCGCCGCTCCGCGCGCGGGCGCAGCGCCGGCCGCCGCACCCAGCTATCGCCGCGCCGACGGCACACAGCCGGTGAACGGCGACGTGCGCATCGTCCTGGCGAACCGGCGCGAGATGGTGATGCCGGCGGAACTGAAGCTCTTCTACGACGACGGAACCAGTGAGGTGAGGAAGCTCCCCGTCGAGGTCTGGTTCCTCGGCAGCCGCTACGCGACGACCGTCTCCACCGGGACGAAGCGGCTGGTGGGACTCGAGATCGATCCGCGGCATGTGATGCCTGACGTGGACCGGCGCAATAACCGGTGGGGCAGGATTCCGTGACGAGAGGCGTGAGAGGGTGAGAAGTGAGGAGTGAGGGGAGACATGAGACGGGGGCGGGCCGCTGCTGGCGGTTCGCCCCCGTCCCTTCGTCACTCCTCACTTCTCACCTCTTACCCCCTCACGCTCCTACGCCATCATGGTCCCATCCTCGTTCCGCTCTTCATCTTCCGTCTTGAACACCCGGAACCCTCTCACCGCATATCCCCGCAGCGCGTGGGGGTGGTCCATACTGCAGGTGTGAAGCCACACCCGGTTCGCTCCCAGCGCCCAGGCGCGACGGACCGTGTCGTGGAGGAAGGCGCCGCCGAAGCCCCGGCCGATGAAATCGCCGTGCAGGCCGAAGTACGCCAGCTCGACCACCCCTTCCGCCTGGACGTCGAGTACGGCGAACCCCGCTTCCCTCCCCTCCACGCTGGCGACGAGCGTCGTGAGGGCTCTCTGCCCCGCCCATTCCACCCACTGCTCCAGGCCCCACGGCCGGCGATCCACCCAGCGGAAGTGCTCCCCGACGGAGAGATAGAATCGCCGGATCGTCGCGGGATCGCCCGGCGTCTCCCGGCGCACCGCAAGGCCCGGCGCAGCGCGCGAGGGCGCCACCAGCTGCACCGGATCGGTCATCTCGAGGTGCCACACGGTGACCTTCACGTTCCGTCTCCCGTCCCCTCTCACCCCTGACCTCTCACCCTCTCACCATCTCATTCCGAAGTGCCCTCTCGCTCTCGGCGCGCCGTGCACTCCGGACAGGGGCAGATCCCAAGGAGGAACTCGTACGGGTAGATCCCCGTGCTGTGCCCATCGCTCCAGCCGAAGTAGACCGCGTACTGACCCACGAGCCGCACCGAGAGGGCCCGGATGTCCTCCGGGATGGCGTCGGGATCGAGGAGCTGCCGGCCGCTACCCTCCTCGACGCACGCCGCGCACTGGCACGCGAGCCGCAGGTAGCGCGCGGGATAGCGGCCCACGTGCCCCTGCTCCTCCCACTGGAACGTGATCTCCCGCCCGTCGTCCACCCGCTCGATGACGTACGGCACGGGGATCTTCTTGAACGCGCTCACGCTCGCTCCTCTCGCGGCCTCCGACCCCGATTTCCGCAGCAGGCTCCCGCCCTCGCACGACGTCCGCTTCGCCTCCTCCGTCACCGCCCCACCTCCGTGCCCGCCGCCCGCAGCACCGGCTCCAGCACCCTCCACACGTTGGCGGCGACGATCCGCTCCCCCTTCACGTTGGGATGGATCCCGTCCCCCTGATTGAGCGAGTCCACGCCGCCGACGCCCGCGAGGAGGAAGGGGATGAAGGGGAGGCGCTCCCGGCGCGCCAGGTCCCGGAACAGGGCGCGGAAGCGCGTGGTGTAGGTCGCGCCGAGGTTGGGCGGAGCCTCCATCCCGGCGAGGACGATGCGGATCCCGGGGACCTCGGCCCGCGCCCGGCGGACGATGCCGTCGATGTTGGCGCGGGTGCTGTCCACGTCGAGCCCCCGCAGCCCGTCGTTCGCCCCCGTCTCGACCACCAGCACCCGGACGTCGGGGTGGAGGATCCAGTCGAGGCGGCGCAGCGCACCGGCGGACGTCTCGCCGCTCACCCCTCCGTTGATCGCGCGCCAGCGGAGCCCCGCGCTGTCGAGCTTCCGCTGGATCAGCGCTGCGTAGGCCTGGTCGGGGTCGAGGCCGAGACCGGCGGTGAGACTCGTCCCGAGGAAGAGGATGGCGGGCCGGTCGCCGGCGGCGGCGCGAGACGTGTCCGCCGCGGCGCGCGCGCCGGGAAAGGAGTCGTCCCCGGGAGCCAGGTCAGGCGCCGTGCGCGCATCGCGAGCCGTCCGACCGGCCGATGCTCCCGGGGGCGGCGACGCCCCAGGCGCGCCGTCCCGCGAACAGGCAGAGGCCGTTGCCAGCGTCGCCGAGACAACCAGCCATCGGATGGCTATGATTCGGCCCATGCTCACCACGCGGAAGCTCACCAAGGTGTACCAGAGCGGCGGACGGCCGCTCACGGTCCTCAAGGAAGTTAGCCTGGAGGTCGAGCCGGGAGGATTCCTCGCGGTCATCGGCCCCTCGGGGTGCGGCAAGACCACCCTCCTCGGCCTCCTCGCGGGCCTCGATGTCCCCACGAGCGGAACGGTGGAGCTCGACGGCAGCGACCTCGCGAAGCTCTCGGAGGACGAGCGCGCGCGGCTCCGCGGCGAGAAGGTCGGGTTCGTCTTCCAGACCTTCCAGTTGATCCCGACCCTCACGGCGCAGGAGAACGTGCAGGTGCCCCTGGAACTCAGAGGGCACAGGGGCACAGGCGCACAAGCGGACATCGATGACGATCCCGTCGCGCGGGCCAGGGAGCTGCTGGCGCGCGTGGGCCTGGAGGGGCGCGAGCACCATTACCCCGCCCAGCTCTCCGGGGGGGAGCAGCAGCGGGTCGCCATCGCCCGCGCCTTCGCCAACCGGCCGCGCATCCTCTTCGCCGACGAGCCGACGGGGAACCTCGATCTGACGACCGGTGCGCGGATCGTGGCGCTCCTCGAGGAGCTGAACCGGGAGTCGGGCACGACGCTGGTGCTGGTGACGCACGATCCCGCGCTCGCGAGCCGGGCGCGGCGCACCATCCACCTCCTCGACGGCGCCGTGGTGCAGGACGGGGGCGCGGCCGCGTGACCCGCGCCGTGGTCATCGCCCGCCTCGCCTGGCGCGAGACGCGCGCGTCGCGGCGCCGCCTCCTCCTCTTCGCGTCCGCGATCTCCGTCGGCGTGGCCGCGCTCGTGGCCATCGCGTCGTTCACCGCCAACATCCAGCAGAGCGTCCGCCAGCAGGCGCGCGAGCTCCTCGGCGGCGACCTCGTCCTGGGGAGCGGGCGCCCCTTCTCCCCGACGGTCACGGCGCTCGTGGACTCGCTGCGCGGCAGCGGCATCCGGATCGCCCGCGAAACGCGCTTCTCCTCGATGGCGTACGTCCGCCGCACCGAAGGGATCCGCCTCGCCGACGTGCGCGCGGTGAGCCCCGAGTTCCCGGTGTACGGCACGGTGGAGACGGCCCCCGCCGGCCAGTGGGCCCGGCTCGCCACCGAGCGGGTCGCCATCGTGGACACGGCGCTCCTCGTGGCCCTCGGCGCCCGGATCGGCGACAGCCTCGCGCTGGGGGAGAAGAGCTTCCTCATCGCGGGCGTCGCGACGGAGGTCCCGGGCCGCTCGGCGAACTTCGAGGGGTTCGGCTCGCAGGTGTTCATCCCCTGGTCGGAGGTCGGCGGCACGGGCCTCATCACCTTCGGCAGCCGGGTCCGCCACACCGCCTACGCGAGCGTCCCCGACGAGCGGGTAGCCCGGCGCATCGTGTACCAGCACAAGGCGATGCTCGATCGCGAGCGGGTGCGTACCGAGACGGCGGGGGACTTCCAGTCCGAGGTCACCGACGCCCTGCAGAACCTCTCCTCGTTCCTGCAGTTCGTCGGGCTCATCGCGCTCCTCCTGGGCGGGATCGGCGTGGCGAGCGGCGTCGGCGCGTTCGTGGCAGGGAAGCTGGACACGATCGCCATCCTGCGGTGCCTCGGCGCCAGCCGGCCGCTGGTGTTCGCGATCTACCTGTCACAGGCCGCCGCGTTGGGCCTCGCCGGGGCCGTC
>JADGQW010000049.1 GCA_017881505.1 Gemmatimonadales bacterium
CGCCGCCGGCACCTCCGCGAGGATGGCCACCAGCTCCCCCGCGATCGTCGGCAGGGAGGGGCCCGCCGTCGGCTGGATGTGCCGCACGACGATCGCCTCTTCCTCCACGTCGTACTCCAGCCACTCGCCCGGCAACGCCGCGAGGCGCGCCGCGGCATCGGCGCTGACGCCCCCCAGCAGCACGCGGCCGTAACAGCCCGTGTCGTAGAACATCCCACCTCCACGTCCAAGCCCAGGGGATGAAGCGTGCAAGCTACGCAGTGACCCCCGCCCGCGGCGACCCACCACCACCGGGATCCTGCGCAAATTCCGAGCTAATCACTCCCCAATCCGCGCGGCAGGCGTGTGCCGCGCAGCCCGGAGGCCTTCGCCTAGGTCCAGGTCCGGAAGAAGAGCGCCTGCCGCGCGACCGGCTCGGTCCGCGCCGCGAGCGCCGTGATCTGCGCCTCGCTGAGCGGGGTGAAGGCCTGGGCGAGCCGCACGTTCTCCTCCACCTGCGCGATCGAATCGCACCCGATGATCACGGTGCTCACGGGGTGCGAGAGGGTGTAGTACATCGCCTCCCGGATCGTGATCGCGCCGGGGCTCGACGCGATCCCCTCGAACCCGGGCCGCTCGGCGGTCGCCGGCGGGGTCCACGTCGAGAGGATGCGCGAGCGCGCCGGGATCTTCATCCCGATGATCCCCAGCTCCCGCTCGACGGCCATCGGCAGCAGCTCGGCGGCGAACGACAGGTGGTGCCGGTCCGCCGCATTGATGGCCATCAATATGGTGTCGAAGGGGAAGCGCCGGAGCATCTCCATCAGCACCGTGGGCTCGGCGTGCCCGGTGCAGCCGAGGAAGCGGACCATGTGCTGGTCCCGGGCCTGCGTGAGCGCCTCGAGGGCGCCGCCGGGCGCGCAGATCTGCTCGACCTGCTGCATCCGCGAGATGTTGTGGAGTTGCCAGAGGTCGAGGTGGTCGGTGTTGAGGAGGCGGAGGGACTCGTCGAGGAGGCGGAGCGAGCCGTCCCGCGTGCGGTCGTGCGTCTTGGAGGTGAGGAAGACCTGCGCGCGGCGCTGCCGCATCACCTGGCCGATGTACCGCTGGCTCCAGCGGTCGGTGCCGCCGTACGCGGCCGCCGTGTCCACATAGTTCACGCCCAGTTCGATGGCGCGGTCCACGATCGGCACGGCGACGGCCTCGTTGTTCGGCTGCTCCACGGCGGCCTGGCCGCCGAGGGAGAAGATGCCGGGGCGATAGCCGGTCCGGCCGAGGTTGCGCGTGGGCATCGCGGCCTGGGTGGCCGGGTTGTGGGGGAGGGCGCTCCCCGCCCGCGCGGGCTCCGGCGCGATGGCGCCCGCCAGCATCCCGGCCGTGGCGGCGCCGCCGATCTTGAGGAAGTCGCGGCGGCCGATCGCGCCGCCGGGGGTGTCAGGGGTGCTCATAAGGGGCTCCTCGGGTCCGGAAGGATCGCCGACGCGTCCAAGTGGCGGTGCGCGCGGCGTGGCGTCAAGCCCGCCGCCGCTCCGAACTGGCGCCCGGCCACCCGGCGGCGCACGTTTTGCGGGGCCGCGGTGCGCCCGTGCTCCGCTATTGGTGCTCCGCTGTTGGTGCGCCGCGGTTCGTGCGCCGCCTTCACCCTCAGCCTGAGATCCCGGCATGGCCCGTCTCGATCCGCACTCCTACTTCGACGCCGACCAGCCGCGGACGCGACGCCTCGCGCTCGCGTTCGACGTGGACTTCGCGCGCCGGGTGGTCGTCGGCCGGGTGGTCCTCGACCTGGGCGGCCCGGCGCAGGGCGACCTCGATCTCGACACGAAGGGGCTGCGGATCCTCTCAGTGCGCACCGGGGACGGCCGGACAGTGCCTCACGCACTGGGCGCGGAGGAGCCGATCCTCGGCCAGCGGCTGCGCCTCGGCCTCCCGGCCGGCACGGCGGCGGTGGAGATCGCCTACGAGACGGCCCCCGACAGCGCCGCGCTCCAGTGGCTCGATCCCGCGCAGACGGAGGGGAAGAAGCACCCCTTCCTCTTCAGCCAGTGCCAGTCCATCAACGCCCGGGCGCTGCTCCCCTGCCAGGACAGCCCGTACGTGCGGGCCCCCTATCGCGCCGAGGTGACGATCCCCGAGGCGCTGGCGGCGGTGATGTCGGCGGGACCGGCGGGCGTGCGGCCCGGCCCCCGGCCGGGCACGCGGACCTGGCTGTTCGAGATGCCGCAGCCCATCCCCTCGTACCTGCTGGCGCTCGCGGTCGGGGACCTCGCCTCGCGGGACCTCAGCCCCCGCGCGCGGGTGTGGGCGGAGCCGGCGACGGTGGAGGCGGCGGCGTGGGAATTCGCCGGCGTCGAGGAGATGATCACCACGGCGGAGTCCCTCTTCGGGCCGTATCCGTGGGACCGCTACGACATGCTGGTCCTCCCGCCGTCGTTCCCGTACGGCGGGATGGAGAACCCGCGGATGACGTTCCTCACCCCCACGCTCCTCGCGGGCGACCGCTCGCTGGTGGACGTGGTGGCGCACGAGCTGGCGCACTCGTGGACGGGGAACCTGGTGACCAACGCCACGATGGAGCACTTCTGGCTGAACGAGGGGTTCACCGTCTGGGCGGAGCGCCGCATCGTCGAGGCGCTGCACGGCGCCGAGGCGGTGGCGGTGGCGTGGACGCTCGGCCAGAACGCGCTCGACGAGGCGGTGGCGCGCTTCGGGCCCGTGTCGCCCCTGACCCGGCTGCGCACCGAGATGGCGGGGGTGGACCCCGACGAGGCGTACTCCTCCCTCCCGTACGAGAAGGGGGCGCGCTTCGTGGCCCTCCTCGAGGCCACGGTGGGGCGCGAGCGGTTCGGCCGCTTCCTCCAGGCGTACCTCGCGAAGTTCCGCTTCACCTCCATCACGACGGAGGACTTCGTCGCCTTCCTCGACGCGGAGCTCCCGGGCGCCGGGACGCGGGTGGGGGCGCGGGAGTGGCTCTACGGGGTGGGGATGCCGGCCAACGCGCCGGTGTTCCGCTCCGACCGCCTCGCGGCGCTGACGGCGCTCGCGGAGGGGTTCGCGGGGGGCGCGCGCCCCACGCCGCCGCAGGTCGCCGCGTGGACGCCGCCGGAGATGCTGGTCTACCTCCAGCACCTCCCCCGTGAGCTGGGCGCGAACGCCTGCGCCTGGCTCGACGCGAACCTCGCGCTGAGCGGCCGCGGCAATCACGAGCTCCTGGTCGAGTGGCTGGTCATCGCCGCGGGGTCGGACTACGAGCCGGTGTTCGGCCGAGTGCGCGAGGTCCTCTCCCGCGTCGGCCGGATGAAGTACCTGCGCCCGCTGTACGGCGCGCTGGGCCGGCACGCGCGGACCCGCGCGCTGGCGCGGGAGATCTTCGCCGCGGCGGAGCCGGGCTACCACGCCCTCTCGCGCCGCGTCATCGCCTCCGTGATGGAGACGTACCGTGCCGACTGACGACGTCCGCCTTCCCGAGAACGCGTTCCGCGAGCTGGCTCCCGGCGAGACGTACGCGCCGGTGGTGCCGGCGGCGTCGGCGACCCTCGAGGTCACCCTCCGCTCCATCGTGCAGGGGGTGTTCTGGTCGCTGATCTTCTCCGCCGCCGCGACGTACATCGCCCTCAAGCTGGGGCAGGGGATCGAATCGGCGATCCCGATCTCCATCCTCGCCGTCGGGTTCTCGGTGATGATGGTGAAGGTGCTGCAGCGCCGCGCCTCCACCCTCCTCGAGAACGTGAACATCCTGGCCATCGGCGCCACGTCGGGGATCGTGGCCGGCGGGTCCGTGTTCACGATGCCGGCGGTGTACATCCTCGGGCTCGAGAGCCGTTCCTCCTTCTGGCAGATCTTCCTCGTCCCCCTCCTCGGCGCGGTGCTGGGCGTCTTCTTCCTCGCCCCCTTCCGGCGCTACTTCGTGCGGGACCTGCACGGGAAGCTCCCGTACCCGGAGGCGCGCGCGACGACGGAGATCCTGGTGGCGGGGAGCCGCGGCGGGCACAGCGCGGTCGTGCTCTCCTACTCGGCGGTGGTCGCGGCGCTGTTCGACTTCATCGGCCCCTCGATGCGCGGCTGGGCGGAGAACTTCTCCACCGGGTCCATCGGGTTCCTCGACGGGTTCACGACGAAGGTGAAGGCCGTCTTCACGATGAACACGTCGGCCGCCGTGCTCGGCCTCGGCTACATCATGGGGCTCGACTACGCCGCGATCATCTTCGCCGGCTCGATGATCTCCTTCTTCGTGCTCGTCCCCCTCTTCGCGTACCTCGGGCAATGGGTGCCGGGGGCGATCGCGGCCGGCGCGGTGCCGCTCGCCCAGATGCCGCCGCAGGACATCTTCTTCGAGTACGTCCGGCCCATCGGCATCGGCGGCATCTTCGCCGCGGGGATCCTCTCGATCCTCAAGATGTCGCCGGTCATCCTCCAGGCGACGAAGCAGGCGTTCGGCGAGGTGGCGCGGCTGGCGAAGGGCCAGGGCGCGTCCGCCGAGGCGGTGCGCACCGACCGCGCGCTCCCGATGTCGGGGGTGCTGTTCGGGATCCTCGGGACGGGGCTGCTGGTCTTCCTCTACTTCCGCCTCTCCGTGCTCGCGGGCGACCCGCGGGCCACGACCCTCGCGGCGCTCGCGACGCTCATGACGCTGGTCATCGCCTTCCTCTTCGCCGCGGTCTCGGCGTGGGCGATCGCGATGATCTCCATCACGCCGATCTCGGGGATGACGCTGACCACGCTCATCGTGACGGCCGTGGTCCTCTCGGCGCTCGGCCTCTCGGGCCCGGGGGGGATGCTGCAGGTGCTCCTCATCGGGGGCGTGGTGTGCACGGCGCTCTCGATGAGCGGCTCGCTGGTGACGCAGTACAAGATCGGCTACTGGCTCGGCGCGACGCCGCGGCGGATCGAGATCGCGAACATCCTCGGCTCGGTGGTCGCGTCGGCGGCCACGACGGCCGTCATCCTCCTGATGGCGAAGGTGTACGGCTTCGCCCCCGGCCCGCTGCACCCGCACCCGCTCCCGGCCCCGCAGCCCAACGCGATGGCGGCGGTGCTGCGCGGGGTGATGGGCACCGGCGGCGCGCCGTGGTTCCTGTACGGGATCGGGGCGGTGTTCGCGGTGGCGAGCGAGCTGTGCGGGGTGTCGGGCCTCGCCTTTGCGCTCGGGATGTATCTCCCCATGGAACTCAACTCGCCGCTGGTGCTGGGCGCCGCGATCGCGTGGCTGCTGCAGCGCTCCTCGCCCGACGCGGCGCTGGCGAAGGCGCGGCACGAGAAGGGGACGCTGATCGCGTCGGGGTTCATCGCTGGCGGGGCGCTGGTGGGGGTGCTGGCGGCGCTCCTCAAGTTCATCGAGGACTCGGCGCACGTCGTCCTCGTCCCGGACCTCACGCGTGTCGCCACGCTCGGCATCGGGGCGTGGCTGGGGGAGTGGGGCAACTGGCTCGGCCTCGGGACCTTCCTCCTCCTCGGCCTCGCCGTGTACTGGGACGCGCACCGGGAGCGGGCGGCGTAGCCGGTGGCCCAGCCGCCCCTCTCCGCACCGCCGGCCGCGCCGGCGCCGTTCACGCCGGCGGGACGGGCCTGGCCGTTGGTCGCGGTGTTCTTCGCCTGCATCGCCGGCGTCGGCGGCGCGGGCGTGCTGTGGTACCAGCGCCAGGCGGCGGCGGTCTGGCGCGACGCCGGGGAGTCCGTGTCCGCGGTCGCGGACCTCAAGCTCCAGCAGATCGAGCAGTGGCGCCGGGAGCGGGCGGCGGACGCGAACGTGATCCGCCAGAGCCCGAACGCCGTCCGCGGCCTCCGGGTGTTCGTCGAGGGCGCCCGGCGGACGGTCAACGCCGACCGGCTGCGCGAGTGGCTGCGGACGCTGACGGGCCGCGGGTACGCCCACGCCGCCATCGTGGACGCGTCGGGGCGGGTCCTCGTGGAGGTCGGCACGGCCGGCCACCCGGCGGATGCGGTCACGCGCGCGACGGTGGCGGAGGCCCTGCGGAGCGGCGAGACCACCTTCGGCAGCCTGCACCGCGCCGGACCCGAGGGGCCGATCCGCCTCGATCTCGTCGCGCCGCTCCACGATCCCGAGGCCCCGGCCCGGAGGGCCTTCGGGGCGGTGGTGCTGCAGATCGATCCGGCGCAGTTCCTCTACCCGCTGCTCCATACCTGGCCGACGCCGAGCCGGACGGCGGAGGTCCTGCTGGTGCGGCGCGAGGGGGACGAGGTCCTCTACCTGAACGACGTCCGGCACCGGGTGGGGACCGCGCTCCGCCTGCGCCGGCCCGTGGCGGACACCACGCTGGCGGCCTCGCTGGCCGTGCAGGGGCGGGAGGGGCTGGTCGAGGCGCGCGACTACCGCGGCACGCCGGTGCTCGCGGCGCTCCGGCAGGTGCCGGGCGCGCGGTGGGCGCTGGTCGCGAAGGTGGACGCCGCCGAGGTGCGGGAGCCGCTGCGCGCGCGGACGCTCTTTGCGGTGCTGTTCCTGCTGGCGCTCCTGATCGGCGCGGCCGCCGTGGTGTGGGCGCTGTGGCGGCAGCGGGCACTGCGCCACTACCGCCAGCTGTACGAGGGGGCGGTGGAGCGGCGCGCGCTGGCGGAGCACTACGAGTCCCTCACGCGCTTCGCCAACGACATGATCTTCCTCTCCGACCGCAGCGGGCGGATCGTGGACGCCAACGAGCGGGCGCTCGAGGTCTACGGCTACACCCGCGAGGAGATGCTGCGGCTGACCATCGCCGATCTCCGCGGCCCCGGCGCGACGGCCGACGTGGACTGGACGATGCGCGAGGTGGCGGAGCGGGGCGGGGCCGTCTACGAGATCACGCACCGCCGCAAGGACGGGTCGCCCTTCCCCGTCGAGGCGAGCGCCCGGCTCATCGTGATCGAGGGCCAGCAGTACCTGCAGGGGATCATCCGGGACATCAGCGAGCGGCGGCGGCACGAGCGGCGCATCGCCGACCTCAACCGGCTGTACGCGGTCCTCAGCCAGATCAACGAGGCCATCGTGCGGATGCGCACGCGGGACGCGCTCCTGCGCGAGGCGTGCCGCGTGGCCGTCCAGGTGGGGACGTTCCGCCTGGCGTGGATCGGACTCGTGGAAGGCGACGCGATCCGGCCCGTGGCCTGGGCGGGCGCCGCGGAGGGTTACCTGGAGGACCTCAAGGTCAGCGCGCTCGACGAGCCGCGGGGGCGGGGCCCGACCGGGCGCGCGGTGCGGGAGGCGCGCACGGTGACGAGCGACGACATCGCCACCGACCCGGCGATGGCGCCGTGGCGCGAGGCGGCACTGGCCCGCGGGTTTCGCGCCAACGCTGCGCTGCCGCTCAGCATGCACGGGCGGGTGGTGGCGGTGTTCAGCCTGCAGGCGGGGGACCCGCAGTTCTTCGACGCGCAGGAGCTCAAGCTCCTCGACGAGGTGGCGGCCGACCTCTCCTACGCGCTGGAGGGGCTCGAGCGGGAGGAGGAGCGGGTCCGCAGCGAGGCGGAGCGCTCGCTGCTCGTCGCGGCGATCGAGCAGGCGACGGAGATCGTCGTCATCACCGATGTGCGGGGCGCGATCCAGTACGTCAACCCGGCGTTCGAGCGGATCACGGGGTACGTGCGCGCGGAGGTGGCCGGCCGCACGCCGCGGGTCCTCAAGAGCGGGCGCCAGGACGAGGACTTCTACCAGGGGCTATGGGCGACGGTCCTCGCCGGCGGCGTGTGGCAGGGCCGGATGACGAACCGCCGCAAGGACGGGACGCTTTACGAGCAGCAGACCACCATCTCGCCGGTCCGCGACCCGGACGGGGCGGTGGTGAGCCTCGTGGCCGTGGCGCACGACGTGACCCGGGAGACGGCGCTCGAGGGACAGCTCCGGCAGGTGCAGAAGATGGAGGAGCTGGGGCGGCTCGCGGGGGGCGTGGCCCACGACTTCAACAACCTGCTCACCGCCATCATCGGGAGCGCCGAGCTGGTGCTGGCGGAGCTCGCGCCCGAGGCGCCGGTGCTGCAGGACGTGGAGAACATCCAGAAGGCGGCGCGCCGCGGGGCGGACCTGACGCAAAAGCTGCTCGCGGTGAGCCGGCGCCAGCGCCTCGCCACGCGCATCCTGGCGCTCGGCGACGCCGCGGCGGAGTTCGCCCGGCTGGTGCGCCGGCTGGTCCGCGAGGACATCGAGCTGGGGGTGCGCGCGGCGTCGCCCGGGCCGTCCATCCGCGGCGATCCGGGCGCGATCGACCAGATCCTGATGAACCTCGTCACCAACGCGCGCGACGCCATCAGCGGGAGCGGCTCGATCGTCATCGGCGTGGACGCCGTGACGCTCAGCGCCGACGACTGCGAACTCCTCGGCGCCGGCACGCCGGGGGCGTGGGTGGTGCTCTCGGTCGGCGACTCCGGCTCGGGGATGACGGAGGACGTGCGGCAGCGCCTCTTCGAGCCCTTCTTCACGACGAAGGAGCCGGGCGCCGGGACGGGGCTCGGGATGTCGGTGGTCTTCGGGCTGGTGCAGGACCACGGCGGCTTCGTGACCGTGGACAGCGTACCGGGCGCGGGGACCACCGTCCGCGTGCACTTCCCGGCGCGGGCCACCGCCTCCCCGGGCGAGGCGGCGGCGGCGCCAGGCGCCCTGCCCCGCGGCACGGAGACGCTGCTGATCGTGGAGGACGAGGAGGCGCTCCGGGCGTTCGCCCGCCGGGCGCTCGAGAAGCACGGCTACCGGGTGCTCACCGCCGCCGACGGGCTCGAGGCGCTCGACCTGCTCAAGGCCGAGGGGGCGGCGGTGGCGCTCGTGCTGACGGACATGGTGATGCCGCGGATGGGTGGACCCCAGCTCGAGCGGGCGATGCGGGAGCGGGGGCAGACGGCGCCGGTCCTCTTCACGAGCGGCTACGCGGCCCGGACGGCGGACGAGCAGCGCTTGCGGGACGGCGGCCTGCCGTTCCTCGCGAAGCCCTGGACGGTGGCGGATCTGCTGCGGAAGGTGCGGGAGGTCCTCGACGCGCGGCGGGCGTGACGCCGCGCGGGATCAGGCGGTGCCGGCCGGCTCCTCCAGTACGGCCCGCACGGCTTGGACGAGGGTGTCGTACCCGTAGGGCTTCTGCACGAAGGTGATGCGGGTGTGGGCGGCGAACCGGGGCAGGACTTCCTGCTCGGTGTAGCCGCTCGAGACGATCACCGGCACGTCGGGCCAGTGGCGCCGGATCTCGTTGCAAGTCTGCTCCCCGTCCATGTCGGGCATCGTGAGGTCGAGCAGCACGGCGCGAACCTGCCCCCCGTGCTCCTCGAGGAGCTGGAGGGCGCGCCGCCCGCCCCCCGCGGCCAGGACCTCGAACCCCATCCGCTGCAACATCCGCCGGCTCGTGGCGAGCACGGTCTCCTCGTCGTCCACCACCAGCAGCGCACCCGTTCCCCGCCACATGTGCGGGTCCGAGATGCGGCGCGCGTCCGCCTGCGCGCTGTGGGGGGACGCGGGGAGGAGGACACGGAAGGTCGTCCCGCGCCCCGGCTGCGACTCGATGCGCAGCGCGCCCCGGTGCCCGCGCACGATCCCCAGCACCGCGGCGAGCCCGAGGCCCCGTCCGGCGAACTTGGTGGAGAAGAACGGCTCGAAGATCCGGCTCCGCACCTCGGCCGTCATCCCCGCCCCGGTGTCCGCCACCTCCACGTAGACGTACGCGCCCGCCGGGAGGGTGTCGCCGAGCACGTACGCCCCCAGCTCCTTCGCGTCGCAGTCCGCCGCGCCGATGCGCACCGCGATGACGCCGCTCGCGTCCCCGATCGCCTCGGCCGCGTTGAGGATCAGGTTCATCACCACCTGGCGGACCTGCGAGACGTCGGCGTCCACCGCCGGCACGTTCGGCGCGAACTCGTAGCGCAGCACGTTCTTCTTCGAGATCGAGACCTCGAGGAGCGAGCCCATCTCCCGGACCAGCAGCGGGAGCTCGACCGTCTCGACGACGAAGCGCCCGCGCCCCGAGTAGGCGAGCATCTGCCTGGTGAGGTCGGCGGCGCGCCGCGCCCCCGCGAGGACCTGCTCCAGCGGGTGCCGGGCGGCCGAGCCGGGGGGGAGCTCGAGGAGCGCGAGGTCGGCGTTGCCGAGGATCCCGCTGAGGAGGTTGTTGAAGTCGTGCGCGATGCCGCCCGCGAGCACGCCGAGGCTCTCGAGCTTCTGCGTCTGCTGCAGCTTCTCGGCCAGCCCCCGCTCCTGCTGTTCGGCCTGCCGGCGGGCCGTGATGTCGAGGGCGATCACCTGCACGCCCGTGAGGCGGTCGTCGCGGTCCCGGAGCGGCTGCCACTTGGAGAGGAACCAGCGTCGCGAGCCGGAGAGCCGCACCTGGTCCTCGAACTCCCGGGGCGCGCCGCTCTGCACCACCTCTTCGAGGCGGCGGGCGAAGACGGCGGCGTCGAACGCGGCCTGCATCCCGTACACCGACCGCCCGATGAACTCGGCCGGCGCGCCGCCGGCCAGCGCCGCGCCGATGGCGTTCACGTGCAGGATGGTGCCGGAGGGGTCGAAGAACGCGATGCCGGCGCCCGCGCCCTCCACGAGCAGGCGGTTCATCGCCTCGCTGGCCCGCAGGGCGTCCTCGGCCACGTGCTGCAGCGTGACGTCGCGGGCCAGCGCCACGAAGCTCCGGTCCTCGGCCCCCGCCTCGCCGCGCCGCGACACCGACAGCTCGAACCACCGGCGGCCGCCCGGGAGGTCGAGGGCGTACACGCTGCCGTAGTGCGTCCCGCGGCGCTCCGCGTCGTCGATGGCGCGGGTGATGACGCCGGTGGCGTCGGCCGGCAGGACCTCCGTGACGTGCCGCCCCGTGAAGCGCTCGGGCCGCGCATACAGCAGCTCCTGGTGCGGCGCGTGGAAGTCGGTGATGCGCCGGTCGCGGTCCATCACCAACAGCAGGTCGGGGAGCGCCCGGAGCGTGCCCTCCAGCCCGTCGCGCGCCGCGCGCAGCTCCTCCTCCGCCCGCGCCCGCTCGGTCACGTCGCGGATGATCGCCCACACGACGCGGCGGCCCCCGTGGAGGAAGACGCCGTCCGAGATGTCGGCGAGGAAGACCGAGCCGTCCTTGCGGCGGCTGCGTCGCCGGACCGTCGCCTGCTGGCCCGGCGCGACGAGGCCCGTGAAGACGGCGCGCGTCGCCTCGGGCTCGTCGCTGAGGTCCATCGCCGTCATCGCCGCGAGCTCGCCGGCGTCGTAGCCGTAGAGGCGCTGGAAGGCGCGGTTCGCGTCGAGGACGCGGGCCGTCTCCGCGTCGTAGAGCGCGATGCCGTCGAGGCTCGCCGCGAACAGCGCGCGGAACTTCGCCTCGCTGGCGCGGAGGGCCTCCTCCGAAGCGCGGCGGTCGGTGACGTCCTCGCCGAGGCAGGCGAGCGCCGCGAACTCCCCCTGTGTGGTGCGCAGGACCGTGTGGCTCCACGCCACCAGGCGCCGCGCGCCGTCGCGGGTCACCAGCGCGTGCTCGAAGTGCGCGGGGACCGAGCCCGTCCGGACCGCGCGCGCCAGGACCGGCTCGACGATCGGGCGCGAATCGGCGGGGACGCAGCGCTCGAGCCAGGGGCCCTCGACGACCTCCTCGCGGCGCCAGCCGGTGCGCGCGAGGAAGTAGTCGTTGCAGTACGCGACCCGGCCGTCGGCCCGCACGATCACGGCGAGCAGATCGAGGGGATCGAGGAGGTCCCGCAGTCGCGTCTCCGCCGTCTGCACCGTCTGGTCGGCGAGCTTCCGCTTGGTGACCTCGCGCGTCGCGATCAGCAACCGCTCGGTGCGCCCCTCGCGGACCACCGGGGCGATGCGGGCCCACCACCACGTGACGCTGCCGTCTGGCGCGGGCGCGCGGGTCTCGAGGTCGACGGGGAGGCCGGTGTCCCACGCCTTGGCCAGGGCGGCCGTGACGGCCTCGCGCTCCTCTGGTGCCACCAGGTCCTGGACCGCCATCCCGGTGATGTCTTCGGACTCGTAGCCCCGGCGCAGCCGGTTCACGTACCGGACCGACCCGGCGCGGTCGAGCTCGAGGATCAGGTCCGGGACGTTGTCGAGCACGCCGCGGAGGCGGGCCTCTGATGAACGCAGCCGGTCCTCGAGGCGCGTCCGGTCGCTGACGTCCCGCGCCGAGCCGACGATGAGCCGCTCGCCGCCCAGCTCGATCGCTCGGACCTGCACCTCGGCGGGGAAAGTCGTGCCGTCCTTGCGCCGGTTGACCAGATCGAGGCGCACGGCGCTCCCGGGCTCCAGTCTCGCCAGCCGCTCGCGCAGCGCGGGCCCGGCGGCGGGTGCGCCGAGGTCGTCGATGCGGAGGGCGAGGATCTCCTCCCGCGTGTAGCCGTGCGTCCGGCAGGCGGCCGCGTTGGCGATCCGGATGCGCCCCCCCGGCTCGAAGACCACCACGGCGTCTGCCGCCGCGTCGAGGACCGCCCCGAGGTCGGGGAGGTCCTCGCGCGCGGTCGCGGGGGTGGCGGCCTTCGGATGCTTCGGGGCCATCGGGGTCCTTGGGCGAGCGGGGAACGGGGCACGCCGCGGCGGTGGCGCGCGGCGGACGCCGCCTACGGGTTGTAGATGACGCCGGCGCGCCGGCGGTACAGCTCCAGCACCGCGCGCGCCTCGTCGCGGCACACGCCCTGCACGAACGCGATCCCGCGCTCGCGCAGGTACGCGTACGACGCCGGGAAGACCGGCCCTTCGTCGAACCGCAGCGCCGTGGCGTCCTCGCGCGACGCGCCGCACACCACCCGCTTCACGCCGCTCCAGAGGATGGCGCCGAGGCACATCGCGCACGGATCGCACGAGGTGACCAGCTCGTGCGCGGGGAGCCCGGGCGCGGCGAGAGAAAAGGTGCCCAGCCGCTGCTGGGCCAGCATCACCGCGACGATCTCCCCGTGCAGCACCGCGTTGGAGAGCCGCACCACGCTGTTCATCCCCACCGCGACGAGGCGGCCCGTCGCCGCCTCGAGGATCGCGGCGCCGAAGGGGCCGCCGGTTTCCCGCTCCACGTTCTCCCGCGAGAGCCGCACCGTGAGGCGCATCTTCTCCTCGTCGGTGGCGTAGGGCCGCTCCCAGTCCACGACGTCCCCCACCCAGTCGGGCAGGGCGATGCGGACCTCGCGCGGCGCCTCCCCGCTAGAGGTCGTAGTACAACTCCACTTCGTACGGGTGCGGCCGGTTGAGGACGTCCCGCTCCTCCCGCCGCTTCCGCGCGATCCACCGCTCGATGAGGTCGGCGCTGAACACGCCGCCCTCGAGCAGGAAGGCGTGGTCCGCCTCCAGCGCGTCCACCGCCTGGCCGAGGGAGGTCGGCAGCGCACGGATCGTGGCGCGCTTCTCGGGCCCCCACGCGAAGATGTCCTCGTCCACGGGCCCGAACCCCAGCGCCGTGGGATCCATCTTCTTCCGGATGCCGTCGAGCGCCGCGAGGAGCTGCGCCGCCACGGCGAGGTAGGGATTCCCCGTCGCGTCGGGGGGCCGGAACTCGAAGCGGGTGCTCTCCGGCCGGTTCGCGTACTTGGGGATGCGGATGGCGGCGCTCCGGTTGCCGATGGAGTAGATGGCGCTGACGGGCGCCTCGAAGCCGGGCACCAGGCGACGGTAGGAGTTGGTGGACGCGTTGGTCCACGCCATCACCGCGCCCCCGTGCGCGAGCATCCCCGCGATGGCCTGCCGCCCCGTCTCGCTCAGGCACCCGTAGCCCTTGGGGTCGTGGAAGACGTTCGTCGCCCCCTGCCAGAGGCACTGGTGGAAGTGCATCCCCGATCCCGCTTCCCCGTGCAGGGGCTTGGGGAGGAAGGTCGCCGTCATCCCGAGCTGGATCGCGGTCATCCGCACCACGTACTTCACCAGCATGATGGCGTCGGTGGCCTGCGCCAGGGGGAGGAGCGGGATCTCGATCTCGCACTGGCCGGGGCCGCCCACCTCGTGGTGGTGGTACTTGACCTCGACGCCCATGTCGTCGAGGAGCATGGCGATGCGGGTGCGCGCGTTGTGCAGGTGGTCGTGCGGCGGGATCGCGTGGTAGCCGCCGTGAGCGGGGATCGTGTAGCCGCTCCCCAGCTCCCGGCTGTGCCACGCCCCCTCCGCCGACTCGACCCGGTAGCTCGCGGTGTTCTGCGCGTTCTCGAACGCCACGCCGTCGAAGAGGTAGAACTCGAACTCCGGGCCCCACGCGCTGCGATCGGCCACGCCGGTGCTCTGGAGGAACGCCTCCGCGTGCCGCGCGATGTTCCGGGGATCGTAGGGGAAGGGCTGGCGGGTGTCGGCCTCGAAGGTCTGCGCGATGAACGAGAGGGTCGGCACGTCGTAGAACGGGTCCACGAAGCCCGCCTCCAGGTCCGGCTGGAGCACCATGTCCCCGGCGCTCACCGTCTTGAAGCCGACGCTCGAGCCGTCGAACCCGACGCCCCGCTCGATCTGGGAGGGGGTGAAGCGGTGGGAGGGGAGCGTCACGTGGTGCCAGCGACCCCACAGATCGCAGAACTTGAGATCCACCATCGCGATCCCGTGATCGCGGATGAAGGCGGCGGCGTCGTCGAAGGAGCGGAAGATCATCGTCTGGGCCTCGAGGGGGGCCGGCCGGAGCGGCCGCGCGATCCCCGGACGCATCCCGGGGGGGACCGGGTCCCATTGCACAAGCTATACCACGGGGGACGGGGCAGATAGCGCCCCTGCCAGGCGGGGGTCGCCGCCCCCCCTGCCGGGCTGCGGAACGTGCGGCCTCGGGGCGGAGTATTGCCTGGATGCCATCCACGTTACCTTGGCCGCTGTGAACGAGTCTCTGCAACGAGCGGCGGCGGGCCCTTCCGACGGGGCGGTGGTGCAGGAGGTGCTGGCGGGGAACCCCGAGGCCTACCGCATCCTCGTCGAGCGGTACCGGAAGGCGTTCGGCCGTTACGCGGTCTCGCTCCTCCGGGACAGCGACGCTGCGGCGGACGCGGTGCAAGAGGCGTTCATCCGGGCCTACGACGGCCTGGCGGGGTGCCGGGAGCCCGAGCGGTTCGGCGCGTGGTTCTTCCGGATCCTCCAGAACCAGTGCCGCAACGCGCTCGCGCGGCGCAGGGACACGGTGGACACGGAGCTGGTGCCGCTGGTGGCGCGGGAGCGGGCGGACGGGGCGGTGGAGCAGGGGGAGCTGGCGGGCGTGCTGCGGGCCGCGCTGGATTCGCTCACGGCGGAGCAGCGCGAGGCGTTCGTGATGAAGCACGTGGATGGGCGGTCGTACGAGGAGATGGCGGAATTGTCGGGCGTCGGAGTGGACGCCCTGAAGATGCGGGTCCACCGGGCCCGCGATGCCCTGAGGGCGATGCTGGGAGGCGAGGCGTGACGGAACACCACGGGTTCGGCAAGGAGGCCCAGCGCTATCTCGACGGCGAGCCGCACGGCGCGCTGGGAGACGGGGAGCGCGCGGTCGCCGACCGGCTCGCCGCCGCGGCGCGGGCGCTGGGGGACGCGGCGAGCCCGCTGCCCGCCGCGCTGGACGACGCGGTGATGCGCGCGGTGCGCGTGCGCCCCGCGTTCCGCCGCCCGGGCTCGGGCTCTTGGCGGTGGCTCATGGAGCCGCAAGCGGTGCGGGTGCGGCAGAGAAGCGTCGGTGAC
>JADGQW010000050.1 GCA_017881505.1 Gemmatimonadales bacterium
CGCAGCGTCCTGCCCCCGTCGGCCGCCGCCTCCGCGCGGACCGGGTCCACCCCGCGCGCGGCCAGCGCCTGCGCCAGCGCCGCCGGGACGCCGCCGGCGAGCGCCGCGATCCTCACGCGGGGCTCGGCGCCTCGCTCGGCACGCCGACCGGGCGCGCCGCGGGCTTGTCGGTGGGCGGGAGCGCCGGCAGGTCGAGCGGCACCTGCGCCGCGCGCGGCGGCAGCGTCTTCCCCTCCACCACGAGCAGGATGTCCTCGCGCTCCAGCGTCTCGAACTCGAGGAGCGCGGCCGCCAGGCGGTCGAGCCGCACGCGCTGCGCGCTCAGGATCTTGCGCGCCCGCTCGTAGGCGGAATCGATGATCCGCTTGACCTCCTCGTCCACCGTCTCGCTGGTGCGCTCCGAGATCTCGCGGCGCTGCGAGAACTCGCGCCCGAGGAAGATCTCCTGTTCCTTGTCGCCCACGGCGATGGCGCCGATCTTCTCGCTCATGCCGAATTGCGTCACCATCCGCCGCGCCAGGCCCGTCGCGCGCTCGATGTCGCTCGCCGCCCCCGTGGTGACCTGGTCCGCGCCGAACACCTGCTCCTCGGCGACCCGCCCCCCGAACGACATCGCGAGCTGCCCCTCGAGCCAGTACTTGGTGTAGTTGTGCCGGTCCTCCTCGGGGAGCGAGGAGGTGATGCCCAGCGCCCGCCCGCGCGGCACGATCGTCACCTTGTGCAGCGGGTCGAGCCCCGGGATCGCCAGCGACACGATGGCGTGGCCCGCCTCGTGGTACGCGACGAGGCGGCGCTCGTTGTCCGAGAGCACCAGGCTGCGGCGCTCCACCCCGAGCATCACCTTGTCCTTCGCCTCCTCGAAGTCGTTGTGCTCCACCTGCGACTTGTTGCGCCGGGCGGCGAGGAGGGCCGCCTCGTTCACCAGGTTGGCCAGGTCGGCGCCCGACATCCCCGGGGTGCCCTTCGCCAGCTTGTCGAGCTGCACGTCGGTCGCGAGGGGGATCTTCTTGGTGTGGACGCGGAGGATCCCCACGCGCCCCTTCACGTCGGGAAAGTCCACCACGATCTGCCGGTCGAAGCGGCCGGGCCGCAGCAGCGCCGGGTCGAGCACGTCGGGCCGGTTCGTGGCCGCGATGAGGATGACGCCGTCGTTCGACTCGAAGCCGTCCATCTCGACGAGGAGCTGGTTCAGCGTCTGCTCCCGCTCGTCGTGCCCGCCGCCGAGGCCCGCGCCCCGGTGCCGGCCCACGGCGTCGATCTCGTCGATGAAGATGATGCAGGGCGCGTGCGCCTTCCCCTGCTCGAAGAGGTCCCGCACGCGGCTCGCGCCGACGCCGACGAACATCTCCACGAAGTCGGAACCCGACATCGAGAAGAAGGGCCGCGCCGCCTCGCCCGCGACCGCGCGCGCCAGGAGCGTCTTGCCGGTGCCCGGCGGCCCCACCAGGAGCGCGCCCTTCGGCAGCCGCCCGCCGAGGCGCGTGAACTTCTGCGGGTCCTTCAGGAACTCGATGATCTCCTGCAGCTCGACCTTCGCCTCGTCGCATCCCGCCACGTCCACGAAGGTGACCTTGGGCGTGTCCCCCGTCAGCAGCTTCGCCTTCGACTTCCCGAACGAGAAGGCGCGCGAGCCTCCCGCCTGCATCTGGCGGAAGAGGAAGATCCAGAAGCCGATGATCACCAGCCACGGCAGCAGCTGCACGAACACGCCGAGGAGCCCCTGCCGCGGGCGCTTGGCATTGATCCGCACCCCCTGCTCGCTCAACTTCGCGACCAGGGCGTCGGACGCCTGCGCGGGGAGCAGCACCTCGAACCGCAGGACCTCGCGGGTGCCGACCCGCACCGGCCCCTTGAACTCCCCGTTCACCTCCTGCCCTTCGACGATCTCCACGGCGGCGACGTTGCCGTGGTCCAGCTCCCGCGCGAAATCGGAGTACGTGATCTCCTGCGAATCCCCGCGCCGCTGGCTCGTCAGCTCGACGGACGCCACCACGATGAGGATCAAGATGAGCCAGAAGGCCACCTTCTTCGACAGGCGGCCCCAGCTGAACTTCGGGGGAGGCAGACGCTCGGCCATCAGGATCCTTCTACCGGGGACGGTGCGCGGACCTCAGTCGGCGAGGCTCGCCACGAACGGCAGGGACCGGAAGTCCTCGGCATGATCCAGTCCGTACCCCACCAGGAACTCGCTCGGCGCGTCGAAGCCGACGAACTTCGCCGGCTTGCGGAGATCGCGCGCCAGGCGCTTGTCGAGCAGCGCGCAGATCTCGAGGCTCTCGGGCCGCCGCTCGCCGAGCTCCTCGAGGAGCCGGTTCAGCGTCCGGCCGGAGTCAATAATATCCTCGACCAGGAGGATATGTTTCCCTTCGAGCACCGTCGCGGGATCGTAGACCAGCTTCACCACCCCGCTCGACACCGTGTCGTTGCCGTACGAGCTCACCACCAGGAAGTCCACCTGCAGCGGCCGCGGGATCTGCCGGACCAGGTCGCTCAGGAAGATGAAGCTCCCCTTGAGCAGCCCCAGCACCAGCAGGTCGCCGTCGGGATACGCCGCGCCGATCTCCCGGCCGAGCTCCCGCACGCGGGCCGCGATCGTGGCCGCGTCGTAGACGATGCGGGCGATGGTGCGGCCCTTCATCAGGTGCTTCACGTCATCGAACGGCGACATCCACCCTCACCGCGTCGGTTCCCGGCCCCGGGACGGCCCCGGCGCCGCGGCACACCCCCGGCACCCACGCCACCGCGCCCCGCGCGGCGACCACCGGATACGCGGCCCGCTCGCCCCGCGGGACCCGCGCCTCCATCAGGAGCCGGCTCACCTTCCGCCGCCCCACACCACCCAGGGGCACCAACCGGTCCCCCTCGCGCGCCGCGCGCACCTCGAAGGCGTCTGGCGCCAGCCATGTCGTCCACGCCGCCCGCTCGAGCCGCGCGGGCGCGGGCTCGGCGCGCCACGACAGGCGGTAGCGGCCGAATTCGTGCGCCCCCTCGCCGCCGGCGAGCGGGTGCGGCGACGGCGACTCCCCTGGCCGCGCGACCACCAGCCGGTCGAACGCCGCCTCGGCCACGACGTCCCCCGGCAGCGAGATGCGGCGTCCGCTGGAGGCGTCGCGCGCGAACCCCGCGAGCCGGCTCGCCGCCCGGGGCCCGAGGGGCATCCCGGCGCGCGCCGCGACTGAACGCAAGATACGTGCGGCCAAACACTTATCATAGCCGCTCAGGGCCCCGCGGGCAACGTCGAAGCGCCCCGCTACGACCTTCAAGTCGAGCCCCGGGAGCACGTCGAGCGCCGCGTCCCACGCCCGCACCTCCGCCCGCGCGTGCCGCGCCACCTCGAGCAGCGCCTCCGGACCGCCGGTGCCCAGGCGCTCTGCGATCGCCGGCACCAGCGCCGCGCGGACCCACGAGCGGAGATGCCGCACGTCGCGGTTCGCAGGATCCTCGAACGGCTCCAGGCCGGCGACGAGCGCGTACTCGCGCAGCTCCTCGTGGCGGAACGGGAGGAGGGGACGCACCAGCCCGCGCACGCCGCGGGCCGCGATCCCCGCGAGTCCCGCCGGCGCCGAGCCGCGCACCACGCGCAGGAGTACCGTCTCGATCTGGTCGTCGGCGTGGTGCGCCGTCACGAGGTACCGGGCGCCACGCGCCGACTGCACCCCGCGCAGGAAGCGATACCGGGCCGTCCGCGCGCGGGTCTCCGACGTCCCGGCGCCAAGGGCCAGCGGGCCGATGACGGCCTCGAGGCCGTAGCGCCGCTGCGCGAGCCCGGTCACCCGCCTGGCGACGTCCGCGCTCCCCGGCTGGATGCCGTGGTCGGCGTGCGCCACCACGAGGGAGAGACCCAGTTCGGGCGCGAGGCCCGCGAGGAGGTCGAGGAGGGCGAGGGAGTCCGCGCCCCCCGAGACGGCGAGCACCGCCAGCCCCGGCTCCGGGAACAGGCGCCGGGCCGCGACGTGCCGGCGCAGACGATCCGCGAGATGCGCGCTCACGAGGCAAAGGTCGCCCCCCCGCTCCGGAGCGGCAACCTCGCCGCGGCACCGCGCCGCGGCGTGGCCCGACATCGGCTCCGCCTCTCGCCGGCTCGCCACGCCGCAGCCCCCGGCCCGCCGTTCACTTTGTAATGCAAAGTACTTGATGGCGCGCTGGCGCCGTGCTACCTTCTCTGGTGATGACGCCGGCCCAGCCGCTCCACTCCACGCCTCCGGATCCGCCCGCCCTCTCGGCGCGGGCGATGGCCAACCTCGAGTTCATCCGCGACACGATGGCCTCGGCGTCGGCGTTCACGGCGGTGCCGGGATGGGGGATGGCGCTCACCGGCCTGACGGCGCTCGGGGCAGCGGGGCTCGCGTCGCAGCAGCTGACGCCGCGCGCGTGGCTCTCGGTCTGGCTGGTGGAGGCGGTGGTGGGGTTGGTGATCGGCGCGACGACGATGGCGCTCAAGGCGCGCGCAGCCGCCACCTCCCTCCTGAGCGGCTCGGGGCGGAAGTTCGCGCTGAGCCTGCTCCCCTCCCTGGCGGTGGGCGCGCTGCTGACCGCGGTGCTCTATCGCGCGGGGTTCGCGGTCCTGCTGCCGGGAACGTGGCTGGTGCTCTACGGCACCGGCGTGCTGGCGGCGGGGGCGTTCTCGGTCAGCGCGGTCCCGGCGATGGGGCTCGGCTTCCTGGTCCTCGGGACGGTGGCGATGCTCGGCCCCGCGTCGTGGGGGGACGCGCTCCTCGCGGGCGGCTTCGGCGGCCTGCACCTGCTGTTCGGCGTGATCATCGCGAGGCGGTACGGTGGCTAAGGTCGGCGCGGCGCGGGAGCCGCAGCGGCGGCATGAGGTGGCGGCGGCGGCCGCGGAGGCCCCAGTGGAGCCGAAGGTGGGCGCGTCGGAGTTGGACCGGCTGATCCACGAGCGGATCCGGCTCGGCATCGTGAGCGCGCTGGCCGTGAACGAGAGCCTGAGCTTCAACGAGCTCAAGGGCCTGATGAAGACCACCGACGGCAACCTGAGCGTCCACGCGCGGAAGCTCGAGGAGGCCGAGTACATCGTGTGCCGGAAGTCGTTCGACGGGCGCGTGCCGCGCACGGAGTACCGGCTCACGACGGCGGGGCGCCGGGCGCTGGAGCGGTACCTCGACCACATGGCGGCGCTGATCAAGGCGATGCGAAGCCGCTAGGGGGCGGCGGGCGGCGGGCGGGTGACCCTCTCTTTTTTTGAGGAGTTACTTTGTGACACAAAGCGCTTTGCACGTAGCGATCATCATGGATGGGAACGGGCGCTGGGCGACGCGGCGTGGCCTTCCGCGCACCGCGGGCCACCGCGCTGGGGCGCGGACCGTCCGGACGATCGTCGAGGCGGCCCCGGCGGCGGGCGTGGGGATGTTGACGCTGTACGCCTTCTCCGCCGACAACTGGAAGCGGCCGCCACGGGAGGTGGCGGCGCTGATGCGGATCTTCCGCGCCTACCTCGCGGCGGAGACCGCGGCGTGCGTGCAGCAGGGGGTGCGGCTCAACGTGATCGGGCGGCGCGACCGGCTCCCGGCGCCCCTCGTCACAGCGATCGGGGCGGCGGAGTCGGCGACGCGCGAGGGGGAGCGTCTCGCCTTGCGCATCGCCCTCGACTACTCGGCCCAGGAGGGCATCGTCGAAGCCGCGCGAGCGGCGTCGGGCGCCGGACTCACCCGCGAGGCGTTCGGCCTCCTGCTCGACGCCGCCGTCCACGCCGGGGCGCCGACGCCGCCGGTGGACCTCCTGATCCGGACCGGCGGCGAACAGCGGCTGAGCGACTTCCTCCTCTGGGAGGCCGCGTACGCCGAGCTGTTCTTCTCGGCCCTGATGTGGCCCGACTTCGGGCCTGCCGCCCTCGGCGACGCCCTCGCGGCCTTCAGCGCGCGCGAACGGCGGTTCGGCGGCCTTCCCCAACGCGCGCAGGCCGCGGGCTGAGCCGCGGCGGCAGCGGGAGCGCACGATGCACACCGACGCCTCCGGGTACGGGTTCCTCCTCCTCTTCGGCTACGGGCTCGGCGCGGTCGTGGGGGCCATCGCGCTCCTCGGCACGCTGGTGGCGCGGCGCTGGACGCTGGCGCTCGCGGTCCTGGGCGTCGGCATGGCGGGCGCGGCCGCGTACGCGGCGCTCCTCCTCGCCGTCTCCCTCGCGAGCCGGAGCGAAGTGCTCGCGCCAGGCGTGGAGAAGCACCTCTGCGAGATGGACTGCCATCTGGCCTACATGGTCGTGGGCGTGCGGACGGCGCCGACGCTGGGGAGCGGGGACAGCGCGGTGCGCTCGCGCGGCGCGTTCTGGGTGGTGACGGTGCAGGCGCGGTTCGACGAGACCACGATGGGGCCGCGCCGCCCCCTCGACGCGCCGATGTACGGCGGGCCGCGCACCGTGGAGGTAGTGGACGACCGGGGCCGGCGCTACGCCCCGACCAACGTCGCGCGGCTCGCGCTCCCCGACACGGGAGGCGCGTGCCTCGCGCCGGCGCACCCGCTCCTCCCTGGCGCGACGTGCGCCGCCACGCTGGTCTTCGACCTCCCGCCGGACGCCGCCGCGCCTCGGCTCCTCCTCGCCAACGCGGACCCCATCGCGGCGTTCATCGTGGGGCACGAGATGAGTTTCTGGCACCGCCGGTCCTACTTCGCACTGAATCCGCAGCTCCTGTCGGCGGTACGGCGATAGGTGATGGGGCCCGCCCCGGCGTCCATCCCGTTCTGCGGCGACTACTTCACGGCTGCCATTTCCGCCTTGGCCAACACGATCCTGGCCTCGGCCAGATTCTTGTAGCATGTCTTGATCTTGGCCGCGTTGCCTGCCGCCACCGCCTTGGCGAGGATACCCTCGCTCTCGGCCACGTCCAGAAGCTTGTAGTAATAGAGCGACTCTTTCAGGTGCGCGAGCACGATCATGCCCGTGAGCATGGGGTGGTTGTTGGTCACATTCGCATCCTTGAACCGCCTGCCGTGTTCGAGCTCGATGTTCAGTCCCATGAGGAACTGCTCGACCCCGATGGGCATCTTCTCCGTATTGACGGCGGCGAGGATCTTCTTCGCCTCGACCTTCGTGGGCGCCGCTTTGCCGAGCCTGCTCCAGTCACGGATCTTCAGCTCCCTACAGATCCGTGCAACCTCGTCTCGCGTGACGTACTCGGGGAGCTTCATCGGTCATCCTCCTTGCCGCTTCACGGCGTGAAAGTTTGAAAGCGGATGCCACGCAGGCCTCGAGGCCCCTCGGCATCCCCGCCACCCGCTTCGGCACCCAACCGCAACCGGTGCCGGCCCCGCCCCCACCCACCGACCCACGACTTACTTGACGCGCCGACGCCCCGCCCGGATACTCAGATCGGGACGAAGGAAGTTCCCGTCCGCGTTCTGCAACCAGACACTGGAGTGATATGAATCGATCGCTCGAGGATGTACACCTCCAACCGGCCATACTGTCGCTGGGAACGGCGGTTCCCTCCAATCGATATTCCCAGGAAGAGATCTACGCAATGGCCTGCACGTATTCGGAGACCTACCGGAATCCGCGGGTCCGTCACCTCTTCATGAACAGCGATATCGATCACCGCCATCTCTACCTGAAGCGTGACGACCTCAAAGGCCTGGAGACTTCCGATGAACTGCACGAGCGATTCCGGCGCGGGGCCATCGACATCGGAACAGCGGCCATCACGACGTGTCTGGCCAACGGCGGATGCGATGTGTCCGGGATCGACTTCATCGTCGTCGCGACGTGTACGGGCTATCTTTGCCCGGGCCTGTCTCCCATCTTCGTCAAAGAACTCGGATTCCGAAACGACGTCCAGCGCGCCGACCTGGTGGGCATGGGCTGTGCCGGCGCGATGCCCGCCCTGCAGAGGGCATCTGATTTCGTAAGGTCGCATCCCGCGAAGAAGGCGCTCGTCCTCACGGTCGAGATTTGTTCGGCGTGCTACTACTTCGACGATTCACTGGAGACGGTGGTCGGCAACGCCATATGCGCCGACGGGGCCGCGGCGGTGATCGTCGGCATGACGGACGAATCGCCGGCTCCACGGATCGCAGGTTTCGCAACCCGTCTGGAGCCAGCGCTTCTTGAGAGCGTCGGATTCGAACAACACGAGGGGAGATTGAGGATCATCCTCTCCAAAGACATTCGCGATCTTGCAGGAGAGCTGGCGCAGGGCCTGGTCGACGCCCTGCTCCGGGAGAATCGGATTCAGCAGGACGACATCTCCCACTGGGTCATTCATTCCGGCGGACGGAAGGTCATCGACACGATTCAGCGTGCACTCACCCTCACCGACACCCAGGTCCGTCACAGCCGGCATGTCCTGAGACAGTTCGGGAATATGTCCTCCCCAACGGTGCTCTTCGTTCTTCAAGAGGCGCTCCGCAATACGAACGGCAACGGACCGCCGAAGCTCGGCGATCTCGGCGTCATGCTGGCATTGGGACCGGGGCTCGCAGTCGAGGCAGCATTGCTGGTCTGGTAGGGGGGGAGAAGCGCTCGTTGAAGGACAGCCTATCGGCATTCGGCAGGCGGTGGTGGGTGCCGCCGAGGCGCTTTGACGACCTCAAGCCCGAAATGGTGGATAGGCCGGATGCGGACCCGGTGCTTCTGCGGGGCGAACTGAGAAACCTCCGGATCATCAACCGCTACCTCGGCGGACTCACCGCCGTTCGCAGGGCGCTGAGTCCGATGGTGACGAGTACCGGGCCCGGTGACACACTGCAACTTCTCGATCTCGCGACAGGATCGGGTGATCAGGCCGTCGCGATTGCCCGCATATTCAGGCGGCTTGGGAGGCGCGTATCCATCACCGCCGTCGACAACAACGACACCGTTCTCACCGTGGCCCGTGATCAGGCAGCGGGCTTCGACGAGATCCGGTTCGTGCACGGCGATATCCGCGCCCTGACGTATCCCGACCGCAGTTTCGACATCGTCCTGTGTTCGCTCGCCATCCATCATCTGTCCCGGACAGCCGCCGTCAGGCTCCTCCAGGACATGGACCGGCTCTGCAGAGTCGGGTTCATTCTGAACGACCTGTCGAGGAGTTACGTCGCGCTGGCCTGTGCATGGCTGTATACCCGCAGCACCACAACGAACATCATGACCAGAACCGATGCGATCGCTTCTCTTTTCGCAGCGTTTACAAAGGACGAACTGGCCGGGATAGCAGACGATGCCTGCGTGGGTCCGCTCGAGATCTACCGGACGCCGTTCTTCCGATTGAATGCGGTGAAGAGGAAGGTGCAATAGACCGTCCCAGCCTGCCACGGGGTCCTGGCCTCGCCGGTTCCGACCAGATCCGGATCGAACATCTCCGTGAGGCGATCCCATGGTCCTATCACTCATCATGCATGACTCATCGCCCATGACCCATTACCTCCTGGCCACCCGCCTGGCGAGCTGATCTCGGCCCTTCTACCGTTCTCTTCATGCCCAAGTCCTATCCGCTGCATCAGGTCGACGCCTTCGCCGACCGGCCGTTCGCGGGGAATCCCGCGGCGGTGTGCCTCCTCGACGCGCCGGCGGACGCGGCGTGGATGCAGGCGGTGGCCCGCGAGATGAACCTCTCCGAGACGGCGTTCGTCCACCCCGACGGGGACGGCTACGGCCTGCGGTGGTTCACCCCCGCCGCGGAGGTGGATCTCTGCGGCCATGCGACCGTGGCGAGCGCGCATGTGCTGTGGGAGACGGGCCTCCTCGCGCGCGGCACCGCCGCGCGGTTCCAGACGAAGAGCGGCCTGCTCACGGCGACGTGGCGGGAGGGGTGGATCGAGCTCGACTTCCCCGCCCTCCCGGCGCTCGCCGCGGCCCCCCCGGCCGGGCTGCTCGCCGCCCTCGGCGCGCGGCCGGTCTGGACGGGCCGGAGCCGGTTCGACCTGCTCGTGGAGGTGGCCACCGCCGCCGAGCTCCGCGCCCTCGCCCCCGACTTCACGGCGCTCCGCAAGGTGGACGTGCGCGGCACCATCGTGACCGCGCGCGCCGACGACCCGCGCTACGCCTTCGTCTCGCGGTTCTTCGCGCCCGCCGTCGGCGTGGACGAGGACCCGGTGACGGGCTCGGCGCACTCGGTGCTCGCGCCCTACTGGTGCGGGAAGCTCGGCAGGGAGTCGCTGACGGGCTATCAGGCCTCGGCGCGCGGCGGCGTGGTGCGGGTGCGGATGGCGGGGGACCGGGTCCGCATCGGCGGGCAGGCGGTCACGGTGCTGACCGGTGAGCTGCGCGGCTAGGCGCGGCCCGCCCGCGCCGTGCCCCGATACGCGAAGCGCCGGCCCCTCGCGGGACCGGCGCTCGTGTGAAGCGGCTCGCGGCGCCTAGCCGAGCTTCCGCACGTTCGCGGCGGCCGGGCCCTTCGGGCCGTCGGTGATCTCGAACTCCACCTCATCGCCCTCAGCCAGCGAACGGAAGCCGTCCGCCACGATCGCCGTGTGGTGCACGAAGACGTCCTTGCCGTCGCTCTGCGCGATGAAGCCGAAGCCCTTCGCGTCGTTGAACCACTTCACCTTGCCCTGCGGCATATGGCGCCACTCCTTCACGCTGTGGGCTCTCGCCCGTTCGACGGCGCGAACAATAGAACGCGCCACATCACTGTCAAGGGAATGCGCCGCGGGTGGCCGCTCAGGCCGGCGGCAACTCCTCGAGCCGCGCGACCGCCCGCCGCAGGTGCGGGATCACGATGGAGCCGCCCACGACGAGCGCCACCGAGAAGGCGTCGTACAGCTCCGGATCGGTGACGCCCTCCTCGCGGCAGCGCACCACGTGATAGGTGATGCAGTCGTCGCAACGCAGCACGAGCGAGGCGACCAGCCCCAGCAGCTCCTTGGTGCGCGCCGGGAGGGCGCCCGCGTCGTAGGCCCGCGCGTCGAGCGCGAAGAACCGCTTGACGGTGAGGTTGTCGGCGGCGAGGAGCGCCGCGTTCATCTTCTCGCGGAAATGGCGGAACGCCTCGAGGGTGTCGGGTCGCTCATCGCTCATCGCTGCTCCGGTCGCGTCGGGTGGGTGGGCGGTGCGCCCGGCGGGAAGCTACCCAGAGGCGCCTGGAGGCGCCCCTCACGCCGCTGCGGCCCGGACCTTCCCCCGCGCCAGGGAGGGGAGCACGCCGGCCGCGCAGAGCGCCGCGAAGAAGGCCAGCGCCGTGCGCAGCGCACCGACCAGCCCGGCCGCCGGCGCCTGCGCCGCCGCGACGCCGCCCAGCCGCACGCTCAGGATCAGCATCGCGACGGCCATCGAGAGCACCTGACCGGTGAGCCGCATCGTCCCGAGGAACCCCGACGCGACGCCGTAGCGCCGCGGCTCCACCGCGCCCATCGCCGCGTTGGTGTTCGGCGAGGTGAAGAGCCCGAATCCCGTCCCCAGGACCACGAGGGCCGCCACGACCCACGCCAGGGGCGTCGCGGGCCCCACCAGCGCGAGCCCCGCCAGGCCGAGCGCCGACAGCGCCATCCCCGCCGACGCCGGGACCCGCGGCTCCACCCGGTCGGAGAGGGCGCCCGCGACGGGGGAGACCAGCATCATCAGGAGCGGCTGGGAGAGCAGCACGAGCCCGGCCTCCGCCGGTGAGAGCCCGCGCACGAACTGCAGGTAGAGGCTGACGAGGAACCCCACCGCCGAGGTCGCCGCGTAGTTGATGAACGCCGCGAGGCTGGAGAGGGCGAACACGGGGTTCCGCCGGAAGAGGGTGAGGTCGAGCACCGGCTGGGGGACGCGGCCCTCCCACCAGACGAACACCCCGAGACCGGCGACCCCGAGCAGGGCGACCGCGACGCCCCCCGCCGTCGTGAGCCGCGAGAGACCGAGGAGCAGCGCGAGCTGCGTGGCGACGTAGAGGACGGCGCCCACGAGATCGAAGCGTTCTCCCCGCGCGCCCGCCCACTCGCCACGCAGCCCGCGGAGGGCGACGAGCAGGGCCGCGCCGACCAGCACGTTCACGAGGAAGACGGACCGCCATCCGAAGGCGCCCGTAAGCCAGCCCCCGAGGGTGGGGCCGAGGGACAGGCCCAGGTAGACCGCCGCGGTGTTGAGCCCCAGCGCGCGTCCGCGCTCCCCCGGGGGGAGGACGGAGGTGAGGATGGCCACCGCGGTGCCGAACATCGCCGCGGCGCCCGCGCCCTGGACGACGCGCGCCGCGATGAGCTGGCCGACGGAGGGGACCACCCCCGCCCACAGCGACGCCAGCGTGAAGACGATCACCCCGAGCAGGAAGACACGCCGCCGTCCGTGCAGGTCGGCGAGGCGGCTGAAGGGCACCACGAGCGCCGCCGCCGCGAGGATGTTGGCCGTCGTGATCCAGCCCAGCGTGACGGCGCTGGCCCCGAAGCCGCGGCCGATCGTCGGCAGCGCGAGGTTCACCGCCGAGGAGGTGAAGGGCGTCAGGAAGGCGCCGAGGGTCGCGACGAGGATGGCCGAGCGGCGGAGGGTTCGGTCGGCAGCGGACGGAGATGCGGTCACGGCCGAGAAGATAGGGCGAAGGGCGTGCGGAGGTGAGAGGAGCTTGCCTCCGCGCCGTGTGCCCCCCACAATGTGGCATGTTCCCCGCCCCTCTCGACCCCGTGGCCACCGTCGTCCTCGCGCTCGCCGCCATCCTCGTCGCCGCGAAGCTCGGCGGCGATCTCGCGGTGCGCGCCGGACAACCGGCGGTGCTCGGCGAGCTGGTCGCCGGCATCGTGCTGGGGAACCTCGACCTCGCCGGGATCACCTGGTTCCGCGGCCTCGCGGCGAACCCGGCGATCGGGATCCTGGCGCAGCTCGGCGTCGTCCTCCTCCTCTTCCAGATCGGCCTCGAGTCCACGGTGCGCGAGATGCTCACCGTCGGCGTCCCGTCGCTCCTCGTCGCGGTGATCGGCGTCGTGACCCCCTTCGCCCTCGGCTGGGGGGTCGGCGCGGCGCTCCTGCCGCAGCAGAGCTGGTACGCCCACGCCTTCCTGGGCGCGACGCTCACCGCCACGAGCGTGGGAATCACGGCGCGGGTCCTCACGGACCTCGGGAAGGAGCGCACCCGCGAGGCCCGCGTGATCATCGGCGCGGCGGTCATCGACGACGTCCTCGGCCTGGTGATCCTCGCCGTGGTGAGCGGCGTGATCGTGGGCGTGGACCGCGGCCAGCCCCTCTCCCTCGGCGACACGGGCCTCGTGGTGGCGAAGGCGGCGCTCTTCCTCTTCGGCGCCCTCGGCCTCGGTGTCGTCCTCTCGCCCCGCCTCTTCGCCCTCGCCGCCCGGCTCCGGGGCCGCGACGTGCTCCTCGCGGTGGCGCTGGCCGTGTGCTTCGTGCTCGCCTTCGTCGCCTCGGCGATCGGCCTCGCGGCCATCGTCGGCGCCTACGCCGCGGGCCTCATCCTCGAGGACGTGCACTTCCGGGGCTTCGAGGCGCGGGGCGAGCGGAAGCTCACGGACCTCGTCGCGCCCATCGCCGCGTTCCTCGTCCCGGTCTTCTTCGTGCAGATGGGGCTCCGCGTGGACCTCCGCGCCTTCGCGCGCCCCGAGATCCTCGGCCTCGCCGCGCTCCTCGTGGCGGCCGCGATCCTCGGCAAGCAGGCGTGCGCCCTCGGCGCCGTCGGCGGCGGACTCGACCGGCGTTCCATCGGCATCGGGATGATCCCCCGCGGCGAGGTGGGCCTCATCTTCGCCAGCATCGGCACCACGCTCACCATCGCCGGCCGGCCGGTGATCGACGCGGCGGTCTTCTCCGCCGTCGTCATCATGGTCGTCGTCACGACGCTCGTCACCCCGCCCGCGCTGGCGTGGAGCCTGCGCCGCGGCGCCCGGCTGGCGAGCGCCCCCCGCGCGCCGTAGGTTCGCCCCGTTCCCACCGCTTCCACTCCATCCGCGGCCCTGATATGCGAACGATCCGCTCTTCATTCCTCGCCGGCGCAGCGCTCCTCCTCGCGGCGGCCGCGGCGTCCCGTGCCCAGGTGCCGGCGGCGCAGCAGCCGCGTCCGCTGTTCACCGAGCCGGCGATCTCCCCCGACCGGGCGGAGATCGCCTTCGTCTCGGGCGGCGACATCTGGACGGTGCCCGCGGCGGGAGGGGAGGCGCGGCTCCTCGTCTCCCATCCGGCGACCGAATCGCGGCCCGTCTATTCCCCCGACGGACGGCAGCTCGCGTTCGTCTCGACGCGCTCGGGGAACGGCGACATCTACGTGCTGACGCTGGCGGCGGGCACGCTGCGCCGCATCACGTTCGACGACGCCCTCGATCAGCTCGACGCGTGGTCCCCCGACGGCCGGTGGCTGTACTTCACCAGCGCGCGCGGCGACATCCAGGGCCAGAACGACGTGTGGCGGGTGAGCGCGGAGGGCGGGACGCCGATGCCGGTGGCCGCCGACCGCTACACCAACGAGTTCTGGGCGGCGCCCGCCCCCGACGGACAGACGCTCGCCATCACCGCGCGCGGCACCGTCAGCGGCCAGTGGTGGCGGCGGGGCCACAGCCATCTCGACGAATCGGAGATCTGGCTGGTCCGGGACCTCGACCACCCGCAGTACGAGGCGGTGACGACGGGGGGCGTGAAGGACGCGTGGCCGATGTGGGGAGGCGCCGACCGGCGCACCCTCTATTGGGTCCGCGACGATCACGGCGTGGAGAACGTCGTCGCGCGCGGCGCCGATGCGCGCGTAGCGCCGGTGACGCACTTCACCGGGGGCCGCGTGCTCTGGCCCAGCGTCTCCGCCGACGGCCGGGCGATCGTGTTCGAGCGCGACATGGGCGTGTGGCTCCTCGACCCGGCGACGGGCGAGGCGCACGCGGTGCCGATCACCCTCCGCGGCGCCCCCGCCGCAGCGGCCGTCGAGCACCTGCGGGTCTCCGACGGCCTGGCGGAGATGGCCCTCTCCCCCGACGGGAAGAAGGTGGCGTTCACCGCGCGGGGCGACGTCTTCGCCGTCTCCGCGAAGGACGGCGGCGACGCCGACCGCGTCACCAGCACCACGGCTCGGGAGCAGGAGCTGGCCTGGCTCCCCGACAGCCGGCAGATCCTCTACGTCTCGAGCCGCGCCGGGTACGCGCAGCTCTTCCTCTACGACTTCGCTTCGCGCACGGAGACGGCGCTCACCAACGACCCGCGCGGCGACGTGAACCCGCGCGTCTCCCCCGACGGGCGCTTCGTCGCGTTCGCGCGCGGCGGGCGGGACCTCGCCGTGGTGGACGTCGCCTCGAAGCGGGTGCGGACCCTCGCCACGGGCTTCTTCGACCGCCTGCCCTTCTCGTCGGCGGAGG
This sequence comes from Gemmatimonadales bacterium, assembly GCA_017881505.1. Lineage (GTDB taxonomy): Bacteria > Gemmatimonadota > Gemmatimonadetes > Gemmatimonadales > JACORV01 > JADGQW01. The sequence goes on from JADGQW010000050.1 coordinate 15,184, forward strand.
GGATCGCCTGGTCCCCCGACAACCGCTGGGTCGCCTACCTCTCGGCGGGCGTGTCGATGTTCAACACCGTGTACGTCGTGCCGGCGGAGGGGGGCGAGGCGCGCGCGATCAGCTTCCTCCCGAATGTGTTCGGCGGCGGGGTGAGCTGGAGCCCCGACGGGAAGTACATTCTCTTCGACACGGGGCAGCGCACCGAGAGTCCCGAGCTGGCGCGCATCGACCTGGTGCTGCGGACGCCCCTGTTCCGC
>JADGQW010000190.1 GCA_017881505.1 Gemmatimonadales bacterium
GGGCTCCGTTCATCGGTCCGCTTCCTGGCCGGGTGGCCCGTCGTCCTGACAAGCGTGCATCACACATCACAGCACAACGTACCCTGTCCGGGCTGCGGCTAATGTCTCACGCGTGAGCTGTTGGCTCGCCGCCACCGTCAAGGCGAAGGTGCGCACCAACCTGAGCCCCACGTCTGGTATACAGCTGCGCGTTAAGAAGCACGCCGCCGAGGTCGTGAAAGTCGTCAACGTGGGCCGCCGGGCGACCGTCCGCCCCGTTCTCGCCGAAGGCGCGCCTCAGGCCCGGAACACCCAGCGTGACGAGACGACGTAATTGACGCAGAGCGCCCCGCAGATGGCGACCGCCTCGATGGCATTCAGCTCGAGGGCGGAGGCCTGCGCTCCCTGAGACACGCCAGCCACCGCCTGGAGCGCCGCCACGATGAGGGTGCTCACCGCGAGGGCCAGCACGTTGGCGACGGCGAACCGCAGAAATACGGCGCCGGCCGGATCTATCCTGCGGTCGGCGAAGGTCCACGACCGGTTCCAGACAAACGAGTTGACGAAGCCGGCCAGCCAGGCCACGACGTTCGCCCAGAGCAGGGGCATGTGGAGGCCGACGGCGACCAGGTTGAACACCGCGAAGGAGATGGCTGTGTTCGCCACGCCGATGACGGCGAACTTGACGAAGCGCATGCCACCTCCCGGTGGACTCGGGCCCGCTGACCGGGCACTACTATACACTTGGAGACCTCGCCCGGACCGCAGATCGGAGGACCTCGTGGACGAGGCGCTGCTTCTGAGCTTCGCCGCGCTGGAGAAGACGCACTGGTGGTTCCTCGTGCGCCGTAGCCTCGTGCTCGACCAGGCACGGCGCTGGGCACCTCGGCCGGCGGCGCGGCTGCTCGAGGTGGGCTGCGGGACCGGCGCCACCCTGCGCGGCCTCGTGCCCCTATTCCCCGGCGCCAGGGTGACGGGCATTGAACCGGCCGCCGCCGCCCTGCGGGTCGCCGCCGCCGCCGGTTGCGACGTCGCCCCGGGCTCGTTCGAGCAGCTGCCGGTGGCCGCGAGTAGTGTGGACATGCTGCTCGCCCTGGATGTCCTGGAGCACCTTGAGGACGACGGGGCCGGACTCGCCGAGGCCGCCCGTGCTCTGCGTTCGGGCGGCCGCCTCTTGGTCACGGTCCCCGCGGTCCCCGCGCTATGGGGCCCGCACGATGAGCTGAACCACCATCGTCGCCGCTATACTCGAGCCATGCTTTGTGATCGCGTCGTCATCGCAGGGTTCCGCGTGGAACGCGTGACCTACTTCAATACGCTGCTCTTGCCTCTGGCGTGGCTGGAACGGACGATGGCGAGACGTCAGCACAGGCCTGCGATGGTCAGGCAACCTGCGCCGCTCGTCAACGCCGTGCTGCGGCGTATCTTCGCATTGGAGCTGCCGCTGCTGCGGAGAGTCGACCTGCCCATCGGGCTGTCGTTGCTGCTCGTGGCCACCAGATGACCGGGGTAGACGTGACGATGTCCGCCGGACCACTGCACTCCGTGGTTGTGCCCGTGTTCAACGAGGCCGACGGCATCGCCGCTTTTCACGAGCGCTGCGCCGCGGCGCTAACGGCTATCGGCAACCGGTACGAGATCATCTACGTGGACGACGGCAGCAGGGACACGTCCTGGGCCCGCCTTCTGGCGATTCGAGACGGCGACACGAATGTGCGGCTCATGCGCCTGTCCCGCAACTTCGGGCACCAGATCGCCGTCTCGGCGGGCATCGAGCATGCCGGCGGCGACACCGTGACGGTCCTCGACGCCGATCTGCAGGACCCGCCGGAAGTCATCGCCCAGATGGTCGATGCCTGGCGGGAAGGCGCCGACATCGTCTACGGAGTCCGCACCGCCAGGCGCGGCGAGAGGACCCGCGTCGAGACCACCGTCGCGATCGAGTTGGCCGAGTCGTGGAAGCCGTTGATGAAGTCGAAGACGAAGGCGACGAGGACGATCAGGAGGACGAAGACGACGGTGCCGTTCACGATGAGGGCTCCAGGTCGTGACGCTCTGGGTGGCGCAGCGCGTGCGCGTCGGGACCGGTCTCGGCCAGCACCGAACGAGAACGCCGCGCGGTAACGACTCGCTGCACGGCGGTGTAACGGCGCGGTAACGGCAGAGGGAGCCGCTACCAGGGAATTGGCGAGTGGAATAATCGCAATTGACGCGAGGGAACGGCCGCCGCTACGTTCGGCCCCGAGGAGGCCCGACGATCCCGTGAGCGACGCCCGCATCCTGGTCGTGGACGACGAGCCGGACATCACCGCGCTCGTGGCGTACCATCTCGCCCGCGCGGGCTATCAGGTGAAGACCGCGGGGACGGGTCCCGAGGCGCTGGCGACCGCCGCGGCGGAGCCGCCCGACCTGGTGGTGCTGGACCTGATGCTCCCGGGACTCTCGGGGCACGAGGTGCTGGCGGAGCTGCGGCGCAGGGACGAGACGCGGGACGTGGGCGTCATCCTCCTCACGGCGCGGCGCGAGGAGGTGGACCGGATCAAGGGCCTCTCCGAGGGCGCGGACGATTACCTCACCAAGCCGTTCAGCCCCGACGAACTGGTGCTCCGGGTGAAGGCGGTGCTGCGGCGGCTCCACGCGCCGGCGCTGGCCGGGGGGCAGCTCCTCAAGGTCGGGCGGATCACCGTGGACCGCTCGGCGCTGACGGTGAGCGTGGACGGCGCGCCGGTGGAGCTCACGCCGATCGAGTACCGGCTGCTCCTCCTCCTGCTCGAGCGGCGGGGGCGGGTCCAGAGCCGGCCGCACCTCCTGGAGAGCGTGTGGCAGGCGCAGCCCGACATCCAGACGCGGACGGTGGACATGCACGTGAAGCGGCTGCGCACCAAGCTCGGCGACGCGGGGGAGATCATCGAGACGGTGCGCGGCTTCGGCTACCGGGTGCGGGAACCGGACGGGCGGGAGAAGGGCCGGTGACGCTCGCCCGCAGGCTCCTCGCGTCGTACCTGGCGGTCGTGGCCACCAGCGGCGTGGTGCTGGTGATCGGCGCCGACTGGTCGCTGCGCTCGCGCCTGACGCGGGATGCGGGCCTGGAGCTGGAACGCGAGGTCGCGTACCTCGCCGCCGCGGTGGGCACGCGGCGGGGGCCCACCCTCGACACGCTCGTCGCGCGGCTCACCCGCGCGACGGAGCGGCGCCTCACCGTCATCGACACCGCCGGCCACGTCATCGCCGACTCCGACTTCCCCGACTCCGTGCTGGTCTCCCTCGAGAACCATCGCACGCGGCCCGAGTTCCGCGCCGCGCTCGCGGGGTCGGTGGGCCGCGACTTCCGGCGCAGCGTCTCCACGGGACGGTGGGAGTTCAAGGTGGCGGCGCCGGTCCCCGGGGGGGCGGTGCGCGTCTCCGCGCCGGTGCCGCAGGTGGACGCGGTGGTGCGGGACGCGCAGCGGGCGGTGCTCCTCGGCGCGCTCGTCGCGGGCGTGGTGGCGCTGCTCCTCGCCCTCGGTTTCACCCGCAACGTCACGCGGCCGCTGCTGCGCCTCCGCGGCGCCGCGCAGGCGATCGCGCGCGGCGAGCGGCCGGTGGTGGACACGCGGGGCGACGACGAGCTGGGGGACCTGGCGCGCACCCTGCGCGGCCTCGAGGAGAGTCTCGCCGAGCGGATCGGCGCGCTGGAGCGCGAGCGCTCGGAGACCGCGGCGCTCGTGACGGCGATGGTCGAGGGGGTGGTGGCGTGCGACGCGCGCGGCGCCGTGGTGACGGCGAATCCCGCGGCGCGCCGGATGCTCGGCTTCCGTCCCGACGAGCCGCTGCCGCTCCTCACCGAGACGTTCCGGCAGCGCGCCACGCAGGAGGCGATCGCCGGGGCGCTCGCCGGCACCACGACCCAGGGGCTCGAGGTGGAGTTCGAGCGACGGCGGCTCCTCCTCTCCGCCCAGCCCCTCCAGGGGGGCGGCGCCGTCTTCGTGCTCCACGACCTGACGGCCGTGCGGCGCCTCGAGGTGATGCGCCGCGACTTCGTGGCCAATGTCTCGCACGAGCTCAAGACGCCGCTGACGGTCGTGCGCGGCTACGCGGAGACGCTGCTGGGCGAGGAGCCCGCACCGGAGGTCCGGCGCTCCTTCCTGACGAGCATCCTCGTGAACGCCGGGCGGATGCAGCGGCTGGTGGACGACCTCCTCGATCTCTCGCGCATCGAGTCGGGGGCGTGGACCCCGCACCCCGAGGCGGTGGAGCTGGGGCCCCTCGCCGGACAAGTCTGGACGGAGGTCGTGCGGGCCAGCAAGGCGGAGGACCGCGCCTTCACCCTCGACGTCCCGACCGACGCCGGCGCCGTCGCCGCCGATCCGCAGGCGCTCCGGCAGGTGCTCAGCAACGTGCTCGAGAACGCCGCGCGTTACACCCCCGCGGATGGCTCGGTGACGGTGCGCGCGCGCCGCCTCGGCGCCGACGTCGTCATCGAGGTGAGCGATACCGGCCCCGGGATCCCCGGGGAGCACTTGCCGCGCATCTTCGAGCGGTTCTACCGCGTGGACGCGGCGCGCTCGCGGGAGCTGGGCGGCACCGGCCTCGGGCTTGCCATCGTGAAGCACCTCGTGGAGGCGCACGGCGGCCGCGTCGAGGCGGAGAGCCGCTACGGCGCCGGCACGACGATCCGCGTGAGCTTCCCCTCGGCC
>JADGQW010000191.1 GCA_017881505.1 Gemmatimonadales bacterium
GCTATGACGGGCAAGCGGACGATCGCGGACTTGGATCCCCGGGCCATCGAAGGGAAGCGGGCTCTCGTCCGCGTGGACTTCAATGTCCCGGTCAAGGATGGAGTGGTCGGCGACGACACCCGCATCCGGGCCGCCCTGCCGACCATCCGGGCCCTCAGTCAGATGGGGGCGCGCGTGGTCCTCCTCTCGCACCTGGGCCGCCCCAAGGGGGGCGCGTACGAGGCCAAGTACTCCCTCAAGCCCGTGGCGTCGGCACTGGAGGGGCTGCTCGGCAGTCCGGTCACGTTCATCCCCGACGCCGCGGCGCCCGAGGCCGCGGCCGCGACGCGCGCGTTGCCGCGCGGAGGCATCGCGCTGGTGGAGAACACGCGCTTCCTCCCCGGCGAGGAGAAGAACGACGCTGGCACGGCGGCCACGCTCGCCGCGCTCGGCGACTTCTATGTGAACGACGCCTTCGGCTCCGCACACCGGGCGCACGCCTCCACCGAGGCGGTGGCGCACATCCTGAAGCCCGCCGTCGCGGGCTACCTGATGGAGAAGGAGCTGGCGTACCTCGGCAAGGCGCTCGGGCAGCCGAAGCGGCCCTTCGTCGCGGTGCTGGGAGGGGCCAAGATCTCCGGCAAGATCGACGTCATCGAGCATCTCCTCCCGCTGGTGGACCAGATCCTCATCGGCGGCGCGATGGCGAACACCTTCTTCAAGGCCCAGGGCGCGTCCGTGGGCACGAGCCTCGTCGAGGACGACCGGCTCGAGATGGCGCTCGACCTGCTCGAGAAGGCCGGCCCCAAGATCGTCCTGCCGGAGACGGTGGTCGTGGCCGGCGCGCTCGAGCGCCCCGAGACGCGCCGGGAGGTGGACTGGCACGCCATCCCTGACGGCTGCGGCGTGTACGACATCGGCGCCGCCGCCTGCACGCGCTTCGCCAACATGATCAAGGGGGCGAAGACCGTCGTGTGGAACGGCCCGATGGGGGTGTTCGAGACGAAGCCCTTCGACCGCGGGACCCGGGCGATCGCCCAGGCGCTGGCCGCCGCCACGGCGGCGGGCGCCGTCACGGTGGTGGGCGGCGGCGACTCGGCCGCGGCGATCGCCGAGGCGGGGCTCGAGGAGAAGGTGAGCCACGTCTCCACGGGAGGGGGCGCCTCGCTGGAATTCCTCGAGGGGAAGGTGCTCCCCGGGGTGGCGGCGCTGGACGACAAGGCCGCGTGAGCGCCGTCCTCTTCGCGGCCAACTGGAAGATGCACCACGGGCCCCGCGCGGCCCGTGCGCTGGCGCAGGCGGTCCTCGCGGGGACGAAGCCCGTCGCGGATCGCCTGCTGCTCTTCTTCCCCCCCGCCGTGTCGCTCCCCGCGGTGGTCGAAGCGGTGCGGGGGAGGACCGACGCGGCGGTCGGCGCGCAGAACATCCACTGGGAACCGAAGGGCGCGTTCACGGGGGAACTGTCGGCGCTCCTGGCGATGGAGGCCGGGGCGACGTGGACCCTCGTCGGGCATTCGGAGCGGCGGCACAAGTTCGGCGAGACCGACGACGAGACGGGGCTCAAGGTCCGGGCCGCGCTCGGGGCCGGCCTCAGGCCGATGCTCTGCGTGGGCGAGACGCTGCAGCAGCGGACCGACGGCGAGAAGGAGAACGTCGTGCGCCGCCAGCTCGAGGCCGGCGTCGGCGCGCTGGGGGCCGAAGAGCTCGCGCGCGTGGCCGTGGCCTACGAGCCGGTCTGGGCCATCGGGACAGGGGTGAACGCGACCCCCGCGGACGCAGCGGCGATGCACCGGACCATCCGCGAGTGGTTCGCGCGGCGCGGCGCCCCGGCCGCCGGCTGCTCGGTGCTGTACGGCGGTTCGGTCAGCCCGGAGAACGCCGCGGCGCTCCTCGCCGAGGAGGAGCTCGACGGCGTGCTGGTGGGCGGGGCGAGCCTCACGGCGGAGAGCTGGCTCCGCATCGTCGCCACGCCCCGAGCCGGTCGTTGACCACGGCCCTCGGCACTGGGTATACTCAACGTCTATGTTCACGTTCTTCCTGATCCTGCTGGTCATCGATTCGTTCCTCCTGGCCGCCGCCGTGCTCCTCCAGGCGGGCCAGGGCGGCGGGTTGTCGGCCGAGTTCGGCGGCGCCTCCTCCACCGACGCCTTCGTCGGCGGGCGGCAGGCAGCCAACCTCCTCACCCGCGCGAGCTGGTGGACGGGGGGCATCTTCCTCGGCCTCTGCTTCATCCTCTCGCTCATCTCGGCACGGAACGCGCAGCCCCGCTCCGTCCTCCAGGGGCAGTTTCAGCAGCAGGCGCCCGCGCCGCTCGCGCCGCTGCCGCTGCAGAACGCCGCTCCTACGACGACGCCCAACGCCGCGCCCACGACGCCTTCCAAAGCGCCGGCGCCGGCGCGCTGAGGCCCGTGACGAGCGAGCTCCGGCCCGCGTACGTCCTGCTCGAAGACGACACCTGGTATCGGGGCGCCACCGGCGCCCCGTTTGACGTCACCCCCGGCGAAGTGGTCTTCACCACCAACCTGAGCGGCTACCAGGAGGTCTTCACCGACCCCTCGTATGCGGGCCAGGTGGTGGTGATGACCGCGCCGATGATCGGCAACTACGGTGTCAACGGCGAGGACCTCGAATCGCAGGGCCCGATGGTCGCCGGTGTGGTGGTGCGCGAGCTGTCGGAGCGCGCGTCGTCGTGGCGCTCGACCGGGACCCTCGGCGCGTGGCTCACCGAGCACGGGATCCCCATCGTCACGGGCGTGGATACGCGGCGCCTCACGCGCCACATCCGCGAGCGGGGCGCGATGCGCGGCGTGGTGGCGGTGGGGGATGCGCCCACGGACGCGGTGCGCGCGGTGCTGGCCGCATCGCCCTCGATGGAGGGCCTCGATCTCGCGTCACGCGTCACCTGCACCGACTGGGAGACGCACGGCCCCGAGGACGCGCGGTTCCACGTGGTGGCATATGACTACGGGATGAAGCGCAACATCGTGCGCCTCCTCGTCGCCGCGGGGTGCCGCGTGACGGTCGTGCCCGCGACCACGCCCGCCGCCGCGGTGCGCGAGCGGAAGCCCGACGGCGTCTTCCTCTCGAACGGCCCCGGCGACCCCGCAGCCGTGGCGTACGCTCCCGGGATCATCCGCGAGCTGGTCGGGGCGGGACTCCCCCTTTTCGGCATCTGCTTGGGGCATCAGCTGTTGGGGCTGGCGTTCGGCGCCGCCACCGTGAAGCTCCCGTACGGGCATCGCGGCGGGAATCACCCGGTGCGGGACGAGGCCACCGGGAAGGTGCTGATCACGTCCCAGAACCATGGCTTCGCGGTGCAGGGGGAGGAGGGTTCCGACGCGGTCCCGGGAGCCCCCCAGCTCGTGGTGTCGCACCGTAACCTCAATGACGGCACCGTCGAAGGCATCCGGCACCGGGAGCTCCCGGTTTTCGCCGTGCAGTACCACCCTGAGGCGAGCCCCGGACCGCACGACGCCCGCCCCCACTTCAACGAGTTCGTCCGCTTGATGACCCCAACCTCTTGACAGTCAATAGGTAAGCTCCCAGATTCTCCCCTCCGTCCGCTCACTGCGGGCGGACAGGTGAACCCGGAGGGCTCGATGACCAAGGCCGACCTGGTCGAGAAGGTGACCGCACAGATCGCGCGGACGGCCGGTCCGATGATCAGCAAGAAAGACTGTGCCCGCGTTGTAGATAGCTTCCTCGACGCGGTCAAGGACGCGCTGGCTGAGCAGAACAACATCGAGATTCGGGGATTCGGCACCTTCAAGATCCGCAGCCGGAAGACGCGTATGGCCCGCAACCCCCGGACGGGGGACCCCGTCGAGGTGGCGGCGCGGCCGGTGCCGGTCTTCAAGCCCAGCAAGGAGTTGCGGGCGATGGTGGCGGAGCGCGAGGAGATGGCCCCCAAGGCGGAGTAGCGGGGGTGCGGATCCGCGAGGGGGGGCTTCGCGACGGCCGATGGCCCCCGTTCTCTTAGTCAACCGGCACAATGGAGGTGGCATGCGGAAGCTCATGGCGGCAGCGGCGTTGGTGGCGGTGATGGGTGTGGCGGCGCAGGCGGCGTCGGCGCAGACGAGGCGGGGCTCGGAGCCCTCGGTGAAGGCGTTCCAGTTCGGTCCTCAGGTCACCTTCATGACCCAGAGCGTCGGTCTCGGGGTGGGCGCGCGGGTCGTGTACAACGGGCTGGGCACCCAACTGAAGGTCCCGGGCCTCGCGGTGTACGGCTCGTTCGACTACTTCTTCCCCGGCAGCAGCTACGGCGTGAGCCCGAAGTACTGGGAGATCAACGCCAACGCGACGTACGACCTCAGGATCTCCGGACTCACCGGTGTCGCCCCGTACGTGGGCGCCGGCCTCAACTACGCGCACAGCTCCGTGTCCTTCCTGGGCACCTCGCTCAGCGCGTCGAAGACCGGTCTCAACATCCTGGGCGGTGGGCGCTTCAACCTCGGCTCCAGCCTGAAGGCGTTCGGCGAGGCGCGGCTCGAGCTGAGCGGCGGCGGCGCGTTCGCCCTCACGTTCGGTCTCCTCTTCTAGACGGATCTCCGTCCTCGCGACGGCAAGGGCCGGCTCCGAAACGGGGCCGGCCCTTTCGTTTGCGACGAACCGGGGGCGACGTGCATCCTTAGCCCTCGATGGGGCGCGCCGCGCCCCGCCGTCC
>JADGQW010000051.1 GCA_017881505.1 Gemmatimonadales bacterium
TCCTCGAAGGGGCGCTGGCCGACGCGCTCGGCCGCGCCTAGCGCTCACTCACCCAGCGGACATCAGGCGGCCGCGGAGGCCGCCGCGGGACCCTCGACCGGCAGCACCAGCCAGAAGGTGCTGCCGCGCCCCAGGGTGCTCTCGACGCCGATCTGCCCGCCGTGCAGGTCCACGAACCGCTTGCAGAGCGCCAGCCCGAGCCCGGTGCCCTCGTAGCGCCGAGCGTGGGAGGCGTCCACCTGGCTGAACTCCGAGAAGAGGCGCGGCAGGTCGTGCGGGGCGATGCCGATCCCGGTGTCGGAGACCGCGATCCACACGGCGTCCCGCTCGGTGGCGGGGCCGCCCGCGGTCAGGACCATCGGCCGGCGCACGGCGCGGACGGTGATGTGCCCGCCGGCGGGCGTGAACTTCACGGCGTTCGAGACGAGGTTGAAGAGGATCTGCCGGACGCGGAGCTCGTCGGCGCGCACCACCAGCGTCTCGGGGGCGAGGTCGAGCGCGACCGTGTGCTCCTTCGCCGCGACGAGGCTCTGCATCCCCTCGAGGACGTCCCCCACCAGCGGCCGCAGGTCGGTCGGCGTGAGGTGCAGCTCCATCCGTCCGGCCTCCACCTTCGAGAGGTCGAGGATGTCGTTCACGAGCCCGAGGAGATGGCGCCCGTTCCGCGCCACCGTCTCGAGGGCGTCCTTCTGGTCGGTGGTGAGGCGGCCGTGGGCGCCGAGGAGCAGCATCTCCGAGAAGCCGATGACGGCGTTGAGGGGCGTGCGCAGCTCGTGCGACATGTTGGCGAGGAACTGCGCCTTCATCCGGTTGGCGCGCTCCAGCTCGCTGATCTTGAGCGCCAGCTCCCGGCTCGCGTCCTCCGCGGAGCGGTAGAGGCGCGCGTTGGCGATGCCGACGGCGAGCTCGGCGGCGACCTCCTCGACCAGTCCGACCTCGTCCTCCCGCCAGTAGCGGGCGATGCCCGCCCGGTGGAATCCCACGACGCCGATCGCTTCGCCGCGGAGCAGGATCGGCGTGACGAGGGCGGCGAGGGGATCGGCGGCGCCGGGGATCCCACCCGGGATGCGCGGATCGTGCCGGGCATCGGGCGTCTCCAGGGTCCGGCGCTCCCGCATCGCCGCGAGCTGCAGCGGGATCGTGGGGTCGGGGCGCGCGGAGATGGACGGCACCTCCGGCGCGTGCCATTCGCTGGCGGCGGCGAGGAGGTCGGGCCCGCGCCGCAGCCGCACGAAGCAGCGCGACACCGCCAGCGCGCCCCCCAGCTCCCGGACGGCCGACTCGAGGATGGTCTGCAGGTCGAGGGTCTGGCGGATGCGGCTGTTGAGGGCGTTGATCAGCGCGGCCCGGCGCTCGCGGGCGGCCAGCTCGGTGACGGCGCGCAGGCTCTCGATCACCAGCGCGGTGTGGTTGGCGAGGTCGCGGAGCAGCTCGATCTCCCCCTCGCCGAAGGTGCGCCCGCGGCGCGGGTTCTCAACGCCCAGGGCGCCGATGCACTGGCCGCGGAGCATCAGGGGGAGCACCGCCGCGCCGCGGAGGGTGACGCCGGCGTGGAGGGAGCGGTAGCCGCGGCCATCCCGCTCCACGTCGTTCACGATCGTGCGCTGCGCCCCGCGCACGGCGTCGCCCGCCATCGAGCCCTCCCGCGGCACCACGGACCCCACCAGCGTCGCGAGGGGGCCGGTGGCCGCCTCGAGCACCAGCGTCGCCCCGTCGGGCGCGAGGAGCGCGACGTACCCGCTGTCGGTGCCGATGAGCTGCGCGGCGCTCTCCGCCACGAGGCGCAGCAGCCCGCGGACGTTCCGCTCCGTCAGCAGCACCTGGCTGATCTCGTTGAGCTTCTCGACGAACGCGATGTGCCGGTCCTGGCGCCGCCGCGCGCGGAGGAGGCGCGCGACGCCCGCCAGCACGAGGACGGCGGTGACGGCGACGGCGGCGAGCTCGGGGGTGCTCATCGGGAGTGGTGGCGGCTCACGCGGGCAAGATAGACGGGCCCGCCGACGCGGTGGGAGCCCCCCCCGTGACGGCGAGCGCCGCGGCGCCCCCCGCCGCGTCGAACAGCAGGTGCGCAGCTTCCAGCTAGCGCTCCCGCATCGCCGTGACCATCGCGCAGAACTCCTCAGTGAGGCCGGGGTCGAACTGCGTGCCGGTGCGGGCGCGGATCTCCGCGACCGCCCAGTCCACCGAGATCTTGGCGCGATAGGGGCGCCCCGTCGTCATCGCCTCGAACGAGTTGGCGATCGCGAAGATGCGCGCGGCGAGAGGGATCGCCTCGCCTTTCAGCCCCTCCGGGTACCCGCTCCCGTCCCAGTGCTCGTGGCTGTACCTCACGATGTCGAGCGCACGGCCGAGCCCGGGCACGTTGCGCAGGATGTCGGCCGCCACCGCGGGGGTCCGCTGGATCTGCGCCTTCTCCTCGGGCGTCAGCGTCCCGAGCTTGGTCAGGAGGGCGTCGGGGAGGGTGAGCTTCCCCACGTCGTGCAGCAGGAAGCCGCGGAACACGTTCGGGTCGGACGCGAGCTCCGGCGCCGCCCGCTCGCAGAACAGCTGCGCCAGGCGCGCCGGCCGCTCCGCCTCGAGCGCGCTCAGCCCTTCGCGCGCCGCGACCGCGAGCGCCAGGGCCGCCACGGTGCCGGTGTACGACTCGTCGAGTGCCAGATACGTCTTCTGCAGTTCGGCGACCTTGTCCTGCAGCTTGCTGGCCAGCCGGTCGGCGTACGCGGTGGAGAAGGTCTCGCCCTGGTGCTTGCGCGGCTGGAGGGCGGGCTCCGGCTGGCCGATCGCGCGCGAGACCTCGGCGAGGATCTCCCGGGGCTCGAGCGGCTTGACGAGGTACGCCGCGGCGCCCAGGGACATCCCGAACTCGCGATCCTTGGGATCGGTGTACGAGCCGGTGTAGAAGACGACGGCGATGGCCGCGAGGTTGGGGTCGGTCTTGATGGCCCGGCAGAGCTGGAAGCCGTCGAGATTCGGCATCAGGATGTCGGTGAGCACGACGTCCGGATGGTCCGTGCGGATGAGGCGCAGGGCGGACTCGCCGTCCTCGGCGGTCGCGACCTGGTAGCCGGCGCTCTGGAAGACGCCCTTCAGGGACCGTCGGTTGTAGGCGAGATCGTCCACGACCAGCACGCGCACGGCTGACTCCCCCGGGTGAGTGTCACTGAGATAGCGCCCGGCGCGTCACCGGGCAAGCGGCGTGCCGCGCGACGCGCGTCCCGTCGCGGCGGTGCCGCGGGCGTGTTCCCCGGCGAGGGCGGCCTCCAGCGCGTCGGCGAGGAGGCTGCAGGCGAGCACCACCGCGGCGACCGCCCCGGCCGGCGCCAGGGCGACCCACGGGGCCACCACCAGCGCGTCCCGCCCGGCCGCGATCATGTTGCCCCACGAGGCGGTGGGTGGCTGGACACCGAGGCCGAGGAAGGAGAGGCCGGCCTCGAGCATGATGGCGTTGCCGACCCCCAGTGCCGTGGCGACGAGGGCGGGGGCGAGGGCGTTGGGGACGACGTGCCGCGCGAGGAGCCGCGCGGGGCGGACGCCGAGGGCTCGGGCCGCCTCGACGAAGGGGCGCTCGCGCAGGGAGCGTACCTCGGCGCGGACCAGGCGCGCCACGCCCATCCAGCCGGTGAGGCCGAGCGCGATCACGACGAGGAGCACGCCCGGCTCGAAAAGGGCCACGAGGAGGAGGAGCAGGGGCACGCGCGGGACGGCGAGCGCGGCGTCGGTGAGCGCCACGATCGCCCGGTCCGCGGCGCCGCCCGCGAAGCCCGCGGTCGCGCCGGCCGCCACCCCCGCGAGGAGCGCGGTGAACGCGGCGAGGAACCCGACGGCCAGGGACACCCGCGCCCCCGCGCAGAGCCGCACGAAGAGGTCGCGCCCGAACGCGTCGGTGCCGAGGAGGTGAAGGGCGCCGTCCGGCGTGGCGGCGAGGGGCGCGACGAAGCGGCGGGCCACGATGTCGCCCAGGCCTTCGCCCGAGGCGCCGAGGAGGGCCGGGGCGGCGAGCGCCGCCGCCGCGGCCAGAAGGACCAGGCCCCCGCCCGCGATTGCGCGCCGGTCGCGGAAGAGCAGCGCGCCCGCTCCCCCCTTCACGCCGCGACCTCGACCCGCGGGTCGGCGAGTGCGGCCAGGAGGTCGGCGAGCAGGTTGCCGGCGACCACGAGGAGCGCGAAGATCGCCGTCGTCGCCATCACCAGCGGGTAGTCGCGGGCGAGGACCGCCTGGACCACCACGTGGCCCATCCCCGGCCAGGCGAAGATGGTCTCGACGAACACCACGCCCGAGAAGAGGGCTGGGAGCTGGAGGCCGAGCAGCGTGACGAGGGGAAGGAGCGCGTTGCGCAACCCGTGCCGCACGAGGATGCGGGACTCGGCGAGTCCGCGCGAGCGCGCCGCGGCCACGAACGGTTGCCGGAGTGCGCCCGCGATGCTCGCCCGCGCGAACCGGGCCACGCCCGCCGCGCCGATCAGCGCGAGGGTCGCGACGGGCAGCAGGAGGTGCCGCAGCCGGTCGGCCAGCCGCGCCCCCGGGGCGAGGAAGTCGGCCCCGACGCTCTCCGCGCCGAGTGCGGGGAGTCGGAGCGCGGGCGGCCAGCCCCAGAGCGTCGCGCCGTACGCGCAAACGAGGACGAGGCCGAGCGCCACAACGTACGACGGAAGGGCCTGGGCGACGGTCGTCGCGGCCGTAAGGGTGGCGTCGAGCCCGGTGCCGCGACGCATCGCCTGCGTGGCGCCCACGAGCACGCCGAACAGGTACGAGAGAGCCAGGCTCGCTCCGGTGAGGAGGAGCGTGGGGCCGAGCGCGCTCCCCAACACCGCCGTCACCGGGCGACGCTGGGCGAGGCTGGTGCCCCAGTCGCCGCGGGCGAAGTCCGCGAGCCACGCCACGTACTGCACCGCCAGCGGCCGGTCGAGTCCCCAGGCGTGGCGGAGCGACGCGGCCGCCGCGGCGTCGGCCTCGGGCCCGAGGTAGAGGCGCACGGGATCGCCGGGGGCGAGGTGCAGTCCCGCGAAGGTGACCGTCAGGACGAGGACGACGATCGGCACGGCGGCGAGGAGGCGCCGCACGGCGTAGCGCAGCATGAGGGAATAGTGCAGGAGCCAGGAGCCAGACGCCAAGGCACCAGGGAGGAGGCGCGCCCCCCTGGATTTCTTGGCGTGTGGCATCTGGCTTCTGCGGAGCACTGGCGGACCGCACCGTCCGCACGGCACCTTTCCACCCTATGCGGGGACCGTCCCTCGCCGCGCTCGCCTTCCTGCTCGGTTGCGCCCCCTCGGCGCCGCCGGGCACCGTCTTCTACGCCTCGGGCGCCGATCTGCAGTCCATCGACCCCCTGCTCACGGTCCACACCCTCGCCAACCAGGTGCAGCGGTACGTCCTCTTCACCACGCTGGTCCGGTACGACTCCCTGCTGAGGCCGGAGCCGTATCTCGCCGACCGGTGGGCGTGGTCGGCCGACCGGCGCACGCTCACCTTCACCCTGCGCGGCGACGTCCGCTGGCACGACGGGCCCCTCACGACGGCGCGGGACGCCGCGTTCACGCTGCGGCGGGCACGCGATCCCCGCACCGGCTATCCTCGCGCGTCGGACCTGGCCTGCCTCGACAGCGTGGACGCCGTGGATGCCGCAGTGCTCCGTCTCCGGTTCTGCCGCCCGCAGCCCGCGATCCCCAACATCCTCGTGGAATTGGCGATCCTCCCCGAGCACCTCCTCGGCGCGACGCCGCCGGAGTCGCTGCGCACCGCGTCCTTCAACGACCACCCGGTCGGGAACGGGCCCTTCCGCTTCGTCTCCCACGAGCCGGGACGGCGGTGGGTCTTCGCCGCCGACACCGGCTTCCCCGCCGCGCTCGGCGGCCCTCCCGAGGTCCGTCGCCTGGTGATCGCGGTGGTGAGCGAGCCGAGCACCAAGCTGGCGGGGCTGACGAGCGGCGAGCTGCACGTGGCGGGGATCCAGCCGATGCACGCGGCGCTGGTGCGGAAGGTGCCGGGGCTCGCGGTGTCGGACACGCCGATGCTCCTCGCCTACGGCCTCTTCTGGAACACCGGCCGGCCGCTCTTCGCGGACCCGCTGCTGCGCCGCGCGCTGACGATGGCGCTCGACCGCCGCCGAATGGTCGCGGCGTACCTGTACGGCTTCGGCACCGTGGCCGACGGCCCGGTGCCGCCGTCGCATCCAGGCGCCGTGGCGGTCCCCGCGATCCCGTTCGACCTCCCGGCGGCGCGGGCCCTGCTCGATTCGCTGGGGTGGCTCGTCGGGCCGGAGGGCATTCGCCAGCGCGCCGGCGTGCCACTGGCGTTCACGCTGCTCACGGTGGGTTCGTCCGACAACGTCCTCGAGCAACTGATCCAGGCGGACCTCGCGGCGGTCGGGGTGCGGGTGCGGATCCGCCAGCTCGAGATGGGGGCGTTCCTCGCCACCGCGCAAAGCCCGCGGCGTGAGTATGATGCTCTCGTGACCGGCATCCCGGGCGACCTCGGACTGGGGTACCTGCGGGGCCTGTTCGACTCGCGGCGCCGTGGCGAGCCGCAGCAGTACGCGCAGTACGCGAACGCCGCGGTGGACCGGGCGCTCGACGCCGGGGACCTCGCGGCCGTCCAGCGGCTCGTGGCGGCGGATCTCCCGGTGACCTGGCTCTATCACGCCCGCGGGCTGCACGGCGAGAGCCGCCGGCTGCGCGGCGTCCGGATGGACCTCCGGGGGGAGCTCGTGACGGTGCATGACTGGCGCCTGGAGCCCGCGGCGCGGTGATCGCCCGCGCGCGCGCCCCGACGCGCCTCGACCTGGCGGGCGGCTTCACCGACGTGCCCCCGTACTCGGCGCGCGCCGGCGGCGCCGTCACCAGCGTGGCGATCAGCCTGTACGCCCACGCCCTGGTCCGGCGGCGCAAGGGCGGCGTGCGGCTCCACGCGCTCGACTACGGCGCCCACGTCTCGGCGCGGCGCGTCAGCGAGCTGCCGGTCGAAGGGGACCTCGCGCTCCTCGCCGCGGCCGCGAAGCGCTACGGCCCCCGGGGGGACTTCGAGATCGTCACCCACGCCGACTATCCGCCGGGATCCGGCCTCGGCGGGTCGGGCGCGATGGGGGTGGCGGTGGTGGCCGCGCTGGCGGAGGCACGCGGCGCCGCCCCGATGCGGACGGAGGTGGCGCAGCAGGCCCACCTCCTGGAGACGGAGGACGCCAAGATCCCCGGCGGGCGCCAGGACCAGTACTGCGCCGCGCTGGGGGGCTTCGCCTTCCTCGAGTTCGAGGATCCCGCGGTGCGGGCGACGCTCCTCGCGGTGCCCGCCGCATGCGCGCGGGATCTGGAGCACCATCTCGTGCTCTGTTACGTGGGCGCGTCGCGGTTCTCGGGGCGCACCATCACCCGGGTGATGGGGCGCTACGAGGCCGGCGACGCCGGTGTGACGGCGGCCCTCGACGGCCTCAAGGCATGCGGCCTCGCGATGCGGGACGCGCTGCTGCGCGGCGACGTCGGCGCCGTGGGGGATGTGCTCGCCGAGGACTGGCGCCACATGAAGGCGCTGGGCCCCGAGCTGGAGACGCCCGAGATGCGGGCGCTGACGGAGACGGCGCGCAAGGCCGGCGCGACCGCGTGGAAGGCCTGCGGCTCCGGCGCGGGCGGTTGCCTCCTCTTCCTCGCGCCGACGGGGGAGGAGCACGCCCTCGCGGAACGGCTCCGCGAGGCGGGCGGCACGATCCTGCGGTACACCTTCGACGTGACGGGAGTGGAAGCGTGGACGAGCCAGGAACGGTGACGGGATGAGCCTGCTGCTGCCGGCCGCCGGCCTCAAGGCGCGGCGCGGCGCCATCGCGGGCTCCGACGCGCTGGTCGCGATCCAGGGCCACCTGGCGCGGGACCTCGCGCCCTTCCTCGACCGCCCCCTCTACGTCCCGGAGGAGAAGGCGCTCTTCTCCCGCTGGGGGAGCCTGTGCCGCGACGACGGCGCGGAGCTCGCGTTCGATCCGTTCTCCCCCGGCGCGCAGCGCTGCACCCGGTGCGGGCGCGTGTGGACCACGGAGCAGGCGCACCGCTGGTGGGTCTACTGGTACCAGCTCTGGCTGGCCGAGCGCATCCTCGTCGCCGCGCACCTGGCCGCCCTGGGCGGCGACGCGCGGGCGGGGGCGCGCGCCGCGGAGACGCTCGCGGCGCTGGCCGACGCGTATCCGCGGTATCCCGACTTCGACAACGTCCTCGGCCCCTCGCGCCCGTTCTTCTCCACCTACGTCGAGTCGGTGTGGGTCCTGCAGCTCGCCGCCGCCACCGCGCTCCTCGACGACGCGGGCGCGCTCCCGCACGGACTCCGCGGACGCCTCGCCGACCAGCTCTTCGCGCCGAGCGCCGCGCTCATCGAGGACTTCCCCGAGACCGCCAACCGGCAGGTGTGGCACGCGGCGGCCCGCTACGCGCTCGGCACCGTCCTCGGCGACGCCGCGCGAACGGACGACGCCGCGCACGGGCCGCGGGGGATCCTCGCGACGCTCGACGCCGGCCTCCACGCCGACGGCCTCTGGTTCGAGGGGGAGAACTACCACTGGTTCGCGCTCCGCGGCCTCGCCTGGGGCGCGGAGATGCTGCGCGCCGCCGGGGACACCGACCTGTGGGACGACCGGGGCGACCTCGGCGTGAAGTTCCGCGCCGCGTTCGAGGCCCCCCTCCTGACGGCGCTCCCCGACTTCACGTTCCCGGCCCGGCGGGACGCGAAGTTCGGCGTGTCGCTGCGCCAGCGGCGGATGGCCGAGCTCTGGGAGCTGGCGTGGGCGCGCCTCGGCGAGGAGCGCACGGCGTCCCTGCTGCGGTTCCTCTACGATCCGTCGGTGCCTCCCGCGGACGACGGCGTCCGCACGGTCACCGAGGTGGAGCGAAGCGAGCCGGCGGCGGGCGTGCGCCGCGACGGCCTCGGGTGGAAGGGGCTCGCGTGGGCCGCGAGCGACCTCCCGGACGCGGACCCCGATCTCTGGCGCCCCGGCACGGCGCACCTCGAGGCGACGGGCCTGGCGGTCTTCCGGCGCGACGCCGGCCGGACGTACGTCGGCCTCGACTACGGGGACTGCGGCGGCGCGCATGGGCACCCGGATCGCCTCAACCTCACGCTGCACGCGGGCGGCATCCCGTGGCTGGTGGATTTCGGCACGGGCTCCTATGTGGCGAAGAGCCTCGGCTGGTACCGCACCACCTACGCCCACAACGCGCCGGCCCTGGACGGCACTTCGCAGCTCCCCGCCGACGGCCTCTGCGTCGCCTTCGACGACCGGGACCCGTGGGGCTGGGTGTGCGCCCAGCTCCCCGACAACTCGGCCTATCACGGCGCGGCGCTGCAGCGCACGGTCGTCGTGGGGCCGGGGTACGTGCTCGACGTGCTGCAGATGATGAGCACGAGCGGCGACCGGACCCTCATCCTTCCCTGGCACGGGCTGGGCACCGCCGTCGCCGACGAGACCGGCGTGACCTTCACGCGGGCCGACGGGGATCTGCGGGTCCTCCTCTCCGCCCGACAGCCGTTCCGCCTCGAGATGCACCGCGCCCCGGGGCCGCCGGGGTTCGATCCCGAGGAGCTCGAGTTCCCCCTCGCGATCTCGGAGGGGGAGCAGGTCACGCTCGCCGCGTGCCTCGATCTGGGCGCCGGCGTGACGGACCTCGACTGCGCGGAAGGCACCTACCTCGTGCACCTCGCCGACGGTTCCATCCACACGCACCAGCCCACCGACGAGGGATGGCTCGTGGACCCGGGCCACGGCGACCCGGTCACCCTCGGCGGGCTGCGCGACCTCCCCGCGGAGCCGGTCACGCCGCCGGAGAAGCCGCCGGAGCCCGTGCTGCGCATCTCCCGCGTCGCCGAGCCCCCCGCGCTCGACGGGACGCTGGAGGGCTTCGCCGACTCGGCCCCACTCATTCTCGACCGCGAGGACCAGTACCGTCGTGCCGAGGAGGCGTGGCCGGGGCCCGACGGCTTCTCGGCCCGCGCGCTGCTCAACGCCGGCGGCAGCACCCTGTTCCTCGCCGTGGACGTCGTGACGCGCGAGCCCTTCTTCCGCGCGGGGGAATCGCCGGACCCGGAGCTGGAGAACGAGAACCCTGACATCCACAGCGACGGCCTGCAGGTCTACGTGGACGCGGCGGGCTTCTACGGCTGGCTGGTGGTGCCCGACGTCGAGAAGCCGGGGGCGCTACGCGTCGCGGCGTCGCTCGGGACCGACGGCGAGGCCTCGATGATCACGGATGGCGCCTGGGTGCCGACGGAGCGGGGCTACCGTGTCACCCTCGCCATCGAGCTTGCGGTCGAGGTGCCGAGCTTCGGCTTCGATCTGTACGTCAACCGTGCCCGGGACGGCCACGAGCGCCGCATCGGCCAGCTCGTCTGGTCGGGCGCGCGCGGCACCCGCGTCTACCTCGCGGGCGACCGGGCGATCCCGGGGCCGCTCCCCGTCGTCGCGGTGGCGCCGTGAGTCCGGGCCTCGGGAGGCGGGGGCGGTGAGCGACTGGGCCCGGAGGGCGGCGGACGCCGTGGCGGGGTTCACCGCCACGCGCTCGAAGGGGCCGGACGCGCTCTTCGGCGGCCCCGGCGGCCCGACGCACCTGGTGCGCAGCGAGGGCGCGTACGTCGAGACCGCCGACGGGAGGCGGCTCCTCGACTGGACGATGGCGCTCGGCGCCGTCGCCCTCGGGTACGGGCACCCCGCGGTGGTGGAGGCCGCCGCGCGGGCGGCGCGCGACGGCGTGGTCGGCCCCTTCCCGCCGACCCTCGAGGTCGAGGTGGCGGAACGGCTCTGCGCCGCGTACCCCGGCGCGGAGCAGGCGCGGTTCCTCAAGACGGGCGCGGAGGCGGTGCACGCCGCGGTGCGCCTGGCGCGGGTCGCCACCGGCCGCGAGCGCGTGGTCCACTGCGGCTATCACGGGTGGCTCGACGGGGCCTTCAACGGCGCCGGCGTCCCCACGGCGGTCGGCGCGGGCTGGACCGCGGTGCCGTTCGACGATCCCGAGGCCGCCGCCCGGGCGGTGCGGACGGGCGCGCCCCCGGCCGCCATTCTCGTGGAGCCGGTGATCGAGCGGGCGCCGAGCCCCCGATGGCTGCAGGCGCTGGCCGAGCTCGCCGCCGCGTCGGGCGCGCTCCTCGTGTTCGACGAGATCAAGACCGGCTTCCGCCTCGCGCGCGGCGGCGCGGCGGAACGCTGGGGGGTGCGGCCCGACCTCGCCGTGCTGGGCAAGGCGCTCGCCAACGGCTTCCCCCTCGCCGCGGTGGTCGGCCGTGCGGACCTGATGGTGCGGGTGAAGGAGACGTGGATCTCCTCCACCCTCGCCACGGAATCGGTCGGACTCGCGGCGGCGCGCGCGGTGCTCGACGTCTGGGACCGGACCGACGTCGCGGGACACATCCAGGAGGTCGGGCGGCGTCTCCTCGACGGGCTGGTCCGCCTCTCCGAGGGGGGCGCGTTCGAGGTGGTGGGGCTCCCCGAGATGTTCCTCCTGCGATTCCCCACCACGGAGGCGGAGCGGCGGTTCCTCCTTGCGATGGTCGGCGAGGGGGTGCTCCTCAAGCGGGGCGCGTACGACTTCCCGAGCCTGGCGCACGGCGAAGCGGACGTGGCGCGGACGCTGGCGGCGGTCTCCTCAGCGCTGGCGGGAACCGCGGCCGCGGGAGGCGGTGCGCCATGACCCGCCCCCTGATCGACGTCCACGCGCACTTCGATCACGACCGGAGCGGCCGATCAGGGTGGGAGGCGGCGAACGTCCGCCGCCTCGAGGTGGGGGAGCGCGCCGGGATCACGCTGCACGTCGCGTCCATCCTGGGGAGCTGGGGCCACACCTCGCCCACCTATTTCCCCTCGCCCGAGGACGTCACCTACGGCAACGCGGCGATGCGCGCCCTCCAGCGAGCGCACCCCGACCGCATCCGCGGCTACGTGGCGGTCAATCCGAACTTCACGCGCCACGCGGTGGCGGAGATCGAGCGGGGGCTGGCCGAGGGGATGGTGGGCATCAAGCTCGGCGCGAGCCGCCGCGCCAGCGATCCCCTCCTCGACCCGATCGCCCAGCTGGCCGCGGAGCGCGGCGTGCCGATCCTCCAGCACGCCTGGCAGCACCGCCGCCGCGAGGTGCCGGGGCAGGAGATCTCCGACGCGCTCGACCTGGCCGCCCTGGCGGCGCGGCATCCGCGCGCGAAGTTCATCCTGGCGCACATCGGAGGGGGCGGGGACTGGGCGCACTCGCTCCGCGCGCTGGTAGGCGTGCCGAACGTCTGGGTGGACCTTTCCGGGAGCGGGGTGGACCGCGGGATGCTGGGGCTGTGCGTGGAGTGCGTGGGCGTCCGCCGGCTGCTCTGGGGGACCGATCTCACGATGGACACCGGGCTCGCGAAGCTGGAGCACCTCGGCGCGATGGGGTGCAGCGAGGAAGACGTGGAGAGGGTCCGGTGGCAGAACGCGGTGGAGGTGTTCGGAGCGGGGGTGATGAGTCATGAGTGATGGGAAGTCGCTCACCGACCACAACGCGCTCATCGGGCCGTTCCCGTTCCGGCGGCTGCCGGAGCCGACGCCCCAGCGGCTGCTCACGGAGATGGACCGGCTCGGCATCGCCGCCGCGTGGGTGGGGCATCTGCCGAGCGTCTTCTACCGCGACGCGGCGGCGGGGAACGACGAATTGCTCGCGGCGCTCGAGCCGCACCGGAAGCGCCTCGTCCCCGTGCCGGCCGTCAACCCGGCGTATCCGGGATGGGAGCGCGAGGTGGCGAGGGCCGTCGCGGCCGGTGCCCCCGCCGTCCGCAGCTATCCCGCGCACTTCGGGTTCGACCCGGCGGGCCCGGCGATGGCGGCCCTCTGCGCCGCGTGCGCCGAGGCCGGCCTCGAGCTGGTGCTCACGGTGCGCTTCGAGGATGGCCGCCAGCGGCACGCGCTCGACATCGCCCCCGACCTCATCGGCGCCGCGGTCCGGGCGACGGTGCGCGCCGACTCCCGGGTCCGCCTCTTGGTCACCGCCGCCGACCGGGCGTTCGTGGAGGAGGTCCACTTCGGCTCCACGCCGGAGGAGGCGGCGCGCATCCGCTGGGACGTCTCCTGGATCTGGGGGCCTCCGGAGGACCACCTCGCCCACCTCTTCCGGACGGTGGGCCGGGAGCGGTTCGTGCTCGGGACGCACTTCCCCCTCCGCCTCCCCGAGGCGGCACTGACGAAGCTGGAGCTCACGCAGTAGCTTCGCTCCCGACCTCATGAGCCAGTCGGGATTCTGCAACGCCTGCGGCGTCGCCGCCGCGGCGGACGCGTTGCGCTGCGGCCACTGCGGCGCGATGCTGCCGCCGGGGGACGATCCGCACGATCCGCGGCGGGTAGCGCGCGCCCTCGCGGAGACGCTGGGCGCGGGGTACGAGGTCGTGGACGAAGCCGGGCGCGGCGGGTTCGCCCGCGTGTTCCGGATCCGCGACCTGACCCTCGACCGCTGGCTCGCGGCCAAGGTCATGGCCCCCGAGCTCACCGCCTCCCCCGACGCCACCGACCGGTTCCGCCACGAGGCGACGACCGTCGCGAAGCTGGTCCATCCGAACATCGTCCCCATCTACTTCGTCCCCGCGTCCGCGGTGCTGGCGTGCTACGTGATGCCGCTGGTGAGCGGCGAGTCGCTGGCGGCGCGCCTCAAGCGGGAGGGGGCGCTGCCCCTGACGGTGGCCGTGGGGATCGCCCAGGACGTCGCCGCGGCGCTCGACGCGGCCCACGCCGCCGGCGTGGTGCACCGCGACGTGAAGCCGGACAACATCCTCCTCGAGTTCCAGTCGGGGCGCGCGCTCCTCACCGACTTCGGCATCGCGCGGGCGCCGCGGACGGGGGGGCGCATCACGACGACGGGGCATGTGCTGGGGACGCCGCACTACGTCGCGCCCGAGCAGGCGGCGGGGGAACGGGAGATCGACGGCCGCAGCGACCAGTACGCCCTCGCGGTCGTGCTCTTCGAGATGCTGGCCGGCCGGCCCCCGTTCGACGCGGCGACGGCGCAGGCGCTCTACGCCCTGCACGTGGCGGCCCCGCGCCCCGACCTGCGGCAGTGGCGTGCCGAGGTCCCCGCCGCGGTCGGCGCGGCGATCGAGCGGGCCCTCGCGCAGGACCCCGCGGGACGGTTCCCCTCGGCGGGCGCCTTCGCCGGCGCGGTCGCCGCGGGGCTCGGGCGGCGGAGTCTCCGCGCCTCGGGCGCCACGCTGGTGGAGCGCCAGGCCACGGGGGACGTGCGGATGTTCCGCGCCACGGCGTCGGGCGCCGCGATCGGCGACGCGCGCGCGGCCCTCGTGGCGGCGGGCGACCTCGGCGCGTTCCGCGACGCGGTGCAGAACGCATCGGTGTCGCTCGGGGAGGCGCTGAAGCAGGGGGACGCCGCGCGGGCGGCGGAGCTGGTGCGGGCGCTCGCGGAGGCGAGCCGCGACGAGCGGCCCGCCTTCCGGCAGGAGGCGGCCACGGCCCTCCGGGCCTGCGGCGCGAACCTGGGGGTGGTCGAGGCGCTCGGGCGACTCTGGCTCCAGCCCGCGGCGGACGCCCAGGCCGCGGCGGAGGACGCGCTGGCGAGCCTGATGCCCGACGCCGGTCCCGCCCTCGTCCTGCTGGCCCGCCGCGAGCGGCGCGCGGAGCTCCTCCTCCTCGCGGACCGCACCGGCGCGCTCGGCGAGCAGGACGCGCTCGCGCTGGTCCGGGATCCGAGCGCGGGCGTGGCCGGCCTCCTGATCGGCGTGCTCGTGGAGAGCCAGCGCCCGCCGGAGGCCGTGGAGCGGTGGCTCGGCGCCGCGCTCCGCCATCCCCACGCCGAGGTGCGGCGCGCGGCGCTCGCGACAGCGGTGCAGCGGGGCGGGGCGCTCGCCGAGCGACTGGGCCGCCAGGGCCTCGCGGACCGCGACGCCGCCGTGCGCCTCGACGCCATCGACGCGCTCGGCGCGTCGCGCCGCAAGGAGGCCGTCCCCGACCTGGCCACCCTCCTCGAAGCGAGCACGGCGACGGAGCAGCGGCGGGCCGCGGAGGCGCTCGGGCACCTCGGCGTCGGAGAGGCCATCGGCCCGCTGCGCCGCGCGCTGTCGCGCCGCCGGCTGTTCGGCTTCCGCGCGTCCGCCGTCGAGGAGGCCGCGCTCGACGCCCTCGCCCGGATCCCCGGGCACGACGCGGCGTCGGAGCTGCAGGCGCTCGCTGCGCGCAGCGGGCACCTCGGCACGCTCGCGCGCCAGGCCCTCGACCGCCAGAGCGGCTCCTTCACTCCCGCGAACTGAACCCCGCGCGGTCCCTCGCACGCGCCACACGCCGCGTGTGACCCCGGCCGAACCTCCGCGCCTTCCCGTGATGCGTGACGGGGCTTCC
>JADGQW010000004.1 GCA_017881505.1 Gemmatimonadales bacterium
TCGCCCTCCAGCCGGTGACCGATGCGCAGGTCGTCGCCATCCGCGGCGGCATCGAGCAGAACAACCAGGACGCGGTGATCCTGGAGCGCGTCCCCCGGGTCGCGATCTACTCGCCTCCCTTCGCCGCGCCCTGGGACGATGCGGTGACGATGGCGCTCCAGTACGCGGAGATCCCCTTCACGAAGATCTGGGACGCTGACGTGATGGGGGGGCGGCTGCACGACTTCGACTGGCTGCACCTGCACCACGAGGACTTCACCGGCCAGTACTCGAAGTTCTACCTCAACTACTCCGGCGCCACCTGGCTCGCCGAGATGGTGAACGCCAACCAGGCGATGGCGCGCCGCCTCGGGTTCCCCCACGTCCCGGCGCTCAAGAAGGCCGTGGCGCGGCACATCCGCGACTACGTGGACCAGGGGGGGTTCCTCTTCGCGATGTGCCTGGCGACGGAGACGCTGGAGCTGGCCCTCGCCGCCCACGACGTGGACATCGCCGCCGCCTTCGCCGACGGGTCGCCGATGGATGCCGACGCCTCCGCGCGGATGGACTGGTCCGCGGCGATGGCCTGCCGCGACGCGCAGCTCGAGACGGCGCCCGCCATCCCCGCCTTCTCCGACATCGACGGCCACCAGGTGGACTACCCCGGCCGCCGGCAGCCCCTCGGCGCCTTCGAGCTGTTCAACTTCAGCGCCAAGATCGACCCGGTGCCGGCGATGCTGGTCCAGTGCCACCGGCAGGTGATCCCCGACTTCTACGGCCTGACGACGAGCTTCACCCGTCGCACCCTGAAGCACAGCGTCACCATCCTCGCCGAGGAGCCGGGCGCGCCGTGGGTCAAGTACATCCACGGCGACGTGGGGCGCGGGACGTGGACCTACTTCGGCGGCCACGACCCCGAGGACCCGCAGCATCAGGTCGGCGACCCGCCCACCGACCTGTCCCTGCATCCGACCTCGCCGGGGTACCGGCTGATCCTCAACAACGTCCTCTTCCCCGCGGCGCGGAAGCGGGAGCTCAAGACGTGAGCGGCGCGCGGCTGGCCGACGGGGCCCGCGAGACCATCGCGCGCGCGGTCGCCGAGGCGGGGGGCCGTGAGGTGGCGTTCGTCGCGGACGTGGACGCCGACGGCACCGTGACGGCGGCGGAGGTCGTCGCGCGCGGCACCGCGGAGATGGTGCTGGCCCTCCCGGGGGCGGCGGGGCGCGGGCAGATGGCGCTCCACAACCATCCGAGCGGCGTGCTCGAGCCCTCGGGTGCGGACCTCGACGTGGCGGTGCGCCTCCACGACGCGGGCGTCGGCTTCGGCATCGTGAACAACGAGGCGACGGCGCTCTACGTCGTCGTCGAGGTCCCGAAGCCGCGCGAGACGGAGCCGATAGACCCCGTCGCCACCGCCAACCTGCTGCGGCCGACGGGGCGGGTGGCGCGCCTCCTCGGCACCCCGGAGGACCGGCCCTCGCAGCGCGACATGGCCGCCTACGTCGCCGACACCTACAACGAAGGGGGCGTCGCGCTCCTCGAGGCGGGGACGGGCGTCGGGAAGTCGTTCGCGTACCTGGTCCCGGCGATCCTCTGGGCGGTGAAGAACGGGGAGCGCACCGTCGTCTCCACCAACACCATCAACCTCCAGGAACAGCTCGTCGGCACCGATCTGCCGATCCTGGCGAAGGCCCTCGGCACCGCCGACCGGCCGGTGCGCTTCGCCCTCCTCAAGGGGTGGCGGAACTACCTCTGCCTCGCGCGGCTGCAGCAGGCGCAGGGCGGCGTCGGCACCCTCCTCGAGCCGGAGCGCCGCGACGAGCTGGAGGCCGTGGCCGCCTGGGCGAAGACCACCACCGACGGCAGCCTCTCCACCCTCGCGTTCGAGCCGAGCGACGAGGTGTGGGACGAGGTCGCCGCCGAGTCGGACCTCTGCACCCGCCTCCGCTGCCCGCATTTCAACGCCTGCTTCGTCTTCGCGGCGCGGCGGCGCGCCGCCGACGCCGACATCGTCGTGGTGAACCACCACCTCCTGGCGAGCGACCTGGCCGTGCGGCAGGCGCAGGGGAACTGGGAGGACGCGGCCGTTCTCCCCCCGTACCGCCGGCTGGTGCTCGACGAGGGGCACCACCTCGAGGACACCGCCGCCGACCACCTCGGCAAGCAGGCCACCTCGCGGGGGGTGGAGCGGCTCCTGGGCCGACTCGAGCGCGGGAACCGCGGCGTGCTCCCGGCGCTCCGCGCGGCGCTCGCCGACGTGGACGACCTGGCGCGCGAGGACGCGCTGGCGATCATCCGCGAGCGGCTCCAGCCGGGTCTCGCCGAGGCGCGGCGCGCGGCCGAGCAGATCTTCCGCCTCCTCGAGGCGCACCTCGCCGGCCAGCCCGAGAACGTCCTCCGCCTCACCGACGCCTTCGCCGACGGGCCCGTGTGGGCCGCCGGCCTGGGGGACGCCCTCACCAACCTCGGCTTCACCTTCGGCCGCGTGCGCGACGCGGTGGTGGCGCTCATCGAGCGGCTCACCCGCGACACGCCGCCGGGTGACCGGCTCGCCCAGCTTCTCGCCGAGCTGCGGGGGATCGCCGGGCGCCTCGACGCCGCGCGCGACGCCGTCGCCACGGCGCTGAAGCCGCCGCCCAACGCGCCGCCGCTGGTGCGGTGGCTGGAGCGGCGGGGCGGGGCGCACATCGCGCTCGCCGCGATGCCCCTCGAGCTCGCCCCCCTCCTCAAGCAGATCCTCTTTGACCGGGTGGACACGGTGGTGGTGACGAGCGCCACGCTGGCCGTGGGGGGGGAGTTCGGCTTCCTCACCGGGCGCCTCGGCCTCGACCTGCCGCTGGTGCGGCCGGGGCCGCGGGAGGTGCTCCCCTCGCCCTTCAACTTCCGCGACCAGTGCCTCTTCCTCGTCCCCGACGATCTCCCCGAGCCGCGCGGCGACGCCGAGGGGCACGCGGGCGCCACGGTGGACGTGGTCTGCGACGTGGCGCGGGCCTCTGACGGAGGGCTCTTCGTCCTCTTCACGAGCCACCGCGCCCTGCGCGCGACGGCGGCGGCCCTCCGCGCGCGAGCCGACGTGGCGGGGCGCTGGCCCCTCCTCGTCCAGGGGGAGCAGCCGCGCGACCTCCTCCTCCGCCGCTTCCGGAGCGCCGGCTCGGCGATCCTCCTCGGCACCGACTCCTTCTGGGAGGGGGTGGACGTGCCGGGCACCGCGCTCCGCGCCCTCGTCATCGCGAAGCTGCCGTTCCGCGTGCCGAGCGAGCCGGTGACCGCCGCGCGGCTCGAGATGATCGAGGCGCAGGGGGGCGATCCCTTCAACGACTACCTCGTTCCCCTCGCCGCCCTCAAGTTGAAGCAGGGGTTCGGGCGGCTCATCCGCTCGCGCACCGACGTCGGGGTCATCGTCCTCCTCGACCGCCGGGTGCTCACCAAGCGATACGGCGCGGCGCTGCTCACCGGGCTGCCGCCGGCCGAGCGGAGGGTGGGGCCGTGGGGCGTGCTGAGGGAAGCGATGGGGGAGTTCTTCGCGCTCCACGGCATCGGTGAGCCGGTCGGGGAGACGGACTGATGGGCGTGAGAGGGTGAGACGTGAGGGGTGAGACGTGAGGGGTGACGCGGTGAGCGCAGTGGCAATCTGATGGCTGACGGCTGATGGCTGACGGCTGATGGCTGACGGCGGAGGCTGAGTGCGGATCCCAAGGCCCGGCAAGATCGTCTGCGTGGGGCGCAACTACGTCGAGCACGCCAAGGAGCTGGGGAACGACGTCCCCGAACGGCCGCTCCTCTTCCTCAAGCCGCCGTCCGCGCTCCTCGGCGACGGCGAGACGATCGTGCTCCCGGCGGCATCCTCCCAGGTGGAGCACGAAGGGGAGATCGGGGTCGTGATCGGCCGCGCGCTGCGGA
Organism: Gemmatimonadales bacterium; assembly: GCA_017881505.1. Lineage (GTDB taxonomy): Bacteria > Gemmatimonadota > Gemmatimonadetes > Gemmatimonadales > JACORV01 > JADGQW01. Next base: position 3,880 of record JADGQW010000004.1, read on the forward strand.
ACGCCGACGAGCGGGCGGCGCGCGAGGCGGTCGGCGGCATCACCTGCGTGAACGACGTCACCGCGCGCGACCTCCAGAAGACCGACGGGCAGTGGACCCGCGCCAAGGGGTTCGACACCTTCTGCCCCGCGGGTCCGGTGGTCTGGACGCCGCCCCCCGACTTCGACCTCCGCCTCCTGCGGATCTTCTGCCGGGTCAACGGGACGGTGCGCCAGGCGGGCAAGGCCGCGGACATGGTGTTCAGCATCCCGGCGCTGTTGTCGTACATCTCGCAGGTGATGACGCTGGAGCCGGGGGACCTCGTCTCCACGGGCACGCCGGCGGGCGTGGGGCCCCTCGTGGCGGGCGACGTGGTCGAGATCGAGATCCCGGGCGTCGGCGTGCTGCGGAACCCCGTGGCGTCAGCGGTCTAGTAGTAATAAGGAAAGGCGGCTTCCAGGGTAGATTCCGGACGGACAACGTCGTCCGGTGTCCATCGTCCAACAGTCGTGCGGGGAGGTACAGCCAGGGTGAAGCCGCGGATCGCCGACCGGGTGGGGCAGCTGCCGGGATATCCCCTGGCCAGGATCCCGCAGCGGAAGCGGGAGCTGATCGCCAAGGGGATGGACCTGATCGACCTGGGCGCCGGCGATGACAACATCGCGCCGCCCGCCGTGGCGGTGCAGGCCCTCGAGGAGGCGCTCCGCGATCCCGCGATGAGCCGCTACGGGTTCCAGCTCGGCCTCCCGGCGTTCCGCCAGGCGGTGAGCCGCTACCACCGGCGCCGGTTCGGCCACGAGTTCGACCCGATGGCGGAGGTCCTCCCCCTCCTCGGCTCGAAGGAGGGGCTCGCGCACCTCGCGCTCGCCACCTGCAACCCCGGCGACGTGGCCATCGTGCCCGAGCCCGGCTACCAGTGCTACGTCGGCGGCGCGATCGGCGCCGGCGCCGACGTGCACTTCTACCCGCTCACCCCGCGCACCGACTTCCTCGTGGAGCTGGGGGAGCTGCCGAAGGACGTGCTGCGCCGCACCCGCCTCGCGTTCCTCAACTACCCGAACAATCCGACCGCCGCCGTCGCGCCGCGCGATTACCTGGAGCGCACGGTGGCGATCTGCCGCGAGTACGGCATCACGCTCGCCTACGACAACCCGTACGTGGAGATCACCTTCGACGGCTACCGGGCGCCGAGCATCTTCGAGATCGAGGGGGCACGCGAGGTGGCGCTCGAGTTCCACTCGGTGTCGAAGTCGTTCACGCTCACCGGGTGGCGCCTCGGCTGGGTCGTGGGAAGCGCCGAGCTCATCAAGGCGCTCACCACCGTGAAGTCGTACTACGACACCGGCCCCTTCCTCGCCGTGCAGCACGCCGGCGCGGCCGTCCTCGACTGCGCCGAGTCCATCGTGGCGCCGGTGGTGGCGCGCTACCAGGCGCGGCGCGACACGGCGGTGGCGGCGCTGCGCACGGCGGGCTTCGACGTGCCGGTGCCGAAGGCCACGCTCTACCTGTGGATCCCGCTCCCCGAGGGGGTCTCCTCGGCGAAGTTCCAGACGACGGCGATGGAAGAGGAGGGGGTCGTGGTCCTCGGCGGCCACTCCTTCGGCGCCTCGGCCGACGGCTTCTTCCGGATCGCCCTCACCGCGCCGGAAGCGCGACTCGAGGAGGCCGCCACGCGGCTCGGGAAGGTGCTTGCGCGCTCCTGAGGGGCGCTTCGTCTTCCCCCGGACGCCGTCCGGGTGGTCGCCGCGCTGGACCGTGGTCTCGGTGCTGGCGCACGCCGTCGTGCTCGCCATCTGGGTGACGTCGAACGCTCCCCGCGCGGTGCCGATGACGGGGCGGGCGCCGATCCTCCTCCTCAACGTGCCTGCCGAGGAGCATTACCGTCCCGTGCTTCCGGCGCTCCGCCCGGCGCCGCCTCCCCCGGTGGACCGCTACCGGCCGCTGGTGCTGGGGCGCGGCGTCTCCCCGCTGCTCGACACGCTGTCGCGCCTCCCCGCGGGCAAGCGCCGCGACAGCACGGGCACCGGCGCCGGGAACCTCGCCGGGGGCGGCGTCCCGGGAGGCACCGGGCGGCGCACCCTCGCCGACCTCGGCCCCGCGTACGGGAACGGGGAGCTGTGGGTGCCGCCGATGTACCTCGCCCCCGACGGCGGCCGCCCGATCCGGATGGACTCGGTCGTCGCCACGCGGATGCTCGCCCTCGCGGACTCCATCGAGCAGCATCCCTCCGAGGACCCGAACGCCAACCCGTACGTCTCCCGCGGCTGGACGTTCCGGCGGAACGGGAAGACCTACGGCTGGGACGCGGCGGGCCTCCACCTCGGGAACTTCACGATCCCCAACGTCGTCCTGGCGTTCCTCTCCTTCCCGCAGGGGAACATCGACCAGGCGCGGGCCAACAACGCGCTGATGGCGATGCGCGCGGACATCATGCGCGCGGCGGCGCGGGCGCAGGCGGAATCGGACTTCCGGCAGGCGGTGCGGGAGATCCGCGCGCGGAAGCAGAAGGAGCGGGACCTCCAGCAGGCGCGGGACTCGGCTCGTGCGCGGCTGACGCCGTGAGCTCCGGGAAGGTCGTGGACACCGACGAGACGGTCCTCATCGTCACCGGGTCGGAGATCGACGCGGAGATGAACGACCGCCCGGTCGCCTACCTGCTGAAGGAGGAGATCGACCGCCGCGGCGCGGGGCGCGCCTTCCGCCGGGCCGTCGTCGTCTCCGACACCTGGTACGCGCAGAACCGCATCTTCCACCTCTGCCCGACGGTGGCGATCGGCGGCCCCGGCGTGAACCGCCTCGCCGCGGCGTTCGTCGCCGAGCTGCCGATGCTGGTGCAGCGGGGCGACCGGATGTTCATCCAGGGGGCGTGGGACGGGGAGTCGAAGCGGGCCAGCCTGTGGGGCGCCGATCGCGACGCGACGGCGGAGGCGGTGGAACGGTTCATGGGGGACGGGCTGTGCGCGCAGTTCCTGGAACAGGTGTGGAAGAACTAGAAGCCAGGAGCCAGGAGCCAGACGCCCAGCGGAGCTAGCTCGACTGGATCGCCGCCTCGAGTCGCGCCAACGCCGCGTCCTTTCCGATCAACACCAGCAGCTCATTCACCGCCTCGCTCACCGTCGCCCCCAGGAGGGCGACGCGCACCGGCTGCATCACCGCGCCGACCTTCATCCCCTTCGACTCGGCCAGCTGGCGGAGATGTGCGTCGAGGCCGGCGACGCTCCAGTCCGTCGTCCCGCGCAGCGAGTCCGCGACCAGGCGCAGCGCCGCCCGGTAGCCGTCCGGGTCCTTCGCAACGTAGGCCGCGGCCTTCTCGTCGGGCACGGCCGGGTCCAGCCCGGCGCGAACTCGCGAGCGGCTCACGACGTCCAGCGTGGTGCGGGCCCGCGGCAGGACCGCGGCGATCAGCTCGGCCGCGCGCTCGGGGGCGAGTCCCGGCAGCTCCGCGGCGAGCTGCGCGGCGAGGCGCGGCGCGCCGACGTGCCGCAGGTACTCGCCGTTCATCCACTCCAGCTTCTGCGTGTCGAAGACCGCCGACTTCTTCTGCACGCCCGCGAAGGTGAACGCCTCCACCAGCTCCGCCACGTCGAAGAAGAGCTCGCGGTCGCGGCCCGGGCTCCAGCCGAGGAGCGCGAGGAAGTTCACCATCGCCTGCGGCAGGATCCCCTCGTGCTGGTAGTCGGCCACCGCCGTCGCGCCGTGGCGCTTGCTCAGCTTCTTGCCGTCGGCGCCGAGGATCATCGGCACGTGGCCGAACACGGGCACCGGGACGCCGAAGGCGCGGTAGAGGAGGATCTGCTTCGGCGTGTTGGAGATGTGGTCGTCGCCGCGGAAGACGTGCGTGATGCGCATCGCGATGTCGTCGGAGACCACCGCGAAGTTGTAGACGGGCGTGCGGTCGGCCCGCAGGATGATGAAGTCCTCGAGGTCCTTCCCGTGGAAGGTGATCGGCCCGTGGACCGCGTCCTCCCACGTCACTTCCTCGTGGTTCACCCTGAAGCGGATCGCGCCGTCGTCGAGGAACGCCTTCCCCTCGTCGAGGAGGCGCTGGGCGTCGGCCTGGTGCCGCGCGAGGCCCTCGGCCTGGAAGAGGGGGCCCTCGTCGTACGACAGGCCGAGCCAGCGCATCCCGTCGAGGATGACCTGCGTGAACTCGTCGGTGGAGCGCTGCTTGTCGGTGTCTTCGATGCGCAGGATGAACGCGGCGTCGGGCTCGCCGCCGAACCGGCGGGCGTGCTCGACGAAGAGCCAGTTGAAGAGCGCGGTGCGCGCGCCCCCGACGTGCAGGCTGCCGGTGGGGGAAGGGGCGAAACGGACGCGGATCACAGCGGAGTGGGAGGGATTCGAACCCTCGATACAGGTATTAGCCCGTATGACGGTTTAGCAAACCGTTGCCTTCAGCCTCTCGGCCACCACTCCAGCAGCCAGTTGCCAGACGCCAAGACGCCAAGGGGTCCAGCCGCCGCTGAGGGATAAACGTCGCCACCGCGGGGCGCGGTGGCAACCCTGCGCGGCGCGCTGCGGAGCGGCGCCTCCCTCCGGCCGCTCCACATCCCCGCGATCGCAACGACGACACAATCAGTCGTCATTCGATAATGCCGGCGCCAGCAGCGCGTTGGCGCGCCGTCGCCCGAGAACGCCGTGCGCGGTGGGCGGTGATGTCCCAATCGTCCGGCGCGCGATCGCGCTCGCGCACGAATCCAGCGGCACACGTGCGTGGAAGTTCGGAGCAGGTGCTCCGTAGGAATCCCGATGCCAGGCGCGTCGATGGTGCTCAACATCGCCCGAAAGACCTGCATCCGCGCGCCATCGCGTGTGCGTCGTGTGCGAATCCGCGCCTTCGCACGGCGCGCGCGAGGGCGCCGTCGGAAGCGCGCATCGCTTAGGGACGCAAGCGGTTCCACGGCATTCTTCTTGCCTTCCTCGGGGCAGTCGCTTTCGCTGCGAGGGAGCTCCATGAGCACCGCGCTGGCGCCCGCCGACACCGCCGTGAACCTCACGGCCTGTCCGTTCTGTGGTTCGGGCTGCACGCTGACCCTGGCGGACGCCGAGGCGTTCCCGGTGCTCGGCGATCCGGTGACCCGCGGGGCGCTGTGCCTCCGCGGCTGGAGTGCCGGGGAGCTGCTCGACTCTCCCCTCCGCGTCCTCTCCGCGCGGATGCGCATCCGCGGCAGCCCCCTCGCCAAGGCCCCTCTCGAGACCGCGCTCGACCACGCCGCGTCGCGCCTCGCCGCGATCCGCGCGAAGCACGGACCGGCGAGCATCGGCATCCTCGCCTCCGCGCGCCTCACCCTCGAGGAGCTGCACCTCCTCGCCGGCCTCGCCCACGCCATCGGCACGCCGCACCTCGACGCGCTGCAGCGGCTCGGCACCGTGCCGGGCCCGTCGCTCGGGCTCGACGCCATCGCGCTTGCCCAGGGCATCCTCGTCGTTGGCACCGACCTCAGCGTGCGCCACCCGCAGGTCCACCGCCGCGTCCTCCAGGCGCTCGGGCGTGGCGTGCCGGTGCGGTTCGTCGGGGCGAACGCCGGCCCCCTCGCGACGCTCGCCACCGAGTGGATCCGCCGCCTTCCCGGCCGCGAGGTGGAGGCGGCAGTGCTGGCGGCGCGCCCCGACGACCTGGTGCTCTGGTCGTCGGAGCTGGCCCTCCACGGCCAAGGCGGGCCCGCGCTGCGGCGGCTGGGCGGCGCGCACTCCTGGCGTCTCCCCGACTTCGTGAACCAGCTGGGACTGCAGGAGGCCGGCATCCATCCGCGCGCGGGCGGCCTCGCCGCGTACGAGATGCTGCAGCGGGCCGCCGCGGGCCAGCTGAAGGCCCTCCTCGTCTTCGCCGACGATCCCTTCGAGTTCTTCCCCGCGCTCGCCGCGCGCGCCTTCCAGGGCGCCGAGTTCGTGCTGGTGACCGACGCGGTGGCGACCCGCGCGGCGGAGGCGGCGGACGTGGTCCTCCCCGGGTCGCTGCTCGCGGAGAAGGCGGGCACGCTCCTCGCCGCCGATGGCTCGCGGCGCGCCATCGAGGTGGCGCACGTGGCCCGCGCCGGCATGTCCGAGGGAGAGGTCGCGCGCCGGCTGGCCGCGGCGTTGGGCGGCAAAGCCGGTCCCGCCCCACGCGCCGCGGCGTTCGCGCCGGGGCCCGACGGCGCCGCGCCCGACGCCCCGACTCCCGACTACCCCCTCATCGCGGCGCTCGACGGCGCGACGCTGTGGAGCACCCATCCCCTCGTCGGCGCGACGGTCACCGCGCGCCGGGAGGTGTGGGGTCCGCGCACCGACTTCCCCGACGGCTGGGTGACCATCCACCCCGCCGCCGCGAAGGCCCTCGGCGTGCGGCACGGCTGGACGGTGCGCCTGGAGAGTGACTGTGGCGGCCTGCTGCTGGCGGTGCGGACGGACCCGCACGCCGCGCCGGGCACCGCCCTGGTCCCGATGCACTGCTGGGAGCGCGCCGGCACGGCGCTGGGCGCGCTCGAGGTGGATCCGTGTCTCCGCATCCCCGTCTTCCGGCCGCGCGCGGTGCGCATCGGCCGGCAGTAGGAGACGACCGTGTCTGACGCGCGCTACTGGGCGAGCGCCGCGGCGCTCGAGGGGATCCTCGACCGGCTGGCGGCGGAGCGCACGCTGATCGGCCCGGTCCGTCGCGGCGGCGACGTGTACTTCCGGCCGGTGCAGCGGGCGGCCGACCTCTGCCGCGACTACGTCAACGCGCTGGAGCCCCCCAAGCGGTGGTTCCTCCCGACCCCGGAGCGGCTCGCGCGCTACCGGCTCCCGGGCGGCGTGTCGGTGCCGGGCGGCGACACGCCGCGCGAACTGGTCTTCTTCGGCATCCGCAGCTGCGACGTGGCGGGCCTGGCGCAGCTCACCCGGTTCTTCTCGGGCGAGACGGTCGGGCGTCCCGACGTCGCCGACGGCCCCTTCATGGCGCGGCGCGAGCGGACCACCATCCTCAGCGTAGTCTGCCAGGATCCCGCCGAGACGTGCATGTGCGTCTGCTGCAAGGGCGGGCCGGCGCTGGACGCCGGCTACGACTGGCAGCTCACCGCGCTCACGAGCGGGTGGCTGATCGAGGTCGGGAGCGCGAAGGGCCGGGAGCTGACGACGCGCTTCGCCTCGTCGCTCGCCCCGGCCGGAGAGCGTCAGCTGGCCGAGCAGGCCGGGCGCATCGCAGGCGTGGTGGAGAGCTTCCACCGCCACAGCACGCGGCGCGTCCAGTCCATGGCCGCCGGCCGGATGGTCTCCCAGGGCCGCCTCCCCGAGGCGTTCTGGTCGGCGCTGGGGGAGCGGTGCGTGGAGTGCGGCGGCTGCGCCTTCGTCTGCCCCACCTGCAACTGCTTCAACGTCGTGGACGCGCCCGAGGCCGGGAGCGGCGTGCTCCCGCCGGCGGGAGGGCCCGAGCCGGCGGTGCCCGGTGGGCCGGTGGCCACGGGGGCGGAAGGCACCTTCGAGCGGATCCGGCTGCGCGACAGCTGCCAGCTCGCCGGGTTCGTCCGGCAGTACGGCGGCTCGTATCCGCGCGCCACCTGCGGCGAGCGCTGCCGCACCCGCTTCTTCCACAAACTCTCGTGGCAGTTCGTCGCCCGCGTGGGGACCCTGGGCTGCACCGGCTGCGGCCGCTGCGTGCAGGTGTGCCTCGGCGGGATCGGCATCGACGCGGTGTCCCAGCGGATGACCGACGCGCTGGTGGGCGCCCCCGCCGCGGCACCCGCCGCGAAAGGAGCGTGACCGATGGCCGTGGCCACGCACCCCGTGCACGACGCGAGCGACCTGTACGTCCCGCGCCCCGTCCGCATCCTCCGCGTCCGTGAGGAGGTCGCCGCCGACGTGGCGACGGGGACGAAGCGGGTGGTGACTCTCGACCTGGACCGCGGGGACCTGGACTATCTCCCCGGCCAGTTCCTGCAGGTGACGGCCTTCGGCGCCGGCGAGGTGCCGATCTCCATCTCCTCCCCCGGTGGCCTGCCGGGCGCGCTCTCCCTGACCATCCGCGACAACGGCGTGATCTCGGGGATGCTGGTCGCCTCGAAGGCGGGGGACACGATCGGCGTGCGGGGTCCCTTCGGCAACCACTTCGACCTCGACGCGCACCGCGGCCGGGACCTCCTGTTCGTGGGCGGCGGCATCGGCCTCGCGCCGCTCCGCGGCGTGTACTGGCAGGCGCTCCTCCGGCGGGGCGACTTCGGCCGCATCGTGTTGCTGCACGGGTCGCGCTGCCCCGGCGAGCTGCTCTACAGCTGGCAGTGGACCGACTACGAGCGCCAGGGAGTGGAGATCCTCGTGAGCGCCGACCGCGCTGACGACTGCTGGGCGCACGAGGAGCACCCGAAGCGCTGCGTCGGCCTGATCACGAAGCTGTTCGACGAGGCGCGGATCGCCCCCGGGCGCACCAGCGCCTTCCTGTGCGGGCCGCCGATCATGATCGAGAACGGCGGCCGCGAGCTGGTGCAGCGCTTCGGCCTGGCGCCGGAGCGGGTCCTCACGACGTGCGAGCGCCATATGAAGTGCGGCGTCGGGAAGTGCGGGCACTGCGTGGTGGTGGATCGCTACGTCTGCATCGACGGGCCGGTGTTCAGCTACGAGGAGCTGGCCGCGCTCGGGGCGATCGAGCCGGCGTGGTAGCTCGATGACGCACTCCGACGCCGACCGGCTCACCGCCCTGGTGGCGGACGAGGGGGCGCTCGTCGTCGGCGTGGGCCATCCCCTCTGCGGCGACGACGCCGTGGGCTCCGTGATCGCGGGCTGCCTCGCTGCGCGCTTCCCCGACCGCGTCATCGACGCCGGGAGCGTCCCCGAGAACTTCTTCGGCCCGCTGGCCGCGGTGGAGGGGCGCCCCGTGGTGTTCCTCGACGCCGCCGCCGGGGCCGGGGAGCCCGGGAGTTGGTGCCTCGCCGGCGCCGATGCCCTCGTCGGCCGTGCCCCCGATACGCACCGCGCCTCCCTGCGGCTCCTCGCGGGGCTGCTCGCCGAGCGCGCCATCCCGACCTGGATCGTGGGCATCGCGCCGGCATCTCTCGCACCGGGCGCGCCGCTCACCTTCCCGGTCGCCCGCGCCGCGGACGACCTGGTCGCGCTGCTGACCGCCGCCCTCGTGGAGGCGCCTGTCCATGTCTGACGCCGTGGTGTGGGGATTCCTCCTCCTCGTCCTCGTCCCCCTCGCGGGCGCGCTGCTGGTCCGGGCGGCGCCGCGCCGGGCCGCCGACACGATCGCGATCGCGACGGCGCTCGTCGTCGCCGTCGTCGCCGTGTGGATGGTGGCGGCCTACGGGATCCGGGGCGCGTCGCTCCCCCTCGGCGGCCTGGCGGTGGTGGACCGCGTGCTGGCGCACCCGGTCGCGCTCTTCGGCTTCCGGCTCGACGCCCTCGCCAGCCTCGTCCTCCTCGCCAACGCCCTCATCGGCGTGGCGTGCGTGATCTACGCCTCGGCGTACGTAGGCCCGAAGAACCGCGAGATTCCCGCGAGCGACGACCGCCGGAGCTTCTACTTCTGGCTCCTCCTCTTCGTCGGCGCGATGTCGGGGCTCGTCACCTCGGCCACGCTCCTCCAGCTCTTCCTCTTCTGGGAGATCACCACCCTCTGTTCGTGGGCACTGATCGGCTACTACCAGGAGGAGCACGGGGCGCTCGCCGCGGCGTACAAGGCGTTCCTGATGACGGGGGGCGGCAGTCTCGCCCTCCTCGCGAGCGTGATCATCCTCCTCGCGGTCACGGGCTCGGTGGACTTCGGCGCCCTCGCGCAGCTGAGTGCGGGCGGCCGAGCGGGGCTCGCCACCGTGCTCTGCGTGTTGCTCTTCGTGGGGGCGTGGGCGAAGTCGGGGCAGGTGCCCTTCCACACCTGGCTCCCCGACGCGATGGTGGCGCCGAGCCCGGTGAGCGCCTACCTGCACGCCGCCTCGATGGTGAACGCGGGCGCGTACCTCCTCCTCCGCGTGGTGACGGCGTCCGGCGCGACCGGCCCGGGCACGGGGCTCCCCTCCGGCGCAGTGACCCTCGCGCTGGTGATGGGGGTGCTGACGCTGGTCGTCGCCGTGGCGCAGTTCTCCTACCAGACCGACCTCAAGCGCCTCCTCGCCCTCTCGACGATCGCGGGGCTCTCGTACGTGTTCATCGGCGCGGCGCTCGGGGCCGCCGGCTCGCCCCTCGCGGCGCAGGGCGGCGCGCTCCACATCCTCGCCCACGGGGCGGGGAAGGGGCTCCTCTTCCTCGCGGCGGGGACGCTGAGCTACGCGTGCGGCACGCGGAGGATCGCCGACCTCTCGGGGGTGCTGCGGCGCCAGCCGGTGGCCGCGGTGGGCTTCCTCGTCGGCGCGCTGACGGTGACGGGCGTCCCGCCCTTCGCGGGGTTCTGGAGCAAGTTCACCCTCATCTCCGGCGCGGTGCAGCTCGGCGGGACGGGCGTCCTCGTCGCGGTCGTCCTCCTCCTCGAGAGCGTCTTCGCCTTCGCGTGGTTCCTCTGGGTCGGCCACCGCGTCTTCCTGGGAACGCCGTCCCCGGCGGTGGAGGCCTCCTCGCCGCCCTCGAGGGCGATGGACCTGGCCCTCATCCTGCTGATGGTGCTCTGCCTCGCCGTGCCGCTCGCCGGGCTTCCGCTCGCGTCGGCGATCGGCCTCGGTCCCGGGAGGTAGACGATGGTGACCGCGCTTCCCCCGCTCGCCCAGCTCCTCGCCCAGTGGCGGCTCGACGCCCTCGGCGCGGCGTTCGCCATCCCGACCGTCGTCCTGGTCGTCGTCGCCGCCGTCTACGCGCCGCCGTACCTGGCGCAGGAGCGGTACCGCTCGGAGAGCCCGCGGCGCTTCTGGCTCGCGTACGCCCTCTTCGCCGCGGGGATGCTCGCCGCGGTGGCGGCGTGGGACCTGCTGCTCTTCGTGGCCAGCTGGGAAGTGATGACCCTCGCCTCGTACGTGCTCGTGGCGCACGAGACGTCGGAAGCGGGGGCGACGCGGGCGGCGTTCAAGTACTTCGTGATGACGCACGCCGCGTCGGCGTGCCTCCTCCTCGCCGTGATGCTGCTCTGGGCGGAGGGCGGGGCGCTCGGCTTCGATGGGCTCCGCACGACGCTGGCAGCGCTGGCGGCCGACCGGCCGCTCCTCCTCCACGTGGTGCTCGGCCTCCTCTTCATCGCCTTCGCCACCAAGGCGGGACTGTATCCCCTCGGCGACTGGCTCCCCGACGCGCATCCAGCCGCGCCGGCGCCCGTCTCGGCGGTGCTCTCCGGCATCATGGTGAAGATCGGGCTGTACGGCTTCGTGCGGTTCTTCGTTTGGGGCCTCGCGGCGGCGGCGCCGGCGGTCGCGGCGGCGTGGGGTTATCCCCTCGCGGCCGCGGGCATCGTATCGGCCGTCCTCGGCGGCTTCGCCGCGTGCGCCGCGGGGGACACCAAGGTCCTCCTCGCGTATTCCTCCATCGCGCAGAGCGGTCTCATCGCCCTCGGGATCGGCGCGGGCCTCGTCCTGGCTCCGCAGCATCCGGCCCTCGCGCAACTCGCGCTTCTCGGCGCGCTCTTCCATACGGTGAGCGACGCGGCGGTGAAGGCGCTCCTCTTCCTCGTCGCGGGCTCGCTCCAGTACCGCACGGGCAGCCGGCGCCTCGACGCGATGGGCGGCCTCTTCCACGCCATGCCCGTGACGGCGTGGACGGCGCTCGCGGCCTGCCTCGCCATCGCCGGCTTCCCGCCGCTCACGGCGTTCACCGGGAAGTGGCTGATGCTCCAGGGGACGGTGCTCTCCGGCTCGGCGCTCCTGGTCGGCGCCGGGATCGCGCTCCTCGTGGCGAGCGTCCTCTCCATCCTCTACGCCCTCAAGTTCTTCTCGGGCGCCTTCCTCGCGGGGCCGGTGCGCGCGGGCGCGCTGGAGGTGCCGGCGGCGATGGCCGGCGCGCAGGTCGCGCTCGCGGTCATCATCCTCGCGCTCAGCGTGACGCCGGGGCTCTGGCTCGGCCTCCTCTCGGGCGCGCTGCCGGGGCCGACCTTCGGTGCGGCGGCGGTGCCCTCGGGATGGGGCGTGTTCGCCGTCGGGCCGGTGACGGGCTCGTACGCTCCCCTTCTCCTCGTCGTGGCGGGGGCGTGGACCTGCGGCCTCGCGATGGTCGCGATCGGCCGACGCCGGAAGGCGCCGCGCGCCGTGCGCACCTGGATGGGCGGCTCGGCGCTGGGCGCGTCGCTGGCGCCGGTCTCCGCGAGCGGGTTCTTCGTGCCGATGCGGGAGCAGATGGGGGGCGCATACGCGGGGCTGCGGTTCCACGCGGTGCGGATGCCGGCGTGGGTGGTCCCGTCGGTGAACGTGGACCGGTGGGTGTTCGGCCCGGCGGTGCGCGCCGGGCTCGGCGTGGGCGCGGCGCTCCAGCGGATGCACACGGGCACGGCGCACCGCTACATCATCTGGCAGCTCCTCGGCGCGGCGGCGCTGATCACGCTGCTGTTCGTCGTACGGGCGTAGGAGGGGGGCGGCGATGACCACCATGTCCATCGAGCGGACCGATCGGGTCGCGGGCAGCCTGGTGTCCGCGCTGGGCGAGCATCTGCTCCACCTCGACCGGCCCGCGCCCGACCGCATCTACTGCGACGTCGCGCGCGACGCCAGCGTGGCGGCGGTGAAGGCGCTGTTCGAGGGGCTCAAGGCCCGGTACGTGATCTCCGTGGGCCTCGACCGCCGCGGCGAGGGGGCAGGGTTCGAGGTGCTTCACTGCTTCGCGATGGACGAGGAGCACGTGCGCTGCGCGCTGCGCGTCGCGCTGAGCCCGGAGCACCCCTCCATCCCGTCCATCACCCCGGTCATCCCGGGCGCTTCGTGGGCGGAGCTCGAGATCCGCGACCTCTTCGGCATCGGGATCGAGGGCCATCCCGACCCGCGCCGCCTCGTGCTCCCCGACGGCTTCCCCGACGACGTCCACCCGCTCCGGAAGGACTTCCCGTACGACGCGAAGCCGCCGCTCGACGGCCCTTCGCGCCCCTTCACCCCCGCGCCCCCCGGCACCACCGAGGTGCGGCTGGGGCCGTTCTTCCCGGTGCTCGAGGAGCCGTCGCAGTGGCGGCTGTTCGTGGACGGCGAGCGCATCGTGGGGACCGACTACCGCGGTTTCTACAGCCATCGCGCGATCGAGAAGCTGGCGGAGGCGAAGCTCTCTTACAACCAGGTGATCTCCCTCGCCGAGCGGATCTGCGGCATCTGCGGGTGCGTGCACTCGACGTCGTACGTCCAGGCGGTCGAGGAGGCAGCGGGGCTCGCGGTGCCGCGGCGGGCGCGGGTCATCCGCTCCCTGGTGCTGGAGCTGGAGCGGCTGCAGAGCCACCTCCTGTGGCTGGGCATCGCCTGCCACATCCTCGGTTTCGACTTCGTGTTCCAGCAGTCGTGGCGGGTGCGGGAGCCGCTGATGACCCTCGCCGAGGCGCTGACGGGGAGCCGCAAGCACTTCCAGGTGAACGTGGTGGGGGGCGTGACCTTCGACGTGACGGCGGCGGGGCAGGAGCGGATCCTGGAGACGCTCACGGGCGTCGAGCGGGAGACGAGCGCGCTGGTGAAGGCGCTGGAGGGGGACCAGGCGCTGGTCCAGCGGCTCCAGCACGTGGGGATGTTCACGCCGGAGGAGGTGCGGCTCTCGGGCGCGGTGGGGCCGACGGCGCGCGGCAGCGGCGTCCCGGTGGACGCGCGGAAGGACCACCCGTACGCGGCGTACGACGAGCTCGACTTCCAGGTGGTCACCCACGACGGCTGCGACAACTGGGGCCGGACGGTGGTGCGCATCGGCGAGGCGTTCGAATCGGCGAAGATGCTGCGCCAGTGCGTCGCGCTGCTGCGGGAGATGCCGGAGGGGGGTCTCGTGGCGGACGTCCCGGACCGCCTGCCGCCGTTCCGCGAGGGGATGCACGGGGTGGAGGCGCCGCGCGGGGAGGTGTTCCACTACGTGCGCACCGGCTCGGGGAACGGCCCCGACCGCTGGCGGGTGCGGGCGCCGAGCTACCAGAACATCCAGGCGGTCCCGACGATGCTGAAGCCGGGGACCACCGTGGCCGACGTGCCGATCACCCTCGGCAGCGTGGACCCCTGCTTCTCGTGCACCGAGCGGATGGAGGTGCTCGACCTCGGGGCGCGCACGCGCCGGGTGCTCGACGCCGGCGAGATCCGGGAGCTCGCGCGCTCCGGGCGGATGCCGCCCGAGCGGAGTGCCCGGTGAGCCCCGCGCTCGGGGCGGTGGTGTGGCTCCTCCTCGGGCCGGCGCTGGTCCTCGCGGCGGGGCCGTGGCTCGACGGCTTCGGCCGCCGGGTGCGGGCGCGGCTCGAGTCGCGGCGCGGCCCGCCGATGGTGCAGGGGTACCTCGACCTCGCCAAGCTCGCCACGAAGGAAGGGCTCGTCGCCGTCACGAACCCGGTGACCGCGGCGGCGCCGTGGGTGGCCCTGGCGGCCGCGGTCACCGCGGGGGTGCTGGTGCCCCTCGGGGGCGCGACGCCGCTCGGCTTCGCGGGGGACATGGTCGTTGTGCTCTATCTCCTCGGCGTCTCGGCCGCGGCCGTCGCGCTCGGGGGCGCGTCGGGGGCGAGCGCCTACGGCTTCCTCGGCGCCAGCCGCGAGCTGCTGCTCCTCCTCCTGGTGGAGCCGGTGGTGGCGGGGGCGTTCCTGGTCGTGGGGCTCCAGGCGGGGACGTTCCGCCTCGGCGGGATGGCGGCGTGGGAGCTGGCGCACGGCCCGACGGTCGCGTCGGTGCTCGCGGGCGTGGCGGCCGGCGTGGCGCTCCTCGCGTACCTGGGGCGTGTGCCGTTCGACCTCTCGGAGGCGGAGCAGGAGCTGACGGGGGGCGCGCTGGTGGAGTTCGGCGGCCGGCCGCTCGCGCTCTTCCGCTGGGCGCTCTTCACGCGCTGGCTCGTGGCGGCGTGGGTGGTGGTGGAGGTCTTCGTCCCGACGCCGCTCCGCGGGCCGGCGGGCGCCGCCGCGTCGGCGGGGCTGGTGGTGGTGCTGTTCGGCGTCCTGTCGGTGCTCTCGACGCTGATCGCGCGGCTGCGGATCGACCAGGCGCGGGTGTTCCTGGTGCAGATCGGGCTGCTGATGCTGTTCGCGTTCACCTTCGCGGTGATGGGCGCGTAGGAGGCGAGATGCTGGCGGCGAAGATCCGGCAGTTCCGGCTGGGGCTCAACACGGAGCGGGCGACGGTGGCGTACCCGTTCGCGCCGCACCCCGCCGAGCCGAACGCCCGCGGCCAGGTGGTCGTGGACACCGATAAGTGCACCGGGTGCGGCGGGTGCGCCGACGTCTGCCCCAGCCGCTGCATCCTCATCACCGACCTCGCGCCCCACTGGCGGATGCTGCGCCGCCACCTCGAGCGCTGCATCCACTGCGGCCGCTGCGAGGCCGCTTGCGACTACGGCGCCGTCGCCCTGACGCCCGAGTACGAGCTGGGGACCACCGACCGGGCCGACCTCCTCGTCGAGCAGCGGCTCTTCATGGGCGTGTGCGACCGGTGCGGGCGCTGCTACGTCCCGGGGCACCCCCTCGACGGGCTGAAGGCGGTGGGGACGCGGGTCGAGGAGCCGGCGCTGCTGGCCCTCGCGGGCGGGGGGCGGTGATGGAAGCCGTCATCCGCACTCTCTCGCTGGGGATGATCCTGACGTCCTTCGTGGCGGTGGAGTCGCGCAGCATGCGGCGGGCGCTCTACGCCTACATGGGTCAGGCGCTCCTGATGGTGGCGGTCATCGCCTGCTTCGCCACGTACCACGAGGCGCTGGCGCTGTGGGCCGCGACGGCGTTCGTGACCAAGTTCGGCCTCATCTCCTGGCTGCTGTTCCGCGCCGTCCGGCGGGGGGACGACCAGGAGTGCCCGCCGCGCGTCGGGCAGGTGACGTCGGCCGTGGTGATCGGCGCGCTCGCCATCGCGGCGTACGCGCTGGTCCACCGCAACGTCGCCTTCCTCGCGCCCACGCCGATCGCGGAGATGGAGCCGTACCGGACCAACGTCGCGGTCGCCCTCACGCTGCTCGCGGTCGGCATCTACGCGATCGTGACGCGACGCGACGCGCTGAAGGTGGTCCTCGGCGTCTGCCTGATCGAGAACGGGGCGCACCTGTCGCTCGTCTCCCTGGCCACCACGATGCACGAGACGGTCCTGATCGGCATGGTGACCGACGTGGTGCTCGCCGTGTTCATCCTGCTCATCCTGATCCGCGGCATCGAGGAGCGGACCGGGTCGCGGGACACCAGCCGTCTGACGCTGCTGCGAGGGTAGGGGGCTCCCGTGCTGCCGATCGCCGTCCTGGCAATGCCGCTCCTGACCGCCGCCGCCGTCTGGCTCACGCGGGGCGTGCGCCTCCGCGCGTGGGTGTGGGTGGGCGGCTCCGCCGTCTCCCTCGTCCTCGCCGCGGTGCAGGCGTCGCGCGTCGTCGCCGATGGACCCATCTCGGCCCTCGGCGGGGAGCTGCTGGTGGACGGGCTCGCCGCGCTGATGGCGCTGCTCGTCGGCTTCCTGGCCTTCGCCTGCGCCGTCTACGCGGCGGGATACCTCCCCGGCGTGCATCCCCTCGAGGCGAGCCGGCGCGAGATCCTCGAGCGCCGCACCCCGATGTTCCAGGCCCTCTTCCCCGTCCTCCAGTCCACGCTGCTGTGGGTCGTGATGACCAACAACATCGTGCTGCTCTGGGTGGCGCTGGAGGCGACCACGCTCGCGTCGGCGCTCCTCGTCTCCTTCTACTGGGACGGCCGCGCCATCGAGGCGGGCTACAAGTACCTCCTCCTCCTGACGGTGGGGATCACCGCCGCCTTCTTCGGGTGCGTGCTCCTCTACTCCGCCGCCGCGCCGCACCTGGGCTCCTCCTCGGCGCTCCTCATCAGCAACCTGCGCGGGGTCGCCGACAAGATCCCCCGCGACATCGCCCTGCTGGCCACGGTGCTGCTGCTGATCGGCTTCGGGACCAAGGCCGGGCTCGCGCCCTTCCACCCGTGGGTGGCCGACGCGTACGCGGAAGCGCCGGCGGTGATGAGCGCTTTCCTGGGGAGCGTGATCTCGAAGGTGCCCTTCATCGGGATCATCCGGGTGTGGCAGATCCTCGGACCGCAGCATCCCGAGCTGAACACGCTGCTCCTGTGGCTGGGCGTGTTCACCATCGTGGTGGGGGGCTTCCTCGCGCTGGCGCAGGACGAGCTGAAGCGGATGCACGCCTACTCCAGCGTGGCGCAGTACGGCTACGTGGCGCTCGCGCTGGGCACGGGGGGCTACCTCGGCTACTACGCGGCGGCGCTCTTCATGGTGAGCCACGCCCTGACGAAGGGGCTTCTCTTCTTCACCGCCGGCTCCGTCATCTACGCCACGAAGGGCCAGCGCTCGATGTCGGCACTCGGCGGGCTCGGGAAGAAGCTCCCCGTCACCGCGGCGTGCAGCCTCGCGGGCGCCCTCTCGCTGGCCGGGCTCCCCCCCTTCAGCGGGTTCGCCGGGAAGGCGGCGGTGGTCTTCGCCGCCGCGACGAGCGCGCAATGGGTGCCGTTGGGCATCGCGGTCGGGATGAGCCTCGTCACGATGGCGTACATGATCGGGATGACGCAGCGCGTGTTCCGCGGGGTGGCGCCGGCCGCGATCGACCTGGACACGGTGCGCGAGGTCCCCGCGACGATGCGGGTGGCGATGATGCTCCTGGCGGCCGCGATGCTCGCGGTCGGCCTGCTGCCCGGACTGCTCGACCCGCTCCTCGACCTCGCGGCGCGGACCTGAGGGAGGTGGCCCCGTGCTGAAGAACGGCATCCTGCAGCAGCTCTTCCCCAAGGCGGGGCTCCGCTCCCTCTGGGTGTTCCACACCAACGTGGGCGCCTGCAACGGGTGCGACATCGAGATCCTCGACGCGCTGACGCCGTACTTCGACGTGGAGCGGTTCGGGATCAAGCTGATCGGCTCGCCGCGCCACGCCGACGTGCTGCTGGTGGCGGGGCCGGTCACGCGGCCGATGGAGAAGCCGCTCCGGGAGCTCTACGAGGCGGTGCCCGACCCCAAGATCGTGATGGCGATCGGGGCGTGCGCGGTGGGCGGGGGCCCGTGGTTCGACACCTACAACGTCGTGGGCGGCGTGGACAAGGTCATCCCGGTGGACATCTACATCCCCGGCTGTCCCGCGCGGCCCGAGGCGATCATCAACGGCGTGGCGCAGCTCCTGGCGCTGGCGGAGAAGAAGATCTTCCCGGTGAAGGAGTCGCAGGAGTCGCCGGAGGAGCTGGCGGCCGTGGGGCGGGTCCCGCCGCGCGTGGGCGCGATGCTGCCGGCGGACGTGGTGGCGGCGCTGATGAAGCACTAAGGGAGCCGAGAGCCGGGAGCGCTCGGCCATCCGCCATCAGCCATCAGTAGCACGAGCGCCCCGCACCGGCTTTCGGTGCGGGGCGCTTTCACGTGTGGACTCGCGACGTTGCGCGCGATCGGCTAACGGCTATCGGCTTCCCGCTGCCGACGTCACCGCCTTCGGTGGCTCCGGCGGCTTCATGCCCTTCATCACGTTCATCGCCAGGGCGATCATCGAGCCCACGTCGGAGAGGCTGGCCGGCAGGACCACGGTGTTGCTGCTCTTGGCGATGTGGCCGAACTGCTCGACGTACTTCTCCGCCACGCGGAGCTGCACCGCCTCCACGCCCCCTTCGCTGTTGATGGCCTCGGCCACCTTGCGCAGTCCTTCGGCCGTCGCGGTGGCGATGGCCTGGATGGCCTGGGCCTGGCCCTCCGCCTCGTTGATCTGCTGCTGGCGCTTGGCCTCGGAGGCCTTGATCACCTGCTGCTTCTGGCCTTCGGCGCTGTTGATGGCGGCGTCGCGCTCCCCCTCCGACGCGAGGATGACCGCCCGCTTCTCGCGCTCGGCCCGCATCTGCTTCTCCATCGCGGCCAGCACGTCCTTCGGCGGGGTGATGTTCTTGATCTCGTAGCGCAGGACCTTGACGCCCCACGGCGCCGAGGCCTTGTCGAGCTCGGTCACCAGCATGGCGTTGACGTTGGCGCGCTCCTCGAAGGTCCGGTCGAGGGTGATCTTGCCGATCTCGCTCCGCAGCGCCGTCTGCGCGAGCTGGCTGATGGCGTAGTAGTAGTCGGAGATGCCGTAGCTGGCCCGCTCCGGGTCCAGCACCTTGAGGTAGATGAGCCCGTCGATCCCCACCTGCACGTTGTCGTTGGTGATGCAGATCTGCTCGGGGATGTCGATCGCCTGTTCCTTCAGCAGCTGCTTGTACCGGATGGCGTCGACGAAGGGGAGCAGGATGTGGAAGCCGGCGTCGAGCACGGCGTTGAACTTGCCGAGCCGCTCCACCACGAAGGCGTTCTGCTGGGGCACCACCACCGCGGTCTTGACCACCACGATGATGGCGAACACGGCGAGCACGAGGGCGATGACGAGGCCGACGCTGACATTGTCCATGCTGGGTTCCTCGGTCGGGTGACGGGGGGCGCCGCTACTCGACGTCCACCCACAGCGTGAGCCCGTCCACCCGCTCGACGAGGCAGCGCTGCCCGGTCCGGAGCGGGAGTTCGGAAGAGGTCCGTACGGTCCAGGTCGTGCCCCGCAGCTCGGCCTTCCCCTCCGTGCCGGCCGGCAGGTCGGTCAGGAGGAGCGCCTGCTCCCCGATGAGGTCGGCCTGGGCGGTGGGATGGCGCGAGAGCCGGCGCAGGAGACGCCCCCGCAGCGTGATCAATCCCGCCAGCGACAGGACGGAGAAGGCGAACCACTGCACCGCCTCGGGGAACCCGAACGCGGCCAGCGGCGCCACGATCAGCGCGCTCACGCCGAAGAAGAGGGCGAAGAGCCCCCCCGGCGTGGCCATCTCGAAGGCCAGGAGCAGGATCCCGGCTAGCAACCACAGCCACCAGATCATGACGTCAGTCCCCTCTCATACCGCGATGATATGCACTGCGGCGCGCCGTTTCGCCACCTCGACGGCGAGCGGGCATCGAGGTCGGCGCTTGCGCGATCACGAGTGGCCGAAGGGGGAGGCGAGGCGGGAGCGGAGGGCGGGGGACTCGAACCCCCACGGGCTTGCGCCCAGCGGTTTTCAAGACCGCCGCCTTACCAGTTAGGTCTAGCCCTCCGCAGGAGAAGCTACGGTCCTTCGGCGGCCCGCGGCAACACAGCGCGCTCCGCCGCGCGCGGGTCGTTCCGTCCCGCGAGCGACCGCGCAAGGCGCCAGCGCCACGTCGCGGCGCTGGTGCATTCGCATCATTGAGCTTCGTGCCCCGACCGTCGAATTTGCTCCGATCCGTGCGGCGGAGGGCTCGCCGGGCGGGAATTACGACTAATTGGCACGGAATTTGAGGTTGCCTTTGATCGGCGGTCCATGCACCTAAGTGGGTGCGCAGAGGCCTGACATTCCAACGGAGGGTTCAGCGATGAGCGTGAAGCGTGTGATGGTCGGCGCGGCAGTCCTAATGGTGTTCGCGGCGAGCGCCGCGCAGGCGCAGACGCCGGCGCAGCTCTACGCGACGAACTGCTTGATGTGCCACGGCGCGACGGGGACCCCGGCGGCCGGGATGGTGCGCTCGATGGGCGCGATGCCCGACTTCGCGACGGTCGTGGCGCCGGCGGACAGCGTCTGGGTGCGCGCGATCACGGCGGGGAAGGGGAAGATGCCGGCGATGGGCGGCCGTCTGCAGCCCGCGCAGGTCCGCGCCCTGGTGGCGTACCTCCACACCCTGAAGAAGTAGCAAGGCCCAGCGCAGGGAGAGTATCGTGGCACGTCCGTTCGCACCGTGGCGGGGCTTCGCCGCCATGCCGCAGCAGGTCCGCCGCCTCGCGGTCGTGATCGTGCTGCTCGTCGCCGCGTACTTCACCGCGCGCCATTTCCTGGTGCCGCGGACCTTCGGCGAGAAGGGGCACTACCGCGCGGCGGCGGTGGACAGCATCGCCGTGCTCCCGATCCATTACGCGGGGCGCGAGGCGTGCGCGATGTGCCACCCGGCGGAGGTGGCCAAGAAGGCCGGCTCCTTCCACCGGGGCGTGTCGTGCGAGGCGTGCCACGGGCCGGAGGCGGCGCACACCACCGACCCGATCGGCCACAAGCCCACGGCCCCGAGGGACCGCGCCTTCTGCGTGCGGTGCCACGCGTACGATCCGGCGCGGCCGACCGGCTTCCCGCAGATCGACCCGGTGCTGCACAACCCGGTGCGGAACTGCTTCACCTGCCACAACCCGCACGACCCGACGCCCCCGCGCCCGCCCGAGACGTGCGCGGCATGCCATGGCGAGATCGCGCGGACGAAGGCGGTCTCCCCCCACGCGCAGCTCGCGTGCACGGAGTGCCACACCGCCGACCCACGCCACGCGCAGGCGCCGCGGCAGTTCCTGCCCTCGAAACCGGCGAGTCGCGAGTTCTGCGGGCGCTGCCACGCCAGCGATGCCCCGCCGCCGGCGCACCTCCCCGACGCGCGGCCGCCGAAGGTGGACCTCGCGACGCACGGCCCGCGGTACGTCTGCTGGCAGTGCCATTACCCCCACTACCCCGAGGCGCGCTGATGGCCGACGAGCGCCCCACCCCCGGCGGGATCGACCGGCGCGCCTTCGTCGGCGCGTGCGTGGCGGTCGCCGCGCCGCTCGTCCTGAGCGCCGCGCAGCAGGCGGCCCCCGCGGCCCCGGACACGGCGCACGCGGCGCCCGACAGCGCCCAGGGCGCGACCGGCACGCCGCGCTACGACCCGCGCACCCACTACTACGGGATGGGCGTGGACGTCTCCAAGTGCATCGGCTGCGGCCAGTGCGCGGCGGCGTGCAAGGCGGAGAACAACGTCCCCCTCGACCCGCACCACTTCCGCACCTGGGTCGAGCGGTACGTGATCCACGAGAACGCCGAGGCCACGGTGGACAGCCCGAACGGCGGCATCGACGGCTTCCCCGCGCCCGTGGCGGAGGGGGGCGTGGTGCGGAGCTTCTTCGTCCCGAAGCTCTGCAATCACTGCGCGAACCCGCCCTGCGTGCAGGTCTGCCCCGTCGGGGCGACCTTCAGCACCGAGGACGGCGTGGTGCTGGTGGACGAGTCGTACTGCATCGGCTGCCGCTACTGCATCCAGGCGTGCCCCTACGGCGCGCGCTTCCTGCATCCGGTCAGCCACACGGCGCAGAAGTGCACCTTCTGCTACCACCGGGTGGTGCAGGGGATGGTCCCGGCGTGCGTCGAGGTGTGCCCGACGGGGGCGCGGGTCTTCGGCGAGGTGCACCGGCCCAGCAGCCCGCTCACCCGGTTCCGTCGCTTCAACGCGATCCAGGTGCTGAAGCCGCACCTGAACACGGAGCCGAAGGTCTTCTACGCGAACCTCGACGGACAGGTGCGCTAGGCCATGCAAGGCTACATCTATCCGAACGAGTTCGAGCTCCAGTGGAGCCTGCTGATCGTCGTCTACCCGTACCTCACGGGGCTCGTGGCGGGGGCGTTCATCCTCGCCTCCCTGGCGCGGGTGTTCAACGTGAAGGAAGTGCAGCCCACGTACCGGCTCTCGCTCCTCACCGCGCTGGCCTTTCTCATCGCCGCGCCGCTCCCGCTCCTCGGCCACCTCGGCCACCCGGAGCGCGCGTACGAGATCCTGATGACGCCGAACACGCGCTCCGCGATGGCGATGTTCGGGTTCGTGTACCTGTGGTACCTGATGATGGTCCTGCTGCTCGAGATCTGGTTCGACTACCGCAAGGACCTCGTCGTCTGGTCGCGAGGGAAGACGGGCGTCCTCGCCTCGTTCCGCCGGCTGTTGACGCTGGGCGTCACCGACCTCTCGGAGGACGCGCTCCGGTTCGACCGGAGGGCCGGCAAGCTGATCACCATCATCGGCATCCCTTCCGCGTTCCTCCTGCACGGGTACGTGGGCTTCATCTTCGGCTCGATCAAGGCCAACCCGTGGTGGAGCAGCGTGCTGATGCCGGTGGTGTTCCTCTTCTCCGCCATCGTCTCCGGCATCGCGCTGATGCTGGTGATCTACTTCTTCTCGACGATGCTGCGGAGCCGGCCGGTGGACATGGCCTGCATGGACAAGCTGGGCTCGTTCCTGCTGTACGCCCTGATCGTGGACTTCTCCCTCGAGATGCTCGACTTCACCCAGCGGCTGTACGAGGCCGAGGAGTCCATCAGCATCCTCGGGCAGATGCTCTCGAGCCGCCTGGTGCTCAGCCTCATCATCCTCCAGGTGCTGATCGGCACCATCGTCCCGCTCGTCACCCTCTTCCTGGTGGCGCCCACGGTCCGCAAGCGGGGCTTCCTCAAGGTCCCCGACGAGTTCCGCCGCCTGCTGTACTTCGTGGTGGCGGTGTTCATCCAGATCGGCATCTTCAGCACCCGGTGGAACGTGGTGATCGGCGGCCAGCTCTTCTCCAAGAGCCTGCGCGGCCTGACCACCTTCAAGGTCGGGCTGCTGGGCATCGAGGGGATCCTGGTGGCGGGGGCGATCATGCTCCTTCCGCTGGTAATCCTGTACATTCTGGTGAAGGTGGTGCCGCCATGGCCCGATGCCGAGGCCGTGGTGGAGTCGGAACTGACCGGCGCCGACCCGGTGCCGGCGGTGCAGCCGTCCTAGCGACCACGGTGGCCCGATGCCTCCAACGAACCCGCGCCCGCTGACGTCCGGCGGGCGGCTGCTGCGCGTCCTGGCGCCCGGCCTCGCGCTGCTCCTCGGCGCGGGGAGCGCGAGCGCCCAGGCGCGGCGCGCCCCCGCCCCCGACCAGTGCGTCACCTGCCACGCCCGGCTCCCGGAGACCTCCGGCGCGGGGCACGGCTTCGCGGCGTGGCGCGGCTCGCCCCACGCGAAGGCGGGCGTCGGCTGCGAGGCGTGCCACGGGGGCAATCCCGCCGCGGCGAGCGCCGCCGAGGCGCACCGCGGCGTGGTGCGCTCGGGGGACACGGCGAGCACCGTGTTCTTCGCCCGCATCCCCGCGACCTGCGGCCGGTGCCACGCCGCCGAGGCGGCGTACTTCCGCTCCAGCGTGCACTACGCCCGCCTCCGGAGTGATGGCCACGGGCCGAACTGCGTGACCTGCCACGGCTCGATGGCCACGACGGTCCTCACTCCCGAGCGGGTGCTCGGCACCTGTTCGGCGTGCCACTCCGCCGCGGGCGTCGCGTCGGTCGGGAAGTCCCGCGAGGCGGCGCAGGTGCTCGCCCTGGTGCGGGCGACCAGCGTCCTCTACGACGTGGTCTCCACGTCGGCCGGGGCGCGTGCGGCGGGGACCCCCGCGCGGGCCCGGACCCTCATCGCCGACGCGGAACGGCACCTCGCCGCCGCCGCCGAGGTGTGGCACTCGTTCCGCCTCGATTCCGCCGCCGCGCGCCTCAACGCAGCCCGCGGCGACCTCGTGGGCGCGTGGGTGGCCCTCGGGCACCCGGCGCCGCGGGAGACCGGTGTCCGCATCCCCGCCCGGGGGCCCCGGTGAGCCGCGAGACCGACCGCTTCCCCCTCGTGGCGCTGCTCGGCGCCGCCGTGCTCGGCCTCGCGCTCGCCTTCCTGCTCCACCTGCCGCAGGCGCTGTGGGGGCTCATCTCCCCGCGCACCGCCGTGCACCAGCTCGACGGGGTGGCCACGCCGGGCGAATACCGCTTCGCGTGGAACGACGAGGCCAGCAAGCTCACCTTCCGCTGGAGCATCGTCGGCGACCGCCTCATCGCGGCGGTCTCGACCCCCGACACCGGGTGGGTCGCGGTGGCGTTCGGCGGCGCGGGACCGCTGATGTACGGGGCCGACATCGCCATCGGCTGGGTGGACGCGCACGGCGCGCACGTCGAGGACCACTACGCCAACACCCCGACCAGCCACGTGGCCGACACGACCATCGGCGGCCACAACGACATCCTCGCCTCCGCGGGCGCGCAGACGGCGGAGGGGACGACCATCGAGTTCGAGCGGCCCCTCGCGGCGCACGACAGCACCGACCAGGCGATCGTGGCCGGCCAGACGAAGGTGATGATCGCCTCGGCGGACGCCGACGACCCGATGGCGTACCACATCTCGGGGCACAAGGCGGTGGCGCTCCTCGACCTCTTCGCGGGACCGCCCGCCAGGGCGGCCGCCGGCGCGGGCCTCCCCGACCACCTCAGCGACGTCGAGATCATGCTGGCGTGCTGGATGGCGGTGTTCCTCATCATCGGCATCCACGGCGTGGCCTCCGGCTGGGCCGAGCGCCCGGGCGAGGACGCCGCGCAGCCCTCGGGCTTCGCCGTCGCGCTCCTCGTCCTGCTGGTGCTCCTCGAGGTCGCGGCGCTCGGGACCTTCGCGGTCGGGGTCGGCCGCGCGTCGCCGGTCTGGCTCCTCGGCTCGTCGCTGGCGGTGGGGCTCCTCGCCCTCGCGGGGATCATCGTCGTGTACACCCGTCTCTTCGTGCGGTGGCAGACCATCCGCACGGAGCGCGACGACGGGATCCCCTGGTAGGCGCGTGACGCGCCGCCGTCCGGCGGCGCGGTCGGCATTCGCTTCGGAGGTCGGGCGTGGATCGCAGACGGTTCGCTGACTGGTCGTTGAAGGTGGGGATCGGGGCCGCCATCGCCTCCGCCATCCCGGGGGTGCTCACCCTCCGCGGGAAGGCGCGCTCGGCGGCCACCAAGGCGGTCGAGCCGGGGGACCGGCTCGTCTTCGCCCTCGGCCAGAACGCCGGCCAGCCCGTGACACGCGGCGGCTTCTCGCAGAACGAGGCCGTGCTCGCCTACCCCGAGGGGAAGTCGGACAACCACGAGAACCTCGTGCTGGTCGCCAAGCTCGACCCGGCGGAGCTGGGGCCCCCGCTCGACATGACGGGCACCGCGGAAGGGGTGGTAGCGTACAGCGCGATCTGCACCCACCTCGGCTGTACCGTCCGCTTCTCGGAGGAGCCGATGGACGCGGCCCCCTTCCCGCACATCCACTGCCCGTGCCACAGCGCGCTGTTCGACCCGCGGCACGGCGGGGTCGTGATGGGCGGGCCGGCGCCGCGGCCGCTGCCGCAGCTCCCCGTGCGGCTCAACGACAAGGGCGAGGTGGTCGTGAGCGGGCCCTTCACGTCGCCGGTGGGGGTCAAGGCGTGAGCGGCGCGCGCATGAGCATCGGCGGCTGGGTGACGGGGCGGCTCGGGCTCGACCGGCTCCGCGCCAAGTATCTGGGGAAGCCCTTCCCGGTCCACTCGACCTTCTTCCTGGGCGAGATCGCCCTCTTCTGCTTCGTGGTGCTGGTGGGCACCGGGATGTACCTCGCGCTCTTCTACGAGCCCTCGGCGGCGAGCATCACCGGCGGCGCGGGGCCCATGCCCTTGGCATACGCCAGCATCGTGGCCATCGACGCGACGCCGTTCGGCGCCCTGGTGCGGCGGATGCACCACTGGGCCGCGCAGTTGATGATCGCGTCCATCGTGCTGCACCTCATGCGGATCTACTTCACCGCATCGTACAAGAAGCCCCGCGAGGTGAACTGGATCCTCGGGCTGGTGCTCCTCGGCGCGACGATCGGCGCCTCGTTCGCCGGCTACCTCCTCCCGTACGACCAGTTCTCCGTGACGGCGACCGCCATCGGCTACGGCATCGCGCGCTCCGTCCCGTGGGTCGGCCCGGCCCTCGCGGACTACGGCTTCGCCGGCGCCTTCCCCTCGCCGAGCAGCGTGCCGCGGTTCTTCGCGTACCACGTGGTGTGGGCGCCCCTCGCCCTCAGCGGGCTGATCGCGCTGCACCTCGTGATCCTCCTCAAGCAGAAGCACACGGAGCCGGCGGCGGCCCGGGCGGTCCGCGCCCCCGCCGACGCGCACCTGATCGAGGGGGTGCCCCTCTGGCCGCAGCAGGCGTCGCTGATGGCGGTGCTGATGCTGGTGGTGATCGCGGTGACGGCGGTGCTCTCGGCGTTCCTCCCGGTGCACCCCTCGGCGTTCTACGGGCCGCCGCAGCCGATCACGCCCGAGGTGAAGCCCGACTGGTACCTCCTCTGGGTGTACGGCGCGCTGCGGCTCATCCCCGGCGGGCTCAGCTTCCGCTTCCTGGGGGCCACCATCGGCTCCGAGGCGATCGGCGCGATGCTGGTGCCGGGCATCCTGGCCCTCGCGATCGTCCTGGTGCCGTGGCTCGATCGGGGGACGTCCTCCCTCTACTACGCGGAGTCGCCGACGGCGAGCCCGCGACGCCTGGCCTTCGGCCTCGCGGTGGTGACGCTCTTCCTGGCGCTGTCGCTGGCGGGATTCGGGGCGGAGCTGGGATTGGGCGTGCCGGTGCTGTGGGTCATCACGCTGGCGGCGCCGCTCTTGGTCTGGTGGGGTTCCTATCTGCTCGCCGGAGGGCGGCGCGGCGCGGGAGCGTAGCTCCGCGCGAGGGCGTGAGAGGGTGAGAGGTCAGAGGTGAGAAGTCAGAGGGGACGCGGAGGGCCGGCTACTCGGCCCGTCTCGCGTCCCCTCTCACTTCTGACCCCTCACCCCCTCACGCCTTTCGCACTCATGCCGGCGTGTGCTGCCTCCCTCGCAGGTACACGAACCAGTAGACGATCCCCACCAGCACCGCGCCCCCGATGATGTTCCCGATCGTCACCGGCAGGAGATTGCCGACGACGAACCGTTCCCAGGTCAGGTTGGGATAGTCGGCCGGGGAGCGCTGGACCTGCGTCCAGAACGCTTCCGACGCGCCCGCCTTGATGAACAGTCCCGTGGGGATGAAGTACATGTTCGCCACGCTGTGCTCGAAGCCGGCGGCCACGAACGCGGCGATGGGAGGGACGATGGCCAGCACCTTGTCGGCCACCGTCCGGGCGCTGAGGGTGAGCCACACGGCGAGGCAGACGAGCGCGTTGCACAGCGTTCCGAGCGCGACGGCCTGCACGAAGCCCAACCCCGTCTTCGCGTTGGCCGTCGCGAGCGCCGCCACGCCGACGGCGCCGCTCCCGAAGGTGTGGGTGCCGCCGAGGTAGACGAGCACCGCCGTCCCGATCGCCCCCACGAAGTTCCCGACGTAGACCACCAGCCAGTTGCGGAGGAGGAGGCCGGTCGTGACGCGGCGGCTCGCCCACGCCATCACGATGAGGTTGTTGCCGGTGAAGAGCTCGGCGCCGCCCACCAGCACGAGGATGAGGCCGAGGGAGAAGACGGTCCCGGCGAGGAGGCGCACGACGCCGAAGGGCAGGGTGCCGGCGCCCCCCGCGACCACGGTGGTGGCGAACACCGCGCCGAGGGCGATGAACGCGCCGGCCAGCACGGAGAGGGTGAAGGAGCTCGCGAGGTCGAGGTGGGCCTTCCGTACTCCGCTCAGCTCGGCCTTCTCGGCCATCTCAGCGGGGAGCAGGGCGTCGAACGAGAACGTAGTGCCGGTGGACACGGATCGGCCTCCTAGAGGGCTTTCGGGACCAGGCCGGCCGAGACGCCGAGGTGGATCAGCCAGAGGTGCGTCTCGCTGGTGATCGGGTGGATGAGGGGCGGGCTGACGCTGGTGTCGATGCTCCCCGGACGGAGGTACGACACCCGTCCGTTCCACACGTACTGCGCGCCGAGGTCCAGCCAGATCGGCGTGCGCCCGCGCCCGACCTGGACCCACACCCCGCCGCCGGCCCGCACCGCGAAGGTCCCGTCGCCGAAGTTGGTGCTGCTCGCGAACGGCTGGTTCGACTGGTCGCTCCCGCTCACCGACGAACTCGTCCAGAAGTACGAGAAGCCGACGCCCCCCATGGCGTATGGCCGGACCGGCCCGCGCGTCGCGGTGAGCTGCGGCCCGAAGTTCAGGCTGAAGATGGTGTTCGACGTGGTGACGTCTACGGTGATGAGGGAGAGGGGGCCGCTCCCGAGAGGGACGCGCCGCGACTCGGCCCCGTAGAGGAGGAAGGTCCCGTCGAGCCGCAGACTCAGCGCGCCCGCGGGATCGAGCTTGATCGCGGCGAAGCCGTTGAGTCCGCCGCCCACGTGCACGTAGTTCTTGAATTCCCCGGTGGGGAGCGCCAGCACGAGGCTGCCGCCCGCCCAGCCGAAGGAGCGCACCGGCGCGTACTCGGGGGGCGGAGGGGCGTCCGGCACCGGCCTCGGGGTCTTCTGGGCGCGCGCCGCCACGGGGGCGAGCGCGAGGAGGAGGAAGAGGGCGGCGAAGGGGCGGATCGTCATCGGGTCCTCAGCAGGGGCCGGGGCGGCGCCGGGCGCCGCCCCGCCGCGCAGGGTTCAGGGACGAAGGGCGCGCCGCACCCACGGGCAGATCTCGAGCTCGGCGCCCGGGGCGCGCCGGGTGGGTGCCTGCGACGCGACGCGCACGGTGGGGCGCGGTACCCACTCGATGGGCACCTGCGCGCTGTGCGCGCGGCCGCCGCGGCGGTAGTCGATGGAGGCGAGCTCCGCCGGCAGGTGATCGGAGAAGTCGAAGAAGAGCTGCCGCGTGGGGAGGAGGAGCCCGCCGGCCGAGATGCTGTCGTCGTCCACGGACACGACCGTGTCCCCCACCGTGAGGCCCTTGGCGCGGAACGGGGAGTCGGGCGCCATCCAGCCCACGACGGCGCGGCTCCGCCCCGCCGCGACCAGGGCGACGCCGGGGCTCGGCGCCGCGCGGCAGGTGTCCATCGGGATGGCGTCGAGCGCCTTCGCCAGCTCGCCGGCGAAGGCGGAGAGCGTCGGATAGGTGCTGCGCGCGGCCTCGTACCGCTCGAGCGCGGCCTCCAGCCACGGCACGAGCGCCATGTTGGTGTTGAGCGCCTCGGTGCGGGCCGCCCAGAGGTTGCTCGGGCTCGCCCGGCTCATGATCCGCACGGTGATCGCGCGGGCCAGCTGCTCCCCCACCGCCTCGTCGGCGAAGAGGGCCTCGTACCCGGCGTGCACCATCGAGCCCTCGACGGCCTCGCGCAGGCGGACACTGTGCTCCACCAGCTCCGGGTGCTCGGCGAAGAGGCGCCGCACCACGACATGCGTCATCTGGTGGCCGAGGGCGAGCCAGAGGTAGCTCGGCGAGCGGTAGGCGCGCACCGGGAAGACGGGGTCCGGGGCGAGGTAGAGGTGCGTCGTGTCGCCGGCACGCGAGCCGCCGGGATCCATCGTCGGCGTCGTCTGCCCCGTCGGGAAGGTGCGGGCGAGGGTGACGTCGTACATCGCCTCGGGGTAGCCGCTGTAGGCGGCGACCGCGCTGTCGAGCGAGAGCTTGTCGGTGAGGGCGGCGTAGGCGTCGGAGAGGTCGCGGCGCCGGGCGTCGCCGTTCAGCCCCTCGAGGGCGAGGGAGGCGGTGCGCGGGGCGAAGGCGCGCGCGGCCACGATGAAGCGCCACGCCGCGGTCCGCGTGGCCGCGTTCCCCGCGAAGCAGCGGCGGGTGTCCGCGGCGACGAGTCCGCAGGACGAGTCGCCCGCCGCGGCGCCGGCGCCGTAGGTCTCGAGGATGGCGCCCACCGGCGCCGGCCCGATGTCGCGGGCCAGGGCGAAGGTCGAGTCGCCGAGCTCCGTGGCCATCGCCGTCATCCAGCGGTGCGCCGGACCCACCGGCGGCACCGCCGCCGTGTCGGCGAGCTGGAAGACCGCGCCCACCAGGTCGAGGGTGGAATCCACCCGCACCGTGGTCCGGCCCGCGGTGAACGCATTCGTGCCCGGCGGCAGCTGGGAGGAGCAGGCCGCCGCGGCCAGCGCGAGGACGATCGGGAAGCGCTTCATCTAGTGCCTGAACTGCCGGTGTCCGGTGAAGACCATGGCCATGCCGTGCTCGTCGCACGCCTGGATCGTCTCGGCGTCGCGCACCGAGCCCCCCGGCTGGATGATGGCGGTGACGCCGGCCTTCGCCGCCTCGTCCACCCCGTCGCGGAAGGGGAAGAAGGCGTCCGACGCGAGCACCGCGCCCGCGGTGTCGAAGCCGGCGGCCTTCGCCTTGTGCGCGGCCAGCATCGAGCTGTCCACGCGGCTCATCTGTCCCGCCCCGATGCCGATCGCCTGGCCGTCCCGCGCCAGGAGGATCGCGTTCGACTTGACGCTCATCACCGCCGCCCACGCGAAGCGCAGATCGTGCAGCTCCCGCGCCGTGGGGGCGCGCGCGGTCGCGACCTTCCAGCCGCTCTCGTCCGCGTCGTAGCGGAACCGCTCCTGCGCCAGGAAGCCGCCCCGCACCCGCTTGAAGTCCAGCGCCGCAGTATCCGTGCCCGCCGGGATCTCCACCACGCGGAGGTTCTTCCGCGCGCGGAGCGCCTCGAGCGCCTCCGGGGTGAAGCCGGGCGCGACCAGGACCTCGATGAACAGGTCCTTCATCGCGGCCACCGCGTCCGCGTCCACCGCGCAGGGGAAACCCACCACCGAGCCGAAGGCCGACACCGGGTCGGTCGCCAGCGCCCGCTGGAACGCCTCCGCCGCGGTCGCCCCGAGGGCCAGGCCGCACGGCGTGGTGTGCTTGATGATGACGCACGCCGTGGTCCGGTGCCACGGCTCCAGCGCGAGCAGCGTGGCGTCCACGTCCAGGAGGTTGTTGAACGACAGCTCCTTGCCGCCGTGCTGCGTCATCCCGGCGAGCCCCTCCGCTTCCTCCGTCACGTAGAAGGCCGCGGCCTGCTGCGGGTTCTCGCCGTACCGCAGCGCCTGCCGGCGCTCCAGCGAGAGGGTGAGGGCCGGGGGGAGCGCCTCGCCGGCGCCGAGGTAGGACGCGATGGCGCCGTCGTACGCCGAGGTGTGCCGGAAGACCTTCGTCGCCAGCTCCCGCTTGAGGTTCACGGGGACCTCCCCCGCCTGCAGCGCCTCGAGCACCCGCGGGTAGTCGTCGGGGTCCACGAGCACCACCACCGATTGGTGGTTCTTCGCCGCCGAGCGGAGCATCGACGGCCCGCCGATGTCGATCTGCTCGATCGCGCCGGCGAGGGTGACCCCCGGCCTCGAGACCGTCTCGCGGAAGGGATAGAGGTTCACCGCCACCAGGTCGATGGTCTCGAACCCGTGCGCCTTGAGCGCGGCGAGGTCCTCGGCGACGTCGCGGCGGGCCAGCAGGCCGCCGTGCACCGCCGGATGCAGCGTCTTCACCCGGCCGTCCATCATCTCGGGGAAGCCGGTGAGCTGCTCGATGGGCGTGACCGCCACGCTGGCGTCGGAGAGGGCGTGGGCCGTGCCGCCGGTCGAGACGAGGTCCCAGCCGAGGGCCACGAGGCCTTGGGCGAAGGGGACGAGTCCCCGCTTGTCGGAGACGGAGAGGAGGGCGCGAGGCATCACCAACGCTCCACGATGGCCTGGATGAGGTCGGACAGCGACAGGAGGTCGCGGAGATCGAGGACCTCCGCGGGGGAGTGCGAGGCGAGCCCCGGCCAGCCGATCGGCACGTCGGGGACGCCCCAGCGCGTGAACACCGAGCCGTCGTTGCCCCCGTTCGTCGTGCCGACCTGGAGGGGGATGTGCCGCTCCCGCGCGAGCGCGCGGAGCGAGTCCACCAGGAGGGGCGGCGTGACGGAGCCGTTGTCCACCGCGCGCGCCACGACGCCCATGCCGAGGGGAGCGACGGCGAAGCTCTGCGGATCGAGGGGCGTCGCGCTCGAGACGAAGGTGTCCACCGCGTGCACGCGCACCGGGTGCTCGGGAGCGAGGACGCGGGCCGCATAGCGGGCCCCTTCCAGCCCCGTCTCCTCGCGCACCGAGAAGATGACGATCGCCTCCCGGCGCACCGCCCGCGGGTCGAGGTGGCGGAGCGCGAGGATCTGCGCGGCGCAACCGACGCGGTCGTCGAACGAGCGCCCCGTGGCGAGGGTCCGCGCGAGGGACACGTACGCCTTCGGCATCGTCACAGCGTCCCCCTCGCGGATGCCGAGGGCTTCGGCGGCGGCGCGGGTGCGCGCCCCCACGTCGGCGCGGAGGGCGGGCGGCGTCCGGCGCGCCGCGGTCCCGGCGCTGTCCCGCACGGCGAACACCCCCGGCACGGGGCCGGTGGCGGTGTGCACCAGCGCGGGTTCTCCCTCGAACAGCGACGGGTAGAAGCCGCCCCGCGTGCGGAGCTCGAGGCGGCCGTCCTCGCGGATGCGGGTCACCTCGAAGCCGATCTCGTCGAGGTGCGCGACGAACACCGCCAGCGGCGCCCCGTGGCCGAAGCGCACGATGACGTTCCCCGCCGAGTCCACCGTCGGGCTCGTCCACGGCGGGAGGAGCCGGATGACGAGGGCGCGCACCGCCTCCTCGTGCCCGCTCACGCCGTACGTCTCCACCAGCTGGCGCAGGACGTCCCGCGCCTCGTCCATCCGGGCGGCGTCCTGCGCCAGGACGGGGCGCGCGGCGAGCGCGAGGAGCAGCCCGCACGAGCCGAGGGCGCGGCGGACCACTGCGATGCGCGGCGTCACCGTGGCCCCGACAGGAACGCGGCCAGCCGTTCGGCCAGCGCGGCGACATCCGCCACGGCGATCGTCTCGACGGGCGAGCGGGCGTAACGGGTGGGGAGGTCCCACGCGCCCATCGGCTGCACGCCCCATCCCGTGCTCACGCTGTCTGTGCGCAATCCCAGCGCCCCATATCCGAGTGAATCGCTCGTCAATGCGCCCCCCAGGAGCACTCCCTG
>JADGQW010000052.1 GCA_017881505.1 Gemmatimonadales bacterium
GACCCGGAACCGTTCTACTATCTCGGGCTGGTGGGGATCGCCCTGCGCGGCGACGACGGGGAGTGGGTCGCCCGGCGGGGCCTGGCCCACGTGCTCGCGCGACGCGATCGCGGGCCGCCGCGCCGCCGGCGCGACGCTGGAGTTCGAGCTTCGCTGACTCTCTTGTGGTGCGACGGCCGCGCGCTAAGATTGGGGCGGCCGCTGCGATGATCATCAACCTCGTCCCCGAGTTCCTCTCCGTCTGCGCGTCGCCGGCGCCGCTCGAGGCGTACCGCGACTACCTGCATCGCCACGAGGCGGTGCTCTCCGCCTACTGGCACAACTACGTCCTCGACCTCGACTCGCCCCACGCGGAGCAGGTGATCAGCAGGGCGCTGACCGCCGACCGCCGCGACCTGGAGCGGCTCCTCGCGTCGGTGGACCTCGAGCGTCTGGCCGCCGAGGCGCTCGACCGCGCCGCGGCCGTGCTCGAGCTCGACGCCGAGGTGGACCTCTACCTCACCGTGGGGGTCGGGGCGGCGAACGCGGCGGAGCTCGTGGTCGGCGGACGCGGCGTGGCGGTCCTCTGCGTCGAGCACTTCACGGGGCAGACCAATCCCGACACCTTCGGTCTCGGGCTGCCCGCCGAGCAATTGCCCCTGTGGATCGCGCACGAGGTGGCCCACGCCGTCCGCTACACCTCGGCGACCAGCCGGGCGCCGCTGCGCGCCCTGGTGGCCGAGGCGGGCGGCACGTACGACTACTGGGAGACGGGGAGCCGCGCGCCGCTGCGGGAGCTGTTGCTGAACGAGGGGGTCGCGGTCCACGCGGCCCGCGCCGCCTCGCCGGGCCTGCCGGACGAGGCGTACTTCGGGTTCAGCCGGCGGCAGTACCGGCGGATGCGCGAGTTGGAGAGCTTCCTGTTGCGGGCGGTGGAAGCGGACCTCGACCGGGCCGGCCTCGGCCTGCGGCTGCGGTACCTGAGCGGCGGGATGAGCCCGGCGTCCCGCCTCGTGAAGGGCCGGGTGCTCCCCGAGCGCTCGGGGTATTACATCGGCGCGCGGCTGGCGGAAGCGCTGGTCACCGAGCGCGGCGTGGCGGCCGCGGTGCGCGCCACCCCCGCGGAGTTCCAAGCCGCAGACGCGCGGCACGCACCCGAACAGGCGGTGAGCGCATGAGCGGACCGAAGTCCGAGCGCCGGGCGAATCGCGAGCTGCGGGAGGTGCTCGACGAACTGGTCGAACACGTCCGCTACGTGGCCCGGAACGTCGGGGGGCTCAGCCGGCAGGACCTCGAGTACGCCGAGGAGCGGCTGGAGTGGCTGGCCGACGAGGTGTGGCGCGCCGCCACGGGTGGCAAGGAGCGCGGCGCCTAGCTCTTCCCCTTCCGCCGGTCCATCTCCCGCATCCGCGCCTGGTTGATGATGTACTGCTGCGGGAGGCTGATCAGGTTCGACACCGCGTAGTACAGGTTCAGCCCCGACGCGAAGTTCAGGAACAGCACGGTCATCATGATCGGCATGACCGTCGTCATCATCTTCGCCTGCGGGTTCGGCGGCATCCCCATCTGCCCCAGCTTCGAGAGCGCCCACATCGACGCGCCCATCACCACCGGGATGATGTAGTACGGGTCCCGGAGCGACAGGTCGGGGAGCCACAGGAACGCCACACCGCGGAACTCGATCGTGTTCGCGAACACGAAGAACAGCGCCAGCAGGATCGGGAAGGGGAGCAGCATCGGCAGGCACCCGCCGAGCGGGTTGACCTTGTGCTCCTTGTACAGCTTCATCATCTCCTGCTGCAGCTTCGTCGGATCGTCCTTGTAGCGCGTCTGCAGGTCCTTCATCAGCGGCTGCACCGCCTGCATCGCCACCGAGGCCATCATCGCCTTCTGGTTCAGCGGCCACAGGAGCAGCCGGACCAGGACGCCGAAGAGGATCAGGACGAGGCCGTAGCCGAGGTGCAGGAACCGGTGCATCCAGATGAGCAGCTGGGTGATCCACACCGAGACCGGCATCACGAGCCGCTTGAAGATCCAGCCGTAGGGCGACGCCCGGTCGAGCTGGCGGCCGATGGGCCGCATCTCCCGGTACTCCTGGGGTCCCAGGTAGAGCTGGAAGCGGAAACGGCCGTCGGCGCCGATCGTCCGCGTCACCCACGTCTGGGTATGGGTCGCGACCCGACCGGGGCGCGGACCGCCGGTGAGGATCGCGCCGCCGAACTCGCGCCGCGTGGTGTCGCTGGAGAGGAGCGCCCCGATGAAGTACTTCGACTTGACCGCGACCCAGTCGTACGGACCGTCGAGCGCCGCCGTCTCCCCAGGTGCCACCTTCGAGAACGCCTTCTCCTCGGGCTGATCCGCGCGCCCCACCACGCCGTAGCGCCGGTAGTTGTCGAGGCTGTCCGCCTCGACGTTCGCGAGGCCCGTGCCCATCCCGATCAGAAGGAGGGCGCCGCGTCCCTCGAGTCCGTCCACCACGCCGGCGACGTCGAGCTCGAAGTTGCGGCCCGGGGTCCGCGCGTACGCGACGCTGAGCCGGACCGCGCCACGGCCCCCGGAGAACGCCACGCCGTCGGCGGCACGCGACATCGTGAACGGCAGGCTGTCGAGGCGGAGCGTGTCGGTGCCGATCACCAGCCGGTAGGCCAGCAGGCGGTCACCGGGGCGGACCAGGTCCACCGCCCCCCGGTTAGGGAACGAGCGGAGGTCCGGCAGCGCCGCCGACTCGAGGGCCGCGCCGAGGGTGGTGAAGCGGTACGCCGCGCGCGGCGTGGAGACGCTGACCGTGTCCGCGGGGATGGTGGCCATCCCGGCCGCCGGCGCCCGCGACGGGGTCGCGGCGGCGGCGAGGGGCCGGGCCGGGGCCGCCACCGGCGGATGGCCGACAGCCTGGGCGCTCTCGGCCGCGGCGGGCCGGCCGGGCGCGGGGCGCCGAGGCGGCTGCTTCATGAAGAGCGAGGGAAGCACCGCCACCACGATCATCAGCGCGATGGCAAAGATCAGTCGCCGGTCCATCGGACCTCAAGGCACCGGGTCATAGCCGCCCGGATGGAAGGGGTGACACCGCGCGATCCGCTTCGCGCCCAGCCACACGCCCTTGAGGGCGCCGTGGCGCTCGACGGCCTCGAGCGCGTAGCGCGAGCAGGTCGGCTGGTACCGGCACGCCGACGGGAGCAACGGCGACAGCGTCACCTGGTACCCGCGGATCAGCAGGACGAGGAGGCGCGCGACGACGGACATAGGGCGGCGACGAGCTCCAGTCGCAGGCGGTCGAACGCGGCATCGTACGCCGCCGGCCGGGCGCGGACGACGGTGTCCGTCGGCGCCGCGAGCGCCGGCAGGACCCAGCGGCGGCAGATCTCCCGCAGCCGGCGGCGCAACTGGTTGCGGCGCACCGCGGTGTGCGCGTGTCGGGGCACCACCACCGCCAGCCGTGAATGACCGAAAGGGGAAGGCCGCGTGAACAGATCGAGATGATCGGTTCGACGGCGCTTCCCCTGTGTCAGTAGCGCGCGAAGCTCCGCGGCGCGCGTGATGCGAAATGACCTCGGCAGCGCTTCGGCCGTCAGGCGCCCCGGTGCTTGGACGGGAGCTGGACGACCAGCTGCTTGCGGCCCTTCTTGCGGCGGCGCGACAACGTCTCGCGGCCCCACCGCGTCGACATCCGTGCGCGGAAGCCGTGCTTGTTGAGGCGCTTACGGTTCCGCGGGCGATAACTCGGTTTCACGTTCAGGCCTCCAAAGAGCCAGAAAACCTACCCACCACACGGACTTGAGGCAAGGTTGACTTTTCCACATTCGAGGCGTACGTTCGGTCGCCCTTTGACCTCCCGCCTCACCCCAGCGATGCCTTGATGGAGCAGTCGGCGAAGGAAACCTGGAAGCTCCTCCTCGACCAGGCGCGTCAGCGCCTGCCGGAACAGACGGTCCGCACATGGCTCGAGCCGGTGGAAGCCATCGGCTTGGAGGACGGTAGGCTCGTCCTCGGCGCCCCGGATCAGTTCGCGGCGGAGTGGAACGAATCGAAGCACGCGGCCCTGCTCTCGGAGCTCTCGGGCCGCGTCACCGCACGCGCGCTCACCGTGACCTTCCGGGTGGGGGACGACCAGGCGCGGCGGCCGCAGATGGACTTCTTCGTGCCGCCGCCGGCACCCACCGCCGGGGCCGCGCCGGGCTCGGGCGGTGTCCCCAACTGGGCCCAGCCGCTCAACAGCCGGTACACCTTCCCGCGCTTCGTCGTCGGCAAGTCGAACGAGATGGCGGCCGCCGCCGCGCACGCCGTGGCGATGGCGCCGGGGAAGACGTACAACCCCCTCTTCATCTACGGCCCCACGGGGCTCGGCAAGACCCACCTGATGCAGGCCATCGCGCACGCCATCCTCGAGCGCCAGCCCGGGATGCGCACGGTCTACATCAGCGCCGAGCAGTTCATCAACGACGTCATCGAGAACATCCAGTCCCGGACGATGCCGGCGTTCCACCGCCGCTACCGGAACGACCTCGACCTGCTGCTCGTGGACGACGTGCACTTCCTGGAGGGGAAGGAGACCACCCAGGAGGAGTTCTTCCACACCTTCAACGCCCTCCACGAGGCGGGGAAGCAGATCGTCCTGACGTCGGACCGGGCCCCGAAGGAGATCCCCGGCCTCGAGGTCCGCCTGGTCTCCCGGTTCGAATGGGGGATGGTGGTGGACATCGGCCACCCCGACCTGGAGCACCGCACCGCGATCCTGCGCAAGAAGGCCGAGCAGGACCACCTCGACATGACGATCCCGGACGACGTGATCCGGTTCATCGCCGAGCACGTGCGCAGTTCGGTGCGCGAGCTCGAGGGGTGCATCATCAAGCTGTTGCTCTTCGCCTCACTCAAGCACCGCGAGATCACGATCGACCTGGCGCGCGAGGCCCTGTCCGACAAGATCCAGGCCCCGGGCGACGGCGACGGGCGGCGCTCGCCGCCGTCCATCGACCGGGTGCAGGAGGTCGTGGCCCGCCGCTGGGGCGTCACCCCGGAGGGGCTGCGGTCCAAGGCGCGCACCAAGCGCCTCACGGTGCCCCGCCAGATCGCGATGTATCTGGCCCGGGACCTCCTCGGCATGCAGCTCGTCGAGATCGGCCAGGCGTTCGGCGGCCGCGATCACTCGACCGTGATTCACAGTCTCGACAAGGTCCAGCATCAGCTCACGCGCGATCACACGTTCCGCGAACGGGTGACCGCGGCGCGCAGTGAGTTGTCGTCATTATAGACGTGGGAAGTGCGGGGATTGGTGTGGGCGGGTGTGGAGACGCGCGTGGCCGTGGGGAAGGAATGCCGGCAGTCCACGCCGCCGCCGTGATCGAAGAGCCCACAAGTCGGTGCCGGTGAGCGTGGGTGCGGCGTCTACCCACAGTTCCACACGCTCTACTGTTACTACTAGATTGTATTCATACGTTACTAGAAGAAAGCCTTTCGACGCTCACGCGATGAGGACAGGATGAAGTTCACCATCACGCGGGAGAAACTGCAGGAAGGCCTGCTCCGCGTCGGACCGAGCATTCCGGCGAAGACCACCCTGCCAGTTCTCTCGAACATCCTGATCGAGGCCAAGAAGGACGGCCTCCACCTCTCCGGCACTGACCTGGACATCGCGGTCGCCACCACGGTGGCGGCGGAGGTGGACGAGGAAGGGGCCATCACCCTCCCCGCGAAGAAGTTGACGGAGATCGCGCGGGAGCTGCCCGCCTCGCCGGTGCGCGTCACCTCGGCGGGGGAGCAGCGCGCGCAGGTCGAGTGCGGGAAGAGCAAGTTCCGGCTTCTCGGCCTGCCCCGCGACGAGTTCCCCTCTTTCCCGCACGTCAAGTTCGACACCCCGTGGCGGATCGCGGCCAAGGACCTGCACAAGCTCATCAGTCACGTCGCTTTCGCGACATCGACCGAAGAGAGTCGGCCCATCCTGAACGGCGTGCTCTGGGACCTGCGGAAGGACCGCATGCGGATGGTGGCGACGAACGGCCACCGGCTGGCAAAGATGGACGTGCCCCTCGCCGAAGAGGGCGGCGCCGCCCAGGCCGAGCTCATCGTCCCTCCGAAGGCCCTGGAGCAGATCCGCCGGCTCTTCGCGCCGGACGACCTCGTCGAAATCGCCAAGTCGGAGAACCACTTGGGGTTCCGGTCGGAGGGGACGCAGGTCTTCACGCGGCTGATCGAGGGCCCGTACCCGAACTACGAGCAGGTGATCCCGCGCGAGAACGACAAGTTCGCGACGGTGGACAAGATCGCCATGGCGTCGGCGCTGCGGCGGATGAGCATCGTCGCGAGCGACCAGACGCACCGGATCCGGCTCTCCTTCGGCGGGGGCACGCTCAAGTTCAGCGTGCAGACGCCCGACCTCGGCGAGGCGCAGGACGAGATGGCGGTGACCTACGAGGGCGATGCGCTGGAGATCGGCTTCAACGCGGCATACCTGCTGGAGATCCTGAAGTACATGCCGACAGACGAGGTGCGCTTCACCTTCAAGGCACCCGAACGCGCGACGACGGCGGAGCCGGTGGGCTGGGACGACGCGGCGTCGTACATGTGCCTGGTGATGCCCCTGCGCCTCGTGGACTAAGGGGACGGGGGACCGGGAGGCGGCTTCGCGGCCGCCGTGTCGGGCTTCGGCGCCGGCGCGGCGGCCGAGTTCTTTCTGGGGACGGGGATACTCTCCGTCGGAGGCACCGCGAGCGAGTCCAGCGCCCTGGCGCTGTCGGCGGGCGCGAGCAGCGGCGGTGCGGTCTCCACCTCCTCCGGCGGCACGACCACCTGCTCGCCGCGCAGCCGGCGCAGGATGAGCTGCTGCCGCCAGACCGTCCGGCCGGGCCGGAAGGCGGGATTCGACGTCAGTGGATGCGGCAGGGTCGCCACCAGCAGGGCGGCCTGGTCCATCGAGAGGCGCGCCGCGGGCCGGCCGAAGTACCGCTCGCTCGCCGCCTCCACCCCCCACAGGTTCGGCCCCAGCTCCACCACGTTGAGGTACAGCTCGAGGATCCGCGCCTTGTCGAGCGTCCACTCGAGGCGATACGCGGTGACGGCTTCCTTCAG
Organism: Gemmatimonadales bacterium; assembly: GCA_017881505.1. Taxonomy (GTDB): domain Bacteria; phylum Gemmatimonadota; class Gemmatimonadetes; order Gemmatimonadales; family JACORV01; genus JADGQW01. The sequence continues at coordinate 7,039 of JADGQW010000052.1, forward strand.
CTTCCGCAGCGGATTGCGCGAGGGCGAGAGGTAGAGGTTCTTCGCGAGCTGCTGCGTGATGGTGCTCGCGCCGCGCAGCTTGTCGCGCCGGTCGGAAGCGCGGCCGAGGGCGCGCTGGAGCTCCGCGCGATCGCGCGGGTTCGCCCACGCGAAGGCGCTGCGCCGGTACCCCAGGGCCTCGCGGAGCGCATGCCAGTCGATGCCGTGGTGCTGGTAGAAGGCCTCGTCCTCGCCGGCTACCGCGGCCTTCCCGAGCCAATCGGAGATCGAGTCGAGGGGCACCGGCTGGTACCGGAGGGGCGGCGCGTCGCTCGCGGAGCGGTATTGGCGGGCGCGCATCGTCTGGAAGGCGGTCCGCGCCGGCATGTGGGTGCGCCACCACGAGGGAGGCGGCCAGACGGCGAGGAGCCAGAGCACAACGCACGCGACGGCCGCGGCGGCCACGAGGAGGATGCGGCGGACGACCTTCACGGGGCTCAGCGCCGCCGGAGGCCGCCGGGCGCGGCCAGGAGTGCGCCACCGGCGCCGAGGGTGCGGATTCCGCCGGCCCCCGCCGGTGCGAGGGCCAGGAAGGCGCTGCGGAAGGACGCGCCCTCGAGGCCGATCGCGATCGCGAGGCCGCGGTCCGCAGCCGAGCCGCCGAACGCGCCGCGGACCGACACGGTGAAGGCGCCCAGTTTGAGGGTCGCCCCGGCACGGATCTGCCGCATCGACGCGAAGTCCGGCGCGACGTCCCCCTCGACACCCGCGAGGAACCGCCCGCCGGCGAGACGCAGCCCCGCGGCGGGGACGAGGCGCGAGCGATACACGCTGTCGCGGACGATGGGCGAGCCCAGGTCGCGCCACACCACGGAGAGCTCGAGGGTGGGTGTGGCGCGCCCGCGGAGCGCGAGGTCCCAGGCGCCCTCCCCTCCCTGGTTCCAGCGCCGCACCACGCCGGCCGAGAGGGCGTCGTTGCCGGAGCCGGCGCCCACGGCGTAACTGCTGGCGGCCACGCCCCCTGGGTAGCGATCCCGCTTCCAGCCGAGGCCGAGGTTCCTGCTCAGGAAGGCGACGCCGTACTGCGTGACGCGCAGCGCCCCGGCCTCGCGGTCGGCGGTGAGGTCCGCGCCCAGGCTCGGCGTGACACGCGCGAGACCCGCGGGGTTCACCCACACGGCGCGCTCGCCCTGGACCTCGGTGGTGAGAAGGTAGCGCTGTGCCTGCGCAGGGTAGAGCTGAGCGGCCGCCGGCGGTGGGCCGGCGGCCGCCAGGACCAGCGCTGCGGCCGAGAGGCCGAGCGCCGGGCGCAGGGTCACGGCAGGCGCGTCACGGTCGAGCGGCGCGACTGGCGGATCGGGACGGTGATGCCGACCGAGGTCACGTTGGCGTTGATCAGCGCGCTGTCGCTTTCGATGCTGCCGAGGAAGAGGCCGGCCGCGGAGATGAAGGCGTCGCGGGTGGACTGACCGTTCCCGGTCATCTCCACGCTCTGGCCCTGTGCCTCGCCCGAGCCGGTCACGGTGTAGGTGGACGCGCTCGCGAGGTGGAGCGCGCGGACCCCGTCCCGGTCCTCCCACCCGATCACGTGGTTCTGGCGGACGGCGCGCATCGTGACCGAGACGTCGCCGGTGTTGGTGGTCGTGACGGTGTCGGTCCAGGCTTGGCCGGCGGCCATCGGCGCGGCGGGGATCCGCGGGAAGAACTCGCGAAGGCCGACCGCCACCTGACGGAGCAGCAGGTTCGTGCTGTCGGGCGCGGTGACGGAGACGACGAGCCCCGACGGCGCGAGGACGACGCGGAAGGTCTGGCCGCGGGCCGCGGCGATGCTCGACAGGTCGGCGCCCTGGGGCCCGGTCACGTCGATCGAATCCACGGTCACGGCGAAGGCGAGGTTGTCGGCGGCCGCGGTCGCGACGACCGAGATCACCTGGCGGGAGGCGACGTCGGCGGTATTGACCTGCCCCATCACTTCCTGGGTGATGTGCGTCGCCTGCTCGACGCGGTACCGTGAGGTCCCGGTGACGTACCGCAGCGTCGCGGGATCGTGGGCGGGGGCCGGCGCGGCTGCGGGAGCGGCGGCGGGCTGTGCCGGAGCGGCAGCCCGGGCCGGCGCGGGGGCACGATGCCCTGCGCAGGCGACGGTCAGGGTTGCGGCGGCGAGCGCGAGCAGTCGGCGATCCATGCGTACGTCTCCTTTGGGGTATGCGCGGGGCGCCGGGCGGCACCACCGCTTACGCGGCAACGTAGCCCCCGCGCCGCGGCCGGGGCAAGGCGGATACAGTGCGGCGCCGACGGCCTGCAAGGCGCGCCGGCGCCGCACGCGGAGCCGTAAGCCGAGTTCTGTTCGGCCCGAAGGCCGGATGGTCATCTCTCTGGGATGGCGGTCGCCCGCCACCTCTAGCGGCCTACCCGCGGCTCGTCGGTGCGACGCCGTGAGGCGCCTCCTGGCGTGGTCGGTCCGGGCCGGACCTCGCCGCTTATTTGGCCTTGCTCCCGCTGGGGGTTACCGTGCCGTCCCTGTTGCCAGGAACGCGGTGGGCTCTTACCCCGCCGTTTCACCCTTACCCCGCCTTGCGGCAGGGCGGTCTGTTTTCTGTGGCCCTGTCCGTCGCCTCGCGGCGCCCAGGCGTTACCTGGCAGCGTGCCCTAGGAGCTCGGACTTTCCTCGGACCCGCCACGAGGACGGGCCCGCGACCATCGCGCTCCGCACCTCCAAGCTAACCGGCCTCGACGCCCCGCGCGACAGCGCGACGCCGTGCACGGATGGGTGACGGCGCGGTGACGCGAACGCGTACACTGCGGCACGTCCCTCTCGCGGGAGATCGCTCCGATGACCGCCGCCACCGTCGCCGCCGTCCTGGAACCCGACGAACGCTTGCGCGTCGAGGCCGCCGGCCAGGGGTGCTTCCGGGTCCTGCACGGGGGCTCGCTCGAGGAGGCGATCCGGCACGTGCGCCGGTCCCCGGTGGACGTGATGCTCCTCTCCGTGCACCGGTGCGGGGAGTCCGATCTCCCCCGGGTGGCGCAGTTCGTCCGGGAATTCCCGCACGTCCCGGCGGTGGCCCTCCTCTCGCGGGCCGACCAGGCCGCGCACGACCGCATCCTGCGGCTCGGGGCTTCGGGGGTCCACGAGGTGGTGGACGTGTCGGTCCCGTCGGGCTGGCACCGGCTGCGCTCGCTGCTGCGCGAGCCGAACACCCCGGTGGTCGCGCGCGTGATGGCGGCGCTGGACGCCGACCTGCGCGAGGCGCCCCCCGACTGCCGGTTCTTCTTCGAGGTGGTCCTGCGGCGGGCTCCCGACGTGCGCACGGTGCAGGTGCTCGCGCGGGTGCTCGGCGTCGTGCCGAGTTCGCTGATGTCGCGCTTCTACCGCTCACGCCTGCCGTCGCCGAAGACCTACCTGGCCTTCGCACGCCTCCTCCACGCCGCGTACCTCTTCCGCTGCGGCGGGCTCAGCATCGCCGACGTGGCCAACCGCCTGGACTACTCCTCACCACAGAGCTTCGGGCGGCACCTGCACACCTTCCTCGGCGTCACGGCGGGCGAGTTCCGCCGGCGATTGCCCTTCGAGGCGGCCATCGAGCGGTTCCGCCAGCGTCTCCTCGCCCCGCACCGCGACCGGTTGCTCGCGTTCCATCCATTCGGAACATGGCCCGGGGATCACGGACAATCCACGGCGTGAGCCGCCGGTCCGGGCGGGGTGAGAAGAGGCGAGGGCGCGGGGGCTAGTGGGTGCGGCGGAAGGGTGCGACGACCACCGTGAACCGGGCGACCGCGGCGCGCATCCGCTCGGCCAGGTCCGCAAGCTGTCGGGCGGTCTGATTGAGGGTCTCCGCGCCTGCGGTCTGGAGCTCGGCGGCCTGGGCGGCCGCCGCGGACTCGGCGGAGGATGCGGAGGAGAGGTCCTGCATCCGGCGCATCGCCTCGCCGAGCGCCGCCATCGCCTCCGCCTGGCGCGCCGAACTGCTCGCCGCCTGGTCCACGGACGCCGTCAGCGAGCCGATGCCGCCGAGGATCGCGGCGAGGGCGTGGTCGTTCTCCTCCGCGAGGGAGCCCACGTCGTGGACCAGCGCCTCGCCTTGCTCCATCGTCGTGGCGGCGGCCCCGAGGGACCGGTGGACCTCCGCCACGGTGTCGGCGACTTCGCGCGCCGCCTGTGCCGTCTCGCCGGCGAGCTTGCGGACCTCGGCGGCGACGACCGCGAAGCCCTTGCCGTGCTCCCCGGCGCGCGCCGCCTCGACCGACGCGTTGAGGGCGAGGAGGTTGGTCTGCCGCGCCACGCCACCGATCGTGGTGGCCAGCTTGCGGATGCGCTCGGAGTGCGGCTCGAGCGCCGCGACGGCCGTGGCGCCGCGGCGCACCTGCTCGCCGAGCGCGAGGAGTGCGGTCCCCGTGCGCTCGATGGTGGCGCGGTTCGCCTCCGCGGCGGCCACCAGCCCCCGTGCCTGCTTCGCCATCTCCGTGGCGCGCGTGTGCAGGGCGTCGGACTCCGCCGCGGCGTCGGCCGCCCGCTCGCCGCTCACTCCCGCGAGACGCTTCTGTTCGGAGAGTCCGGTGTTGAGGCGGGCGGAGGCACGACCCGCGTCCCCGCTCGTCTGCGCGAACTGGCCGGCTGCGGCGGCGAGTTCCTCGGCGTGCGCCGCGACCTCGTCCGACTCCGCCTGGACGGCGGCGATCGACCCGCCCGTCCCCCCGAGCATCTGGTTGAACGACCGCTCCATGTACCCCAGTTCGTCGTCGGCCGATGCGGCGGCGCGCGCGGTGAGGTCGCCCTCTTCCGCGCGCCGCATCACCCCGCGGGTGGCGCGGATGCGCGCGGCGAGGGCGGTCGGCCCGCGGAGCATCGCGAGGCAGACCACCACGAGGAGCATCGCGTCGAGGTACGCGTCCGCCGGGAGGTCGGAGAGCACGCGGATGTGCGAGCCCGGATCGTACCAGCGGGAGTGGAGGACGCGGGTAGCGAGGTAGGCGAAGGGCGAACCGAGCGCCACCACGGCGCCGGCCGGACGGTCGGCCTCGAGGAGGTACGGCGCGAGCGCGAGGACGTAGAAGAGGACCAGGCCACTCTGCCCCGCGATGAAGACGGCCAGCGAGACCAACAGGACGTCCCAGCCCGCCGAGACGTAGATGTGGTACCAGGCGTAGAAGCCGCGGCGTCGCGCCACCTCGTACGCCGCGCTCCAGAGGAACGCGACGGATCCGAGGACGGCGAGGTGCGCATAGGGCGCCACGACGAGCCCAGCCGCCTTCGCGGTGGTGAGGAGCGCCGCGCTGACCACGATCACCAGCCAGCGACGGCGCTGGAGGCGCGCGAAGAGGGCGAGGTCCCGGCTGCGCTGTTCGTCGGAGGAACCGTGTGCGCCACGCAGGGCCTCGGCGAACCGCGTGAAGGCGCCCCGGGAGCTCACAGGGAGCCTTCCACCAGCTCGCGCACGGAGACCAGGATGTGCACCGCGAGGCCCGCCGCCTCGAGCGCGGCGCGTCCTCCCTCCTGGCGATCCACCACGGCCAGCACGCCGAGGACGGTGCCCCCTTCCTCGCGGACCACTCGGGCGGCCTCGAGCGCGGACCCGCCGGTCGTGATCACGTCCTCGGCCACGACGACCGCTGCCCCGGCCTCGAAACAGCCCTCGATGCGCCGGCCGGCGCCGTGCGTCTTCGCCGCCTTGCGTACCGTGAAGGCGTGCACCGGCGGCGGCGACCCCCACGAGGCCCGCGCCACCGCGTATGCGACGGGGTCGGCGCCCAGGGTGAGACCGCCGACCACGTCCGCCTCCCATCCGCGCGCGCGGATCCCGGCGAGCCCCAGCCGGCCGATCAGGTCGAGACCCTCGGCATGCATCGTGGTGCGGCGGCAATCGATGTAGTAGGAAGAACGGCGGCCCGACGCGAGCGTGAAGTCACCGCGCAGCACGGAACGCGCCGACAGAAGGGCGATGAGTCGCAGCTGCTCGGCCGATCGTGGTTCCGTCACCCGCCCCACCCCCCCCGGGCCGAGGCTCAGCGGCCCGTGCCGAACATCCCCTTGAGGGAACCGAGCAGACCGGTCCGCGCGCCGGCCGCTGGCTGCCTCACGGCGGTCGCGAAGTCGTCCGCGAAGGCGACGACCGAGGCCTGACGCTTCGTCGGCTCGCGGTGCAGGCCGCGTGCCACCACGTCTTCCAGCACCCGCGGGAACGCGAGATCGCGGCGCGCCTCGCTCAACGTGAGGGGCGGCTTCGTCAACAGCTGGTGGAACAGCTCGCGCGGGGACTTCGCGGCGTAGGGCAACTGGCCCGTCAACAGGAGGAACGCGATGGTGGCGAGGGAGTAGATGTCCGCCGGCTCCCCCACCAACGCCCCCGACAGGGCCTCGGGGGCGACGTACTGCAGCGTCCCCACGAAGAAGCCCGTTCTGGTCAGGCGCTCCTCGGGGCCGATGTCGGCGTCGCGCGCGTGCCCGAAGTCCAGCAACCGCGCCCGCTGGGTCCTCGGATCGTAGATGATGTTCTCGGGCTTGAGATCGCGATGGATGATGCCCGCCGCGTGCGCCGCCGCGAGGGCGTCCGCCGTCTGCCGCACCACGCTCGCCGCGAGGGTCCCCGCCACCGGACCGGTCCGCCGGATGAACTTCGCGAGCAACTCCCCTTCGGCCCACTCGAGGGCGAGGAACTGGACGCCGTCCGGGGCCTCGCCGTACTCGAAGGTCCGCACCACGCCCGGGTGTTCCACCCGCGCCCCGTACGCCGCCTCCCGCAGGAAGCGCTGCACCGCCGTGCGGTCGGCCCGCATCTTCGGCCGCAGGATCTTCATGGCGCAGACGCCGCGCTCGGAATGCTGGGCGCGGTAGACGACGGCCGTACCCCCCTCGCCGACCCGCTCGAGGAGGTGATAGCCGGCGACGACGGAACCCGTAAGATCTTCGGAAGACATGAGGTTACGCGAATGTACCGACGCCCTTCGCAGGCGGCAAGTCGAACGCCGCGCGCGGCTTGACGCGGCCCTCGGAGCGTCCGTAGCTTGCCGACATCCCCGGGTCCGAACGCGCCCCTATCGCCGAGGCTCCCACGCCGTCCCGCGTCTCCCGAATCGCCATCCCGCTCCTGGCCCTCGTCACCGCCTGCGGCACCTGGCAGCGGGTCGGCTCGCCCGAACCCTCGACCGGCCCGCAGCAGCTGCCGCGGGTCTTCGACCCCACCGCCGTCTTCCGGCAGATGGGGTTGATCGCCGACGGCGGCCCCCTCGCGGTCGTCGGCGGTCTGCGCGTCCTGGCCGGTCCGACGCCCGACACCACGCTCGTCCTCGTGGCGCTCTCCCTCCACAACCGCGGTTTCGCCTTCCGGCGCGACGGCAATGACTTCGTCGCCGATTACCGCGTCGAGCTGACCTTCCGCCAGGGCACCGACATCGCCCAGCAGGTCTCGCGCGACCAGCGCATCCGGATCAGCAGCTTCCGCGAGACGCTGCGCACCGAGGAGAGCGTCATCTTTCAGCAGCTCGTGCCCGTCCGCGCCGGCCAGTACGCGGTCACCATCGTCGTGCGCGACCGGAACGGCCCGAACCTGGCGCGCGCGGAGACCACACTGGAGGTCCCGGCCCTCGAGCCCCCCGCGGTCTCCAACCCGATCGCGGTGTACCAGGGCCAGTCCCGTTCCAGCTTCGCGGGCGAGCCCGTGCTGGTGGCCAATCCCCGCAGCGCGGTCGGGTACGGCGCCGACTCGGTGCGCTTCTACTTCGAGACGTACGGCCTGCCCGCGGGGAGCGCGCTCGCGGTGGAGGCGAGCGACCCGGCGGGGCGGGTAGTCTGGCAGGACACGCTGCCGGTGGATTCGCTCCGCGCCATCACGGGCCGGACCGTGACGATCCCGCCCGGCCCCCTCTCCATCGGGCGGCACGAGCTGCGGATCCGGATGGTCGGCGGAGGGCAGGTCGCCCAGGCGCCGTTCCTCGTCGCGTTCTCCGACCTGTGGGCGGTGACGAACTTCGACGACATGATCAGCCTGTTGCGGTACTTCCCCGCCGCCGACTCGCTGCGCCACCTCGCCAACGCCACCGCCGAGCAGCGCGCGAGCGCGTGGCAGCGCTTCTGGCACAACACCGACCCGAACCCGATGACGCCGGAGAACGAGGCGCTCGATCAGTA
>JADGQW010000192.1 GCA_017881505.1 Gemmatimonadales bacterium
GCGAGGCCGACGAGCTGTACGCGGCGCTGGTCCGCGGCGCCACGAGCGCGGCGTGGGCGGAGCGGGAGCGCCCCCTCTCGGGGGAGGGGCTCGCCTTCCTGGCGCAGGCGGTGGCGCGCCGGGCGATGGGGGAGCCACAGGCGTACGCCACGGGGTGGGCGAACTTCCGCGGTCACTGGCTCCGGGTGGACGAGCGGGTGCTGATCCCGCGCCCGGAGACGGAGGGGCTGGTCGAGGTGGTCCTGGCGTGGGCGCGGGACCGTTCACCGTATACCGGCGGACCGTTGACCGTGACCACGCCCGCAAGGGCGAAGACGGTGAACGGTGACCGGTTACCGGTGCGCCGGTCGGTGGGGTTGGTGGCGGTGGACGTGGGGACGGGCTCCGGGGCGGTGGCGTTGTCCCTCGCCCTCGAGGGGCCCTTCGCCCGCGTGGTAGCGCTCGACCGCTCGGCGGAGGCGCTGGCGGTGGCGCGGGCCAACGTGGAAGCGCTCGGCGTCGCGTCGCGCGTCCGGTGCCTCCAGGGGGACCTGCTGGAGCCCCTCGCGGTCGGCGTGGTGGACGTGGTGGCGAGCAATCCGCCCTACATCGCCACCCTCGAGCTGATGGATCTGGAGGCGTCGGTCCGCGACTTCGAGCCGCTCCTGGCGCTCGACGGCGGGCCCGACGGCCTGACGCCCACGCGGCGGCTGGCGGCGGCGGCGCGCGTGGCCCTCGCCCCGGGCGGCCTGCTGGCGCTCGAGGTGGACAGCCGGCGGGCGCGGGAGACGGCCGCGCTGGTGCGGCAAGCGGGCTTCGCGGATGTGGCGGTCCGGAACGATCTCTTCGAGCGCCCGCGGTACGTGACGGCGCTCCAACCGGGGGAGCGATGATCTTGAAGCGGGCGGAGGAACTGGGGCGGCTCGTCGGCCAGAGCGAGGAGTACCAGGCGCTCAAGCGGGCCAACGAGCGCCTGATGGGCAACGACGGGCTGAAGGCCAAGCTGGAGCGGATGCGCGTGCTGCAGATGGAGGCGGAGGCGAAGCTCGACGAGGGGATCGCCCCCTCGGAACAGACCCGGGCCGAGATCGACGCGCTGATGGGCACGGTCCAGTCGGACGCGGCCTATCAGGTCTTCGTCGCCGCGCAGACGAACTTCGACAAGCTGATGACGAAGGTGAACGAGCAGATGTTCGAGGGGATCCGCCTGGGGGCGGAGAGCCGGATCATCACGCTGACCTGATGGCCAGAACCCAGGTGCCAGACGCCAAGACGCCAAGGGGTGAGCGGTGAACGGTGAGCGGTCAGCGGTGCCTCACGGGCTCTTCCTGACGGTGGAAGGTGTCGAGGGGGCAGGGAAGACGACGCAGGTGGCCCGCCTCGCGGAGCGTCTGCGTCGCGCGGGGCGCGAGGTCCTGGTCGTGCGCGAGCCCGGCGGCACGCCCCTCGCCGAGGAGGCGCGGCGGCTCTTCCTCGACCCCGCGCTGGAGCTGGGCGCCGCGACGGAGCTCTTCCTCGTCCTCGTGGCGCGTGCCGACCTGGTGCAGAAGGTGGTGCGTCCCGCCCTGGAGCGCGGCGCGACGGTCCTCGCCGACCGGTTCGACCTGTCCACCCGCGCCTATCAGATGGGCGGCCGCGGCCTGCCGGAGGCGGAGGTGGTGGCCGCCAACCGGCTCGCCACGGGCGGCCTCGTGCCCGACCTCGTGGTCGTGCTCGACGTGCCCCCCGAGGTCGGGCAGGCGCGCCAGGCGGCGGCGGGGAAGATCAAGGACCGCATGGAGCTGGCCGACGGGGCGTTCCACCAGCGGGTCGCGGAGGCCTTTCGCGGCGCGCGAGGACCGGGCATCCTTCATCTCCCGGCCGACGGGACCCCCGATCAGATCCACGACGCGCTCTGGGCGGAGCTGGCGCGCCGGTTCGTGGAGACCTTTTCCCCGCACGCGGGGTAATCCCTAGTTCGCCCCGCTAAGGAAGGCCGTATGTCGCGTCAGCGCATCCTGATCACGTCCGTCGTCGCCGTCGTCGCGTTCCTCTCCGGCGGCTGGTTCATGCAGCAGGGGACCCGCCAGGACGAGAGCGTCTATCAGCGCGCCCGCCTCTTCGACGACGTCCTGACGCACGTCGCCGATTACTACGTGGACTCGCTCGACCAGCGGCAGCTGTACCGGATGGCGATCGACGGGATGCTCTCCGAGCTGCGCGACCCGTACAGCGGCTTCCTCGACGCGAAGGACTTCCGCGGGCTCAACGAGGCGACGACCGGCAACTACGCCGGCATCGGCACCCAGATCGAGATGCGGGACGGCGCCATCGTCGTCGTCGCGCCCCTCCCGGAGACGCCGGCGGAGCGCGCCGGGATCATGTCGGGCGACCGGATCGTCGAGGTGGACGGGAAGCCGACCGAGCACTTCACGCAGGACGACGCCGTCCGCTCCCTCCGCGGCCGCGAGGGCACGCAGGTCACCATCCGCGTGGTGCGCGCCGGCGCGACCGATCTCCTGTCGTTCACCCTCACCCGCGCCCGGATCCACTCGAAGTCGGTGCGCACGGTGATGATGCTCAGCGACCGCGTGGGCTACATCGAGCTCAACCCCTTCAGCCAGTCCTCCGCGGACGAGCTGCAGTCGGCCGTGGACAGCCTCAAGCGCGGCGGCATGCGCTCGCTGATCCTCGACCTCCGGAACAACCCCGGCGGCCTCCTCGACGAGGGGATCGCCGTGTCCGAGCTGTTCCTCAATCCGGGGCAGGAGATCCTGTCGACGCGGGGCCGGGCCCCGCGCTCCACCCACGCATACGAGGACGCCGCGCCGCAGCGCTATCCCGACCTCCCGCTGGTGGTGCTGGTCAACGGGTACTCCGCGTCGGCCTCGGAGATCGTGGCGGGCGCCCTGCAGGACCACGACCGCGCGCTCCTCATCGGGACGCCGACGTACGGCAAGGGCTTGGTGCAGACGGTGTTCCGGCTGGGAGACTCGCTGGCGCTCAAGCTGACGACGGCCCGATGGTACACGCCGAGCGGCCGCAGCATCCAGCGGCCGAGCAAGATCGGCTTCGAACCCGACCTCCTGCCGGACGACAGCGTCGCGGCGCCCGACACGACCGCGAAGCCCGAGACCTACCACACCGACGCCGGCCGCGCGGAGCGCGGTGGCGGCGGCATCATCCCCGACGTGACGATCCGCGCCGACAGCGCGGACATCCGGGCGGCGGAACGGCTGACGCAGGTGCTCGGCCGGAAGATCGCGAAGTACCAGGACGCCCTCGCCGCGACGGCCTTCCAGGCGCGGCAGCGCTTCAGCGTCGCGGGCCCGCTCTTCAGCTTCACGCCGGCGATGCGCGCGGCGTTCCTCGACCAGCTCCGCACGCGCGGCATCACCCTCGACGAGGAGACGCTCCGCGTCGCGGGCGCGTTCCTCGACAAGCAGCTGGCCAACCAGGTGGCCCGGCTCAACTTCGGCCGCCAGGGCGAGCTGCGGCGCGCCGCGCAGGACGACCCGACGCTCGTCGAGGCACTGCGGGCGGCGACGCAGGCCCGCACACCCGCCGAGCTGCTGAGCTTCGCGGCCACCGCGCAGGGCGCCACCGCCCCGCACCGGTAGTGCTCGTCGCCGCCGCTCTCGCGGTCGGCGTCCTCGTCGGCGTCCTCTCGGGGCTGACCGGCATCGGGGGAGGGGTCCTCATGGTCCCCTTCCTCTACCTCCTCTACGCGCGGCTCGCCGTCCCGGCGTCCGACGCCACCGTCCTCGCGCACGCGACCAGCCTCGCCGTCATCGTCCCCACGGCGCTCCGGGGGGTGATCGGCTACCGCGGCCTCGGGCTGGTGCGCTGGCGGGAAGCGATGACCCTGGCGGCCGCCGCAGCCGTCTCGGCGGCCTTCTCCGCGCGGCTCGCCGTCCACGTCCCCGCCCAGGCGCTGCGCACCGGGTTCGGCCTCTTCCTCGTCGTCGTCGCGATCGATCTCCTGCGCCACAAGGCGCGGCCGGCGGTCGCCCCGCTCGAGGGGCGCGCCTCCACGGTGTACGCGGCGCTCCTCGGCCTCCCCATCGGTGCGCTCTCGGCGTTCCTCGGGGTGGGCGGCGGCATCGTGGCGACGATCGGGATGTACTACGTCCTGCACATCCGCTTCGAGTCGGTCCCGGCGACGTCTCTCGCCGTGATCGCCGTGACCGCCACCGCCGGGTGCGTCAGCTACCTCTTCCTGGCGACGACGGCACCCCTCCCCTTCGGCGGGGTCGTGGGGCACGTGGACTTCCTGCACGCGCTCCCCCTCGCCGTGGGTTCGGTCCTGGCCGCGCCACTCGGCGTCCGACTCAACCGGCGGCTCCCGGTGGCAACGATCCAGCGGCTCTTCTCCCTGCTCATCCTCGTGATCGGCCTCGACATCGTGTGGGAGAACCTCCTCCGGTGAGCGGACACCGGCGCAAGGACATCGCCGCGGGGGTGCCCCGGGCGCCGCGCGCGCCGCGCCGCCGGCGGGCCGGCTCCCCGGTCGGGATCGTCGGGACGGGGCGCGCGGGGGTCGGTCTGGCGCTGGCGCTCGCGAAGGCGCGCATCCCCGTCCTCGGCGTGCACGGCCGGCGCGAGGTCCCCGTGCCGGG
>JADGQW010000193.1 GCA_017881505.1 Gemmatimonadales bacterium
CCATCGCGCTCCTCACGGTCATCATCGTCATCGAGTCGGTGCCGGTGTACGCGTACCTGCGGGCGTCCTACGAGCAGCGGCCGATCGAGGTCGGCCCCGCGATGATCGGGGCGTTCGCCCTGGCCCTGTTCGTCTGCCTCGCCTGCACGGTGGTGCCGCTGCAGGTGGCCCTGCGGAAGATGGAGGAGTACGAGTTCTAGAGCCGGCCCGGCCCGGCCGCGTCGGCGCGCGGCGCCACGGCCGGCTCCGGCTCCGGGGTGAAGTCCTCCCCCGGGTTGATGAACCGGTCGGCTTCGAAGCGGTACTGCTTGTCGTGCAGCTGGCGGTAGCGGCCGCCGAGGCGCAGCAGCTCCCCGTGGGTCCCCCGCTCAACGATCTCCCCCCCCTCGAGCACCAGGATCTGGTCGGCGCTGCGGATGGTCGAGAGCCGGTGCGCGATGACGAAGGTCGTGCGCCCCTGGCGGAGGTTCTTGAGGCCGTCCTGGATCAGCGCCTCGCTCTCGCTGTCGAGGCTGCTGGTGGCCTCGTCGAGGATGAGGATGCGCGGGTCCGCCAGGATCGCCCGCGCGATGGCGACGCGCTGGCGCTGGCCCCCTGAGAGCTTCACGCCCCGCTCCCCCACGACCGTGTCGTACCCCTTCTCCATCTGGCTCACGAACTCGTCGCAGTGCGCGATGCGCGCCACCCCGAGGATCTCCTCGCGCGTGGCGTGCGGCCGTGAGAAGCCGATGTTCTCGGCGATGGAGCCGTCGAAGAGGAAGTTGTCCTGGAGGACGACGCCGAGGTTGGCGCGGTAGTCGCGGAGCTTGAGGCCGGCGAGGTCGTGCCCGTCCACGAGGATGCGCCCCGCGCCCGGCCGGTTGAAGGCCATCACCAGGGAGATGAGGGTGCTCTTCCCCGAGCCGCTCGAGCCCACCAGCGCGGTGGTGGAGCCGGCCGGCGCGCGGAACGAGACGCCCTTCAGCACGTCCACACCGGGGTTGTAGGCGAAGCGGACGTCCTCGAAGCCGATCGCCCCCTCCAGCCCGTCGCCCAGGGCGAGCTTCGAGGCGTCGTCCGCATCCTCGGTCGCCATCCGGCGCAGCTCGCGGATGCGGTCGAGCCCCGCGAACGCCTCGCTGATCTGCGTGCCGATGGAGGCGATCTGCACCAGCGGCGCCGCGACCAGGCCGACGAAGAAGACGTACATCACGAAGCCGCCGAGGGTCATCTGCCCGGCCACGATGGCGCGCCCCCCGACGACGATCATCAGCACGCCGATGCCGCCGACGATGACGGTCGTGGCGGCGCCGAGGGCGGAGACCCCGGTGACCGTCCTGGCGATGTTGCGGAAGAGGCGGTTCACCCCGCGGGCGAAGACCAGCTTCTCCCCCCGCTCGGCCACGTACGCCTTCACTACCCGCACGCCCCCCAACGACTCGCCGAGCCGGCCCGTCACCTCGGCGTTGATCCTGCCGCGGTCGCGGAAGATCGGGCGCAGCTTCGTGAAGGCGGTCGCCATCAGCCCGCCGAAGACGCCGAGGATGAGGATCGTGGCGGTGGTGAGCCGCCAGTTGAGGTAGAAGAGGACGAAGAGGGCGATCCCCGCCGTCACCAGCCCGCCGACGAGCTGGACCAGTCCGGTGCCGACGAGGTTCCGGATGCCTTCCGCGTCGGTCATGATCCGCGAGATGAGGACGCCGCTCTTGGTCGAGTCGAAGTACTGGACCGGGAGGCGCATCACGTGCGCCTCGACCTCGCGCCGCATCTCCGTGATGGCGCGCTGCGCGGTGACGCCGAGGAGCTGGGAGAGGGCGAACGAGCTGGCCGCCTGGACGAGGGTGGCGGCGCCGGCGGCGAGGGCGAGCGGGACGAGGAGCTGGGCCTGGTGCTTCCCCACGACGTCGTCGATGAGGTACTTGGAGGTGGCCGGAAGGACGAGGCCCGCCAGCCGGTTCACCAGCATCACCGCCAGGCCCACCGCGAGGTAGCCGCGGTGGCGCCAGACGATGGCGCGCGCCTCCTGCCACGCCGACGCCCAGTCGGTCCGGCGCTTGGCCGGCTGCTCGCTCACGGATCCGTCCTGGTCACGAGGAGGGGAATACTAACGCCGCGGCCTCCCTAGCGCCCCGCCCGGGGGACGGTACCTTCACACCGACCTCCCCACTCCCGAAGGAGCCGTCCCCATGACTGGCACTCCCTGGGTCGCCGCGGCGTTGCTGGCGCTCGCGGCCTGCGCCCCCAAGACCGAGACGCCCGAGCAGATGCGGACCCGCCTGCGCGCCGAGTCCGACTCGGCGAAGACCGCCATCCAGGCGGCGAACGCCCGCTTCGCCGGATACCTCGCCGCCGGCAAGGCGGACTCGGCGGCCCTCGTCTACGCGGAGGACGCCGTCATGTTCCCCAGCGGCACGCCGCCCATCAGCGGCCGCGCCGCGATCCAGGCGCAATTCCGGCAGTGGGTCGGGATGGGCCACTGGACGGTCCAGCCGACGACGCGCCAGGTCGAGGCCAGCGGCCCGGTCGCCGTGGAGACGGGCTCCAACGTCACCACCTTCACGCCCGGGAAGAACGCCCCGCGCGGCATGGCCGCGCGGTACCCCGACACCACGAACTACGAGACCGCCTGGCGCAAGGTGGACGGCCGGTGGCTCATCACCAGGGACATGGCCGTCACCACGCGCGCCCCGGCGCCCGCGAAGACGCGGTAGCGCGTCCGCGCCCGACCGACCCTTGAAGGAGACCTCACCGTGACCCGAACGCCCTGGGTGGCCGCCATGCTGCTGGCGCTCGCCGCCTGCGCGCCGAAGCCCGAGACCCGCGAGCACGCACAGGCTCGCCTGCGCAGCGAGTCCGACTCGGCCAAGACCGCCATCCAAGCCGCCAACGTCCGCTTCGCGGCGCATATGGCCGCGGGCAAGGCGGATTCCGCCGCCCTCAACTACGCGGACGACGCGGTCTTCTTCCCCACCGGCGCGCCGGCCATCCGGGGTCGCGCCGCGATCCGTGACATCTTCCAGCAGATGATGGAAGTGGGGACCTGGCGCATCGCCGTGAGCGACGTGCAGGTCGAGGCCAGCGGCCCCATCGCCGTGGAGACCGGCCGCTACGTGACCGGCCTGACGCCGGGCCCGAACGCCCCCGCCGGAGTGGCGGCGCTGTACCCCGACTCGGGGAACTTCCTCACCACCTGGCGCAAGGTGGACGGCCGGTGGCGCATCATCGGGGACATGAGCGCCACGACGCGCAAGCCGGCGGCCGCGACGAGGCGGTAACGCGTCCTCGCCCCGCCCCGATGCACGAGAGGCCCGGCACGTTGCCGGGCCTCCGCGTCTTCAGGGATGATGCGGAAGGCGCACCCCCTCCTCCCCTAGGCGAGCGTCGCTCTCAGCGCGCCCCGCCTGCGAGGTAGTCGAGCACCACTGTCGTCATCGCGCGGATGCCGACGGGGATGGCGGTATCGTCGGCGCGGAAGGTCGGCGAGTGGTGGTCGCCCGACACCGTCCCCGGCGCGGTGGAGCCGAGGCGGAAGTAGAAGCCGGGCACCTCGTTCGAGAAGTAGGAGAAGTCCTCGGAGACGGAGGCGGGCTGCAGTTCGTGGACGTTCGACTCTCCCACCGCGCGCTGGAGACTCGGCACCATCCGCGCCGTGAGCGCGCGGTCGTTCACCACCGCCGGGATCGGCTCGCCGAACTCCAGCGTGAACGTGGCGCCAGCCGCACGGGTTGTCCCATCGAAGATCTCGCGCATCCGCCGCTCGAAGGTGTCCTGCACCGCCGGGTCGTAGGTGCGGAGGGTCCCCTCGAGATGCACCTCACCCGGGATGATGTTGAGCCGTTCGCCGCCGCGCATAATGCCCACCGTCAGCACCGACGGCGCGAAGGGCGAGGTGTTGCGGGAGCGGATCGTCTGGAGCGCCAGGACGACCTGGGACGCCGTCACGATCGGGTCCACCGACAGCTCCGGCCGCGCTCCGTGCGCCTGCCGCCCGCGCACCACGGCGCGCCACTCGACCGCCGCGGCCATCGCCGGGCCGGCCGTGAACCCCACCTGCCCCACCGGCATCTCCGCCATCGTGTGCAGGGCGAACACCGCGCTCGGGTGCGGGTCCCGCAGCGCCCCCTCCGCGAGCATCATCCGCGCGCCGCCGTCCTCGCCCTGTGGCACCCCTTCCTCCGCCGGCTGGAAGAGGAACACCACGGTGCCGGGGAGCCGCTCGCGCATCCCCGAGAGGATCGTGGCCACGCCGAGGAGGATCGCGGTGTGCTCGTCGTGCCCGCAGGCATGCATCACGCCGACGTCCTGGCCGTCATATGTGGCACGAACGAGAGACTTGAAGGGCAGGTCGGTCGCCTCGGTCACGGGGAGGGCGTCCATGTCCGCCCGTATCGCGACTACCGGTCCCGGCCGTCCCCCGCGGAGCACGCCGACCACGCCGGTGTGCGCGACGCCGGTGCGCACCTCGAGCCCCAGGGCGCGCAGCCGGTCGGCGACGATGCCGGCGGTGCGCGTCTCGCGGTTGCCCAGCTCCGGGTGCTGGTGGATGTCGTGCCGGATCTCGATCATCGCCGGGGCGACGCG
>JADGQW010000053.1 GCA_017881505.1 Gemmatimonadales bacterium
GACCGTCGGAACTAGCCGCGCCGGTCCGCGCGCCGGCTCATCGCCCGGGATCCGTCACGTTCCCAGGCGGAGGAACCGGATCACCCCGAAGGCGAAGTAGAAGGACAGCACGAAGAGGGTGATGCCGAGCCAGAAGTAGATCCGGCCGATGGTCTCGCGCGGGAAGAAGCGCTTGAAGCGGTACAGGACGACGCCGAGCAGGAAGAGGTAGCTCGCCAGCCCCAGGACGCCCCCCACGACGAACAGCGCCCTGGAGCCGGCGGGGAACGGCGACGCCAGCCCGAGCCGCTTGGCCAGGGCGACGCCCAGGATCCAGCTGAGGATGATGGGCGGATTCGTGGCGGCCAGAGAGAACCCCGTCACCCACGCCCACCGCTTTCTGCCGAACGACGCGTTCTTCAGACCGAGGTCCTCGGGCCGCCGGCTCTGCCGCACGGTCACGAACGCCAGGATCCACAGGACCACGACCCCCACCCCGTTGAACGTCGCCAGGACCCACGGCGTCTCGAGGAACGGCGCGATCCCGAACAGCGCGACGCACCCGTAGATGAGGTCGGAGCTGGCGGAGCCGGCGACGACCAGCGCGGCCGCCAGGCGGTGGCCGCTGATGGCCCGCTTCGCCATCTCGATCTGGGACGGTCCGACCGGGATCGCGGCGACGAAGCCGAGCCCCCAGGCGAACAGGAAGAGGAGGACGTTGTGCATCATGCCGGAACCCGGTGGGAGGCGAGTCCTGCGAGGTGGTCGAGGAGCACGCTGGCCAGGGCGTCGACGTCGAGGTGCTCGAAGCAGCGAACCTCGCGGCAGGTCTTAAAGAGCTTGTTCAGGCACGTGATGTTGTGGCAGCGGCTCCCCGCGAGGAAGCACCAGGAGGGTGCATCCTGGTTCGTGGGGAGGAACCCTGGCTGCGACGAGTCGTAGCCCGACATCCGCGGAAACGTCGCGCCGAAGACCGACAGCACGGCGGTGCGGTTCCGGAATCGGTGGGCGCCGGAGCGGGAGACCTTCCGCGACGCCGCCAGGTGGAGAGGTCCGGTGTCGCCGGTGATGAAGACGTCGGCGAGGTCGATGAGCGCAGCGTACGTCGCCAGCGGCACGCTCGGGGGGACGATCCGGACCCGCGAGCGCACGCCATCGGAGAGCGCGTCCGCGACGCGCTGCCCCATCCCCGGCGTGGAGTGTCCGGCGCCGATCAGGATGCCGGTCTGCGCGGGCGCGTCCCGTGCGATGCGCTCGAGAAGCGCGACCTGGCTCTCACGCGGCATGATCGTGAAGGGGCTGGCGCCATCGGGGTTGAACATCACGAGCGGCGCGCCGGGGGTGATGGCGCCCTCTGCCACGAAGCGCCGCGCCCCCTCGATCGCGTCGTCCGAGAGGATCGTCCGCGTCCCCTGGTAGCGCTCCCCGCGGACCGGCCGCGCCACCATCCCCAGCACTCCGCGGACGAAGCGGTAGTCCTGATAGCTGAAGTGATTGATCGCCGCGGGGTCGCTCTCGTTCCGGACGATCGTCGGCGCCTGGCTCAGTACGCTGACGTACGGCTGCGCGGGGTCCGCCTGTTCCTTCTCGTCCAATAGGGAGCTGAAGGCGAGACAGAGGTCGTACCGCCCCGTGCGGATGGTCTCCTGGAGCGCAGCCAGGTCCGCCGCGGAGGGGAAGCTCCCGCCGGTGAAGATCGGGAGGACCCGGGTCGCGTCGGGATGGCCTTCGATCAGCGGGGCGGCCGTCCGGTTGACGACGTAGTCCACTTCGGCGTCGGGGAAGAAGTCGCGCACGGCGGTGAGCGCGGGCTGGGTCAGCACCGCGTCGCCGATGTGGATGTCCGGGATCACGAGGAACCGGCGAGGCGCCTTCACGCGGCGCATCACGGCGCGGTTGCGGCGGGTGAACACCGCCTGCTGCGCGCGGCTCCCGAGGAGCGGGCGCAGCGTCGCGTCCAGGGCGCGCGCCCCGAAGACCGGGAAGATGTCGGTGAGCCGGCTCGTCGCCGCGAAGATCAGCTTCTGCGCCCTGGCGTTCATCGGTCGTCCCAGCCCCGGCCGACGGTCGGGGCTTCGGGTAGGGATGCCAAAGAATATCGAAGGACCCGCGGGAGATGCAGACGTCCCGGATCCCGCCCACGATCCGCTTGGGCGAGGGGACCGCGACGCCGAGCGACCAGCCGGTGCAGATGAGTCCGTTCCGGTGGGGTCGCCCTACAGCAACCGGATCTGTTCCAGCAGCTCGGCGTCCTCGCGCCGGTGGCCGTTCTCCGCCTCGACGTGGCTCCAGCGCAGCACCCCCTGCTTGTCCAACAGGAAGTACGAGCGCTTCGCGAAGCCCTTCTCCTCGACCAGAACCCCGTAGTCCTTCGCCGTCTTCCGGAAGAAGTCAGAGAGGAGGTCCACGGTCATGTGCTCCTTCTCCTTGAACGCCTTGAGCGAGGGCACTGCGTCCACACTGACGGGGAGGACGCGGGTACCGCCGGCGCGGAATTGCGAGAGGTCATCGGAGAACGAACACAGTTCCTTGGTGCAGGTGCCGGTGAAGGCGAGGGGGAAGAAGGCGACGAGGACGTTCTCCTTGCCGCGGAACGACGAGAGCGTGATGTCCTTCCCCGAGGTCGAGGGGAGGGTGAAGTCGGGTGCGGGCTGTCCGATGGTCGGCATGGAAGGGCATTCCTCGCGAGCAGTGTGTCCGACATACGAGCGGCGTAGTCAAGTATACCGACTGCGCCGCTTCGCCTGTAGTCCCACGTTTGCGTCCGTGTTTCGATGCGTCGGTGCGCCGCTGAACGGCGCGCCGCCTTCCGGTGCGCCTACGGGAGATTCGCGGCTGCCCTCGAGGCCCAGTCGTACAGCAGCGTCGGCCACACGCCGAGGACGAGGGTCGCGGCGCTGAGTCCGTAGCAGAGCGCCTTGTCCCCGAACGTGAGCGGGACCGGCTTCTCCTCGCCCTCCGCCGGGAGCAGGTAGGCGTGCTTCACGACGATCAGATAGTAGTAGACGGACACCGTGGCGTTGATGGCGCCGAGGAGGACGAGCCACCACCACCCCTCGGACATCGCGGCGCGGAAGAGGAACCACTTCCCGATGAAGCCCGACGTGGGGGGCACCCCGGCCAGCGCGAAGAGCGCGAGGAGGAGGGTGGCCGCCAGGAGGGGGGAGCGCCGGTGCAGCCCGTTCAGGTCGTCCATCGAGACGTTGGCGCCGTCGACGCTGACGCGGGCGACCACGAGGAAGGCCGCGGCGTTCATCAGGAGGTAGAGGACGCCGTAGAAGAGGGCCGCGCTGAACCCGTCGTGCGTGAAGGCCACGAGGCCCACCGTGATGTACCCCGCCTGCGCGATGGCGGAGTACGCCAGCATCCGCTTGAGGTCGCGCTGCACGATGGCGACGAGGTTGCCGAGCGTCATCGAGATGGCGGCCGCGAGGGCGAGCGCGGTGACGAGCGCGGTGCCCGTCACCTGCGTGAGGGCGAGGAGGCGGCAGAGCAGCGCCACCGCCGTGACCTTGGAGGCCGTGGCGACGAACGCCGCGACGCCGTGGCTCGCGCTCTCATAGACGTCGGGCGCCCAGAAGTGGAACGGGAAGAGCGCCAGCTTGAAGAGGAAGCCCGAGAGGAAGAGCGCCAGGCCGAAGAGCGCGACCGGCTTGCTGCCGATCGCGGCGAGGGCCACGGCCATCTCGTCGAGCTTGGTGGTGCCGGTGAGGCCGATGAGGAGCGAGAGGCCGAAGAGCGTCACCGCGGAGGCGGCGAGGCCCACCACCAGGAACTTGAGGCCCGCTTCCCTGCCGAGGGGGAACCGCTCGCGCAGCGGGACGAGGACGAAGAGGGAGAACGACGCGATCTCGAGGCCGAGGTAGAGGGCGACCGCCTCGACGGCGCTCGCCATGACCATGAGGCCGGACGCCGACGTCAGGAGGAAGAAGAAGATCTCCCCCCGCGCGTCGTCCCGCTGCCCCGCCCCGTCGCGCACGATGAACACCGACACCAGGAACCCGACCGCGACGGCCAGCTTCACCAGCTGGGAGAAGGCGTCCACGCGGTAGGTGACCCAGAAGACCTCGAACGACCGGCCCAGGGTGAGGACGCACGCCACGAGGACGAGGAGGCCCCCGACCTCGGCGGCGCGGCGCGCCCACCGCTCGCGGTTCGGTCCGTCGCCCATCAGCGCGGCGAAGATCAGGAGGCCGGTCACGACCAGCGCGGCCTCGGGGAGGAGGGCCAGCCAGCGGCTCACTTGAGCACCCCGATCAGCGCCCGCGTCGCCGGATCGATGATGTCCAGCATGAGGCGGGGGTAGAAGCCCAGGACGAGCAGCACCGCGACCAGGATGGCCCGCGGCAGCGAGAGGAAGAGCGAGATGTCGGCGGGGTGGTGCAGCTCCTCGTGCGGCGCGCCGAAGAAGCCGACCACGATGGCGCGCATCGAGTACGCCATCGTGACCACCAGCGCGAGCACCACGATCCACGCCAGCACCGGGAAGGTCTTGAGGGTGCCGAGGAAGACCAGCAGCTCCGCCCAGAAGGAGGCGAAGCCCGGCACGCCGGCGCCGCACAGCGCGGCGACGATGAAGAACGCCGACGCCACCGGCACGTACTTCGAGAGGCCGCCCAGCCGCGTCATGTCGCGGGTGTGGTAGCGGTCGTAGATGTAGCCCACGGCGGCGAAGAAGAGGGCCGTCATGATGCCGTGGCTGAACATCTGGAACACCGCGCCGTTGATGCCGTCCTGGCTCATCGTGGAGAGGCCGAGGAGCACGATGCCCATGTGCGAGACCGAGCTGAACCCGATGACGAACTTGAGGTCGGTCTGCGAGAGCGCCACGAAGGCGCCGTACACGATGTTCACCGTCGCGAGGATGGCCGTGGCGAGCATCCAGTAGTGCGCCCCCTCGGGGAGGAGGGGCATCGCGACCCGCAGGATACCGTAGGCGCCCAGCTTCATCAGCACGCCGGCGTGGAGCATCGAGACCGCGGTGGGCGCCGCCACGTGGCCCACCGGCGACCAGGTGTGGAGGGGCCACATGCCGGCGAGGATGCCGAAGCCGACGAACAGGAACGGATAGACGACGATCTGGAAGGTGTGGCCGTAGTGCACCGTGCCGAGCCGCACCAGGTCGAAGGTGTTGAGCCCCGCCGCCCAGTACACCGCCAGCGCGGCCGGCACCACCAGCGCCGTGCCCGCCAGCAGGTACAGGGTCAGCTTCATCGCCCCGTACTCCTTCCGCGTGCTCCCCCAGACCGCGATCAGGAGGTACATCGGGAGGACGGCGAGCTCGTAGTAGAACAGGAAGAAGAAGAGGTCGAGGGACACGAACACGCCGAAGACGCCGGTGACGAGGAGCGTCATGAAGGCGAAGTACTCCTTCACGCGCTCCTTCAGCTCCCACATCACCAGCACGCCGGTGAAGAAGACGATGGCGGTGAGGACGAGGAGGGGGAGGCTGATGCCGTCCACGCCGTTGTGCCACTCGATGCCGACCGCGGGGATCCACGGCACCTGCTCGAGGAGCTGCTTCCCCGCCGCGGCCGGGTCGAACTTCGCGTAGATGAGCCCCGTCACCAGGAGGGTCGCGAGGCCGGTGAGGGCCGAGGCGACCTTGATGGCCTTGGGGAACCGGCCGGGGATGGCGAGGATCACCGCCAGGCCGACGGCCGGGCAGAGGACGAGGAGGGTCAGCAGGCCGGGGCCGTTCACGGCAGGCCTCCCGTCCGCGTGAGCCAGATCCCGAGGGCCGCGACGACGCTGATCGCCACCGCGACGTACGCCTGCACGAAGCCGTTCTGCACCATCGAGAGGATCCGTCCGCCCCAGACCGTGCCCTGCGCGACGCCGTCGGAAGCGCCGTCCAGCACCGTGTGGTCATTCCACTTCGCGGCGCGGGAGAGCGCCAGCGTCCAGCGGATCACGGTGGCCTTGTACAGGCGGTCCAGATACCAGTTGTCACCGAAGAAGGACTTGAGGGCCGGCACCCGCTCCGCGAAGCCCAGCCGGAGGGCGCCCGCCCGCCCGAACTCGTACCACGCGAGGGCGATGCCCGCCGCCACCAGCGCCAGCGCCACGAGCGCGCCGCCGCCGACGTGGAAGGGCCCCTCGTGCGGCAGCGCCGGGGAGAGCCGCGTCGCGAAGAAGCCGCCCAGGTACCCGAGGACGAGGGTGAGCGCCGCGAGCGCGAGGACCGGCCACGCCATCGCGGCGTGCGCCGCCGCGGAGAAGTGCTCCTCGTGGCCCGCGACGTGTGCCGCCGGAGCGATGTCCCTGGCCTCTTGGCGTCTTGGCGTCTGGCCCCTGAGTGTCAGGAACACCATCCGGAACGTGTAGTACGCCGTCAGGCCCGCGCCGAGGTACGCGAGCGCGAGGACCACGCCCCCGACCCTCTCCCCCATCGCGCCGAGGACCATCTCCTTCGAGAAGTAGCCGGCGAAGGGGATGACGCCGGCGAGCGCGAGGCTCCCCGCCACCAGCCCGATGACCCCGGCCTTCTGCGAGAGGGGCTCGTGCCCGGCGATCTCACGCATGTCGTTGGAGTGCGCGTGATGGATGAAGATGCCGGACGAGAGGAAGAGGAGCGCCTTGAAGCCGGCGTGCGTCGTCAGGTGGAAGAAGCCCGCCGCCACGCTGCCGGCCGCGAGGGCCATCAGCATGTAGCTGAGCTGGGAGATCGAGGAGTAGGCCAGCACCCGCTTGATGTCGTTCGCGACCATCGCCATCGTCGCCGAGGCGAGGGCGGTGACGAGCGCGAGCCAGAGGAGGCCCTGCATCACCCCGGGCGCCGCGGCGAAGAGCGGATGGAGCCGCGCCACGAGGAAGACGCCCGCCGCCACCATCGTCGCCGAGTGGAGCAGCGCGGAGACCGGGGTCGGGCCCTCCATCGCGTCGGGGAGCCAGGTGAAGAGGGGGCCCTGCGCGCTCTTCCCCACGACGCCCATCAGGAGGAGGAACGCCACCAGCGGCACCGTGAACCCGGGTGCGGACGACGTCGCGGCGGCGAGCACGTCGGGGATCGTCGCCACGCCGAGGGCGCGGATCAGGAGCAGCACGCCGAGGAGGAAGCCGACGTCGCCGACCCGCGTCATCAGGAACGCCTTGCGCGCCGCGGCGGCGGGGGCCTCCCGCTCGAACCAGAACCCGATGAGGAGGAACGAGGCCAGGCCGACCAGCTCCCAGAAGACGAGCAGCTGGAGGAGGTTCGACGCCAGGACCAGCCCCAGCATCGCCCAGCCGAAGAGGGCGAGGAAGCCGAAGTAGCGCGCGAAGCCGGGGTCGCCCCGCATGTAGCCGGTGGAGTAGACCATCACGGCCAGCGTGATGGCCGCGACCACCAACGCCATCGTGACGGCGAGGGGATCGAGGATGACGCCGAAGGCGAGGCCCGCCCCGCCCTGCACCGGGAGCCACAGCGTCTGGGAGACCGAGGCGGTGTTCGGGACCGCGACCTGCCAGACGAGGAACGCGGCGGCGGCGAAGCTCACCGTGAGCGCCGCGATGGCGGTGCCGGCGGCGACGCGGGGCCGGCCCCGCAGGAAGATCAGGATCAGGGCGCACGCGAGGAGCGGCGCCGCCTGGGCGGCCAGGGCCGCGAGGACGGTGCCGGTCATCCCTTGAGCTCCGAGAGGGTCTCGACGTCGATGCTGTGCGACGCCCGGTGGATGGCAACGAAGAGGGAGAGGCCGATGGCGGTCTCCGCCGCGGCGACGCCCACCAGGATCAGCGCAACCACCTGCCCCATCGAGGCGTCGTGCCCCGTGAGGGTCGTGAGCGCGACCACGTTCACCGACACCGCCGCGAGCATCAGCTCCAGGGAGATGAGCATCGCCACGAGGGAGCGGCGCTGCAGGAGCCCGTACAGCCCGACGCCGAAGAGCAGCGTCGCGAAACCGAGGTAGAGGGCGGGGCTCACCGCTCCTCCGCGCTGGCGCGCGACCGCCGCGCCACCATCACCGCGCCCATCATCGCCACCACGAGCAGCACCGAGATCAGCTCGAAGGCGAGGACGTAGTCGCGCAGGAAGCGGTACCCGGCCCACGCCGCCGCGACGTCGAGGCGCCCCGTCGCCGGGGGCCACGCCGCGCTCCGCACCACCAGCCAGATCGCGGCCGCGCCGATCGCGGCGAAGAGGGCCGCGCCGGCCACCTTCGTCCGGCTGCGCGGGCGTGCCGGCTGGTCGAGGGGGACCGACAGCATCACCGCGTACACCATCGCGATGGCCACCGCCCCGACGTACACCAGCACGAAGACCACGGCCAGGAAGTCGCTGCCCAGGGAGAGGAAGACCCCGGCCACCCCCAGCATCGCCAGGGCGAAGCCGAGGATGTTGTGGAAGATGCTCTTGAGCCCGACCGCGCACACGGCGCCCACCAGGGCGGTGGCGGCGGAGGCCCCGAAGACCGCGCCGGCCCAGTTCACGTCGGCTTGCCTGCGAAGGTGGGGTCCTCCCCGAACGGCGCGAGGAGGTCGTTGAAGGTCTCGTTGCGCGTGTAGAACGCCTCGTCGTACCGCTGCGAGTACTGCAGCGTGTCGGTGGGGCAGACGTCGATGCACAGCCCGCAGAGGCTGCACGTCGAGAAGTCGATGAGGAACTTGGTCGCCCGCATCTTCTTGGCGCCCTCGGGGCGCTTCCCCTCGACGGTGAAGCAGTCCGAGGGGCAGACCCGTACGCAGGCGTTGCAGGCGATGCAGTCGTGCGTCCCCGTCGCGGGGAAGGTCACCAGCTCGATCGGCCCGCCCCAGTGCGAGGCGTCGGGAAGCTCGTGCGGATAGAAGAGGGTCACCCGCCGGCGGAAGAGGTGGTTCGCCGTGACCTTCAGGCCGACCACCAGGCTCCACGCCCCGGTCGCGAACCTGCGCAGGTAGCCCATCAGCCCACCCCGTGCACGAGGATCGCGGTGATCACCAGGTTGAGCAGCGCCACCGGGATGAGGAGCTTCCACGCGAAGCTCATCAGCTGGTCGAAGCGCAGGCGCGGGAACGTCCACCGCACCCAGATCAGCACGAAGATGACCGCGTACGTCTTGAGGAGGAGCCACACCGGGCCGGGGAGCCACGGGCCCAGCCACCCGCCCAGGAAGAGGGTGGCGCCGAGGGCGCCGAGCACCAGCATGTTGGTGTACTCGGCGAAGAAGAACATCGCGAACCGCATCCCCGAGTACTCGGTGTGGAACCCGCCCACCAGCTCCGACTCCGCCTCCGGGATGTCGAACGGCGCGCGGTTCGTCTCCGCGGTGATGCCGATGAAGAAGAGCAGCGCCGCGATCGGCTGGTAGAGCACGTACCAGTGGGTGTTGGCCTGCGCCTCCACGATCTGCCGGAGGTTGGTGGTCTGCGCGATCATCACCACGCTCAGGGCCGCGAGGAGCACCGGGATCTCGTAGGCGATGACCTGCGACACCGAGCGCATCCCCCCCAGCACCGCGTACTTGTTGTTCGACGACCAGCCGGCCATGAAGATCGAGAGGACCGTCACCCCCGAGAGGGCGATGATCACCAGCAGGCCGTACGGCTGGTTCGCGAACGCCTCCGCCCCCGTCAGGGGGATCAGGGAGGCGACGCAGAGGGTCGGAAGGAAGACCATGAGCGGGGCGAGGAGATACACGAACCGGTCGGTCGCGACCGGCGTCAGGATCTGCTTGCCCAGCAGCTTGATCATGTCGGCGATGGACTGGAGGGAGCCGTGGGGGCCCACCTCCATCGGTCCGACGCGCCGCTGGAAGTGCCCGGCGAGCTTCCGCTCCGCCAGGACCAGGAAGAGCACGTTGAACGCCAGGAACGTCATGATCAGCGCGGCGCCCAGCAGCCACGTGGCCAGGAATTCGCCGAGGAAGCCGGCGATCCAGTCGCGCAGGCCGGTGAGGAGCGTCATCGGTCGATCTCCGGGATGATCACGTCGATGCTCCCGAGGATGCCGACCAGGTCGGCGACCATGTACCCGGGCATCACGTCCTGCATGACGGCGAGGTTGGCGTACGAGGGAACGCGGAACTTGGCGCGGTACGGCTCGGTCCCGCCCTCGGAGACGAGCAGGATGCCATAGGCGCCGCGCGCGGCCTCGACGGCGTAGTACTGCGTGCCGACGGGGAGCTTGAGGCGCTTCTTCGAGCCGAGGCCCCGCTCGGTGAGGATCGGCCCGTCGGGGAGCTGCTCCAGCGCCTGCTCGATGATCCGCACGCTCTGCTTCATCTCCTGCACCCGGACCCAGTAGCGCGCGAAGGCGTCGCTCTCGGGGCGGGTGGGGATGTCGAACTGGAAGCGCGGGTAGGCGCCGTAGGGCTCGACCTTGCGGACGTCGTAGGCCACGCCGGCGGCCCGCAGGCTGGAGCCGGTGACGCCGTAGCTCTGGCACTGCTCCTTCGTGAAGATCCCGACGCCCCTGGTGCGCTGGACGAAGATGACGTTCCCCTCGACCAGGTCCTCGTACTCCTGCCAGCGGTCCTTGAGCTTCTTGAGCACCACGCGGGCGCGCGCCGGGAAGTCGGCGTCGAGGTCGCGGCTCAGGCCGCCGAAGCGGCCGGTGCAGTAGGTGAGGCGCGAGCCCGTGACCGACTCGAGGAGGAAGAGGATCGCCTCCCGGTCGTCCCACGTGTACAGCTGCGGCGTCCACCCGCCGAGGTCGAGGAGGTACGCCCCGATCCACATGAGGTGCGACGCCAGGCGGTTGAACTCGGCCAGGATGACGCGCGCGACGAGCGCCCGCTCCGGCACGGGGATCCCCGCCAGCTTCTCGACCGCTTCGCACCACGCGTTGTTGTAGATCACCCCCGACAGGTAGTCCTGCCGCGACGTGTTCGGGAGGAACTGCGCGTAGGTGCGGTTCTCCGCCATCTTCTCGTGGCCGCGGTGGCCGTAGCCGATCACCGGGTCCACGTGCACGAGCTTCTCGCCCCGCAGCGTGAGCACCAGGCGCAGCACCCCGTGGGTCGAGGGATGCTGCGGCCCCATGTTCAGGGTGTAGGTGTCGAGCGGCTCAGCCGTGAGTGTCGGGGTCTGTGCGGTCATCGGGGGAGGCAGGGGCCGTGAGGCTGTCGTCGTAGATGGAGGGCGGGGGCGCCGTGAAGCTCTTGAGCAGCGGCCGGAACTCGGTGCCGTCCGGCAGCAGCAGCCACCGCAGCTTGGGGTGGCCCGAGAACTCGACGCCGAACAGTTCCCAGGCCTCGCGCTCGTTCCACTCCGCGATCCCGAACACGCCCGCGAGCGAGGGGACCGGCGTGTCCTTCGGGGTCCACACGCGGACGCCGATGCGCGCGGGGGCGTCCCACCGCGCGAACGTGAGCACCAGCTCGAACGCGCCCTGCGGATCGAGGCGGTCCACGCAGGTCAGGGACTCGTAGAAGTAGCCCGCCTCCTTCAGCGCCCTCGCGGCGGCCACCAGGTGCTCCGGAAGGACCCAGCGGCTCTCCGAGACGCCCGACATCGGGTGCGCCGTCGGCGGCTCGGCCGTCCAGCCGCGCTCGTCGAGCAGCCGGACCAGCTCAGCGGGTGCGGCCAAAGCGCCGTCCTTGCTTGATCTTCTCTTCGAGGGTCAGGATGCCCGCGATCAGCGCCTCGGGGCGCGGCGGGCAGCCGGGGACGTGCACGTCCACGCGCATGATCTTCTCGGCGCCCTCGGCGATCGCGTACTCGCCGGGGTACTTGAACGGCCCGCCGCTGATGGTGCAGCCGCCCATCGCGATGGACCATTTCGGCTCGGGCATTTGGTCCCACAGGGTCTGGACCACCGGCGCCATTTTGCGCGAGATCGTGCCGGCGAGGATCATCAGGTCCGCCTGGCGCGGCGAGGGGCGGAAGACCTCGGCGCCGAAGCGCGCGAGGTCGTACTTCGCCATCCCCGTCGCCATCATCTCGATGGCGCAGCACGCGAGGCCGAAGGTGATCGGCCAGAGGGAGTTTGCGCGGCAGAGGTTGAGCACGTCCTCCACCATCGCGAGGCGCACGAAGGGCGCGGCGTCCTCGGCGAGGCGCGCGAGCTCGGCGTCGGTGGGCCGGCCAGCGGGCACGACTACTCCCATCGGAACGCTCCCGTGCGCCACGAATAGACCACCGCCACCGCGATCACCGCCACGAAGGCGAGGACCTCGACCAGCACCTGCCATCCGCCCATCATCCGGTAGACGATCGCGACCGGGAAGAGGTAGATGACGTCCACCGCGACGGCGAGGTAGAGGAGCGCGTAGAGGTAGTACGCCAGCGAGAAGGAGCGCCACGCGCCCCGCTCGGGGACGATGCCGCTCTCGTACGTCTTCAGCGTGTCGGCGCCCTTGCCGCGCGGCGCGATGAGGAACGGCACCAGCACCGCGATGACGGCGAACACGAAGCCGATCGCGAGGAAGGCGAGCACGAACCGGTACTGGTAGACCGTCGATGCGTCCATAGGCCTTTCGGCACGCGCGGCTGGACTCGGGGAGCATGGAGCGGAAGGGACTCGAACCCTCGACCCCCTGGTTGCAAACCAGGTGCTCTCCCAGCTGAGCTACCGCCCCGGAACCGCCGTCGTCCGCAAAGTACACGCGGGAGCGGAGCCCCTCAAGGAAAGCAGGCCGCCCAGCACGGGGGACGGTCTTGCAAAAAGCGCGCCGACCTCAGAACCCCATGTGCTGCAAAAGGAAGCGTTCGAACTCGGCCAGCTCGATGGGTTTAGGGAGGATTCTGGTCGGCGCGATGCCTCCGGCGTCCATCTCGCCGATCTGGGCCATGTCGCCGGAGAGGAAGATCATCCGCTCGGCGACGCGCGGGTCCCGCTCGCGGAGGGCGCGGTAGAGGGCCGCCCCGTCCATCCGCGGCGTTCAGCTGGTCGGCCGCGATCACCGCGGCGGCCGCGAAGTCGGCGGGGAGGACGACGCCGATCCGCACCGGGGCGCCGGGGCCGCACCCCGCCGCCTGGAGCGCGAGCGCCGCAAACACGACCGCCGCGACGACCGGGGTCACCGCGGCGGGCGGGGGAGAGCCGGGCATCGGAGGGCTCGCGGACCGCTACGGCTTCACGACGGTGAGCACGTAGCCCGCCGTGGCGCGTTGCGCGTAGGTCGCGCTCGCCACGTCGAGCACCTTGGCGACGTACGACCCCGCCTGGCGCGTGTCGGGGACCGTGAGGCGCAGGAGCGTCCCGGCCGCGAGCGTGCTCCCCACCGGCGCGATGACCACGACGCGCACCGTGTCGCCGGCGAGGGGCGCGGTGAGCACCCGGTAGTTCGACCCGACCGGCGCCGAGACGGCCGTCTGCGTGCCGCCGACCCGCAGCAGGATCGCGCGGTCGTTGGCGTTCGGCGTCGTGAGGCGGACCTCCAGCTCGCCGGCGGTCGGCCCATCGGGGCTGCTGCAGCCCGCGATGCCGATGGCGCCGGCACTCAGCAGCAGGGCGCAGAGCGTGCGCGCGGTCATGGGCGGACCCTCTCGAAGATGCGGGCGAGGAGCTGCGCGCTGATGGCCGTGCCCGAGTTGTCCAGCCACGCGAGGAAGTCGCCCAGGTCGAAGTGCCCGTTGTTGTTGCCCTGGACGTCGAGCGTCAGCGCCTGCAGGGGGTTCAGTCCGTGGCCGTTCAGCAGCTGCTGCACCACGCTGTCGAGGGGCGCGGCCTGGAAATTCGCGGTCACGGAGAAGGGGTGGGCGGCCGTCAGCGTGATGTGCGGCGCCGAGGTCGCGTAGTCGCCGCTCCAGCCGATGAACAGGGTGTTGGGCGCGGGATGGGCGGTGAGGCCCACCGTGTCCCCTTCGGCGAAGAAGCTCCCGCTCGCGGGCGCGCCCGCCGACGCCGTGACGCTCCCCGACCCCGTGGTCGTCCACGTCATGACGAACTTGCGGGTGATGAACGCCGTGATCGTCGTGTCCCGCCCCGCCACCGTGACGAGGTGCGTGCGCGCCCCGCCGTCGGACCAGCTCGCCCAGCGGTACTGCGCGGTGCCGGCGCCGTTGGTCTGGAGGGTGTCCATGCTGATCGTCGCCGTGTCCCCCTGCGGGAGGAACTGGCGATAGGCGCCCGTCACCTGGCCGCGCACCCGGACCTTCGCGGTCGTGTCGGTAGCCGCGACGGCGAGCACGCCGCCGAAGGCGAGATGGAAGCTCATCGCGCCGTTCGGCGCGACCTGGGTGATGGTGTCGAGGGTGAACCCCGCGTACAAGCCGGTGTTGAGCAGCGTGTGCGGCTTGGGGACGTCGCCGCCCAGGTGCGTGCGGTTCGTCGCGCCCGGGAAGGGATCCCCGCTGTCGCCACGATTGGAGGTGGCGGTGCTGCTGAGGAGATTGTCCAGCCCGTCGGCCTCGACCAGGACGAGCCCGTGGATCCCGCCGGCGTTGACGCTGTTCGAACCCCATCCGTTGATGACCTGCGTCGAGTCCACGTGCCAGACCAGCAGGCCCGGGGACCCGTGCTTGTTGATGACGCCGCTGTCGGCGTTGATCCGCTGGCGGTTCTCGAGGAGATAATACTCCCCCCGCGGATTCGCGCCCGTCGGCCGGACGAGGAAGACGGTGTCCCCCAGCTCGACGGGGCCGAACGTGTACGACCCGCCGGTGGTCAGAGGCCGGACCGTGGTCCAGCCGACGTAGGTGCGCGACCACGCCTCGAAGAAGGAGGGACTGAGGGGGCGCGCGTAATTGCCGGAGCCCATCAGGCCCCACTCGCCGATCCCCTCGGTGATGCTCGAGCCGCCCGTGTCGTAGAGGTCGGGAAGGCCGAGGCCGTGGCCCGTCTCGTGGGCCGCGGTGCCGATCGGCATGATGCTCGTGCTGTCGCACGCCTGCCCGCCGCCCACGCCCGCCTGGATGGTGTAGTCGTTGACCTTCAGAAACTGCGTCCCGTGCCCGGGCCAATGCGCCGTCGTGTTGATGCCCCCCAGGAAGCCGCGATGCGACCAGATGTGGTTGTTCCAGTTGGCCGCGCAGGCGCCGTCGAGGTTGGGCTGGATGAAGACCACCATGTCCATCATGCCGGTGGTGACGTCAAAGCCGTAGTGGCCCCAGACGGAGGAGTCCACCGCGGCGATCGCCTCGACGAGCCCGG
>JADGQW010000194.1 GCA_017881505.1 Gemmatimonadales bacterium
GCGCCTCACGCGAGCACCTCCGCCACCAGGTCGTAGTCCAGCGCCTCGACGACCCGCGCGCGCAGGAACGTCCCCGGCACGGGCGCCGAGCCGTTCGCGCGCAGGTAGGTGCAGCCGTCCACGTCGTCCGCCTGGAACGCGGTGCGCGCGAGGAACGGCGCGGGGCTCTCCGCGTCCGCCGGCCCGTCCACGAGCACCTCCACCTCGCGCCCCACCTGCCCCGCCAGGCGCTCCGCCGAGAGGGCGCGCTGGACCTCGAGCAGCTCGGTGAGCCGCTCCTCCTTCACCCGCGGGGGGACGTCGTCGGCGAGGAGGGCGCCGGAGGTGCCCTCCTGCGCCGAGTACGCGAAGGCGCCGAGGCGGTCGAAGCGCATCTCATCGGCGAACTCCAGCAGCTCGCGGAAGTCGGCGTCGGTCTCTCCCGGGAAGCCCACCAGCGCGGTGGTCCGGATGGCGATGCCCGGCACGGCGCGGCGGAGGTGCGCCACCTTGGCGCGGATCGTCCCCTTCCGCTCGGGGCGGCGCATCGCCTCCAGCATCCGGTCGGACGCGTGCTGGATGGGGATGTCGAGGTACGGCACGAGGCGCGGCTCGCCGGCCATGAGATCCACCAGGGGCTGGGTGATCCCCGCCGAGTAGACGTAGAGCATCCGGTACCACGGCACCCGCGTGGCGTCGAGGAGGGCGCGCACCAGTTGCGGGAGCCGCGGCCCGTCCGGGACGTCGCGGCCGTAGTGGCCGAGGTCCTGCGCGACCAGGTTGATCTCGCGCGCACCCTGCGCCTCGAGGAGCTGCGCCTCGCGGACCAGCTCGGCGAGGGGGCGCGAGCGGTGCTTCCCGCGCATCAGGGGGATGGCGCAGAAGGCGCAGCTGTGGTCGCACCCTTCGCTGATCTTGAGGTAGCGCACGTGCGGGGCGTCGCCCAGGAAGACCCGCTCGCCGGGGTGCAGCACCTCCGGCTCGGCGAGGAGGCCGTCGCGCGCCAGCTCGGAGACGAGGCGCGGGAGGTCGGTGAAGCCGTAGAAGTAGTCCACCTCGGGGAGCTCGCGGCGCAGCTCCTCGGGGTAGCGCGCCACCAGGCAGCCCACCGCGACCACCGCGCGGCAGCGCCCCTCCACCTTCATCCGCGACGCGTGGAGGAGGGCGTCCACCGATTCCTGCTTGGCGGCGTCGATGAAGCCGCAGGTGTTGACGAGGATGACGTCGGCGTCGTCCAGCGCGCGGGTGACCTCCGCGCCGTGCCCGACGAACTCGGCGACCAGGCGCTCCGAATCCACGGTCGCCTTGTCGCAACCCAGGGAGATGACGCCCAGTCTCACGATGGGAGGGGACTAACCGAGGAAGCTCTCGAGCGCGCGGGCCTTCGAGATGTGCCGGAGCCGCGAGAGCGCCTTCTCCTTGATCTGCCGGACGCGCTCGCGCGTGATGCCGAGGAGGCTGCCGATCTCCTCCAGGGTCATCGGCTCCTTGCCGTCGAGCCCGAAGTAGAGGCGGAGGATCTTCGCCTCGCGCTCCTTGAGCGTGCCGAGCACCCGCTCGATGCTCTCCGTGAGCGCGTGCTCGAAGGTCTCCTCGTCGGGCGTGGCGTTCTGCGTGTCCGGCAGGTAGTCGAGGAGCTTGTTGTCCTCGCCCGGCGTGAGGGGGGCGTCCAGCGAGAGGTGGCTCTGCGAGATGGAGAGGGTCTTCGCGACCTCCTCCTCGCTGATGTCCATCCCCTCGGCGATCTCGAGGGCGGTGGGCTCGCGGCCCAGCTCCTGGAGGAGCGCCGAGGAGCGCTTGCCGATCCGGTGAAGCGTGCCCGCGCGGTTCAGCGGCACCCGGACGATGCGGCTCTGCTCGGCGAGGGCCTGCAGGATGGCCTGGCGGATCCACCACACCGCGTACGAGATGAACTTGATGCCCTTCGTCTCGTCGAACTTATGGGCGGCGCGGATGAGGCCGAGGTTGCCCTCGTTGATGAGGTCCGCGAGGGAGACGCCCTGGTTCTGGTACTTCTTCGCGACCGACACGACGAAGCGGAGATTGGAGCGGACGAGCTTGTCCAGCGCCTCCGCGTCACTGGCGCGGATCGCCTTCGCCAGCCGGATCTCCTCGTCGCGGGGGATCAGCGGGTACAGGCTGATCTCGCGGAGGTACTGATCCAGCGAGCCTTCCTCCATCGACGCTTTTCGTACGGACGGCAGCTTGGGCATCCGAGTCGCAGCAGAGAGGTGACGAAGGGTAGTCTACCCCGGGCCGTGCGCGGCGCGCAACGGCTGGTCTCCAGAGACCAGACACCAAGGCGCCAGGCTGGCTTGCGCACCCCTTGACGCCTTGGCGTCTGGCTCCTGGCTACACATCGTAGGTGTCGATCTGCGCCCGCTGCAGCACGCCGCTGCAGTCGATGTACGCCACCTTCGTCTCGCTGAAGAAGTCGTAGACCTGCCAGCCCCCCTCGCGGTGACCGTTCCCCGTCTCCTTCACGCCGCCGAAGGGGAGGTGCGCCTCGGCGCCGATGGTGGGCGCGTTGACGTACGTGATGCCGGCGTCGAGGTCCTCGATCGCCTTGTACGCCGAGCGGAGGTCGTTGGTGTAGAGCGCGGAGCTGAGGCCGTAGCGCACGTCGTTGTTGACGCGGATCGCCTCGTCGAGGGAACCGACGCGGAGCACCGCGAGCACCGGACCGAACACCTCCTCCTGCTCGAGGTGCGACCGCGGCTTCACCCCCGCGAACACCGTGGGCTGGTGGAACCAGCCGTGCGCCAGCTTCCCGCCGCGGGCCCGCTTCCCGCCGGTGACGAGTTCGTCCCCCTCGTCGGTCGCGATCGCGACGTAGCGCATCGTGTTCCGGAGCGCCGCCTCGTTGATCATCGGCCCCACGTCGGTCGTGGGGAGGAGGCCGTCGCCGAGGCGGAGCTTCTCGACGCGGTCCGCGAGCCGGCGCAGGAACCGGTCGTGGATCTTCCGGTGCAGCACGAGGCGGCTCGTGGCGGTGCACCGCTGCCCGGTGGTGCCGAACGCGCCCCAGAGCACCCCCTCGAGGGCGAGGTCGAGGTCGGCGTCGTCCATCACGATCATCGCGTTCTTCCCGCCCATCTCGAGCGATAGCCGCTTGTGCATCCGGCCGCACGTCTCGCCGAGGCGCGACCCGACCTCCGTCGAACCGGTGTAGGAGATGAGCGGCACCTGCGGATGCGCGACGATGGCGTCGCCCACCGAAGAGCCGCGGCCGTGCACCAGCTGGACGGCCTCCGGCGGCACCCCCGCCTCGAGGAGGATCTCGACGAGGCGCGTGCCGGTGTGCGGCACGTCCACGCTCGGCTTGAAGACCACCGCGTTCCCGCAGAGGAGCGCGGGGAAGATCTTCCACGTCGGGATGGCCATCGGGAAGTTGAAGGGCGTGATGATGCCCGCCACGCCGATCGGCCGCCGCAGCGTCATCGCGAACTTGTTGCGCAGCTCCGAAGGCACCGTGTAGCCCATCCGGCGCCGCCCTTCCCCGGCGGCGTAGTACGCGGTGTCGATCCCCTCCTGCACGTCGCCCCGCGTCTCGGCGAGGACCTTCCCCATCTCGCGGGTCATCGAGCGGGCGATGTCCTCCTTGTCCCGCACCAGGAGATCGCCGATCCGGCGCAGCACGTCGCCGCGCTGCGGCACCGGGACGCGCCGCCACGCCTCGAAACCCCGCGCCGCGCTCCGGACGGCGCGCGCGACGTCCCGCTTGCCCGAGGAGGGGAACCGGCCGATGAGGTCGCGCCAGTCGGCGGGGTTCCGGTTCTCGTAGTACTCGCCGGTGAACGGCGCGACCCACGCGCCCGCGATGAAGTTCTTGAACGTCTTGGCCATGCGGAGCCGACTCCGAACCAGGGGAGATTGGGGCAGGTGCCAGGAGCCAGACGCCAAGACGCCAAGAAGGGCCGAGATCCATGTGCGTGAAGGACCCCGCGCGACCGTTCCCGTCCGTCCTGGCAGCTGTCGGTTGTCGCCTGCGATGTGCGTGGAAGCTAACTAGCCCTGCGGTGACTCATGTAGACGGGCCTCGCGCCCCTGGCCCCTTGGCGTCTGGCCCCTGGCTTCTGTCCCTTGGCGTCTGGTCACTTGCCCTTTGTGCCCGGCGCCGCACACACCCACTCCGCCGCCTGCTTCGCGTACCCGATCCGCGGCAGGATCTCGCGCGCCGCCAGGAAGGCCCCCCAGACGAAGAGCGCCAGCGACAGGGCGTGCGCCACCGCGGAGCGCGTCTTCCACGACGACACGCTGCTCCACAGCGCCGCCACCAGCACGGCGAACACGCCGCCGAGGTACGCGAAGAGGGGGACGCCGCACCCGTGGGTGTACGGCCATTGGGTCATCGCGCCGCCCAGCGCCAGCCCCAGGACGAGGCGCACCCAGGTGAACAGCCGCGCGTACCGGCCCGGCGCGGCCGCGCGCCGCACCTCGCCCCCGCTGGACGGGGCCGCCGCCGCGCGAGAGGGCTGCGCCGCCGCCACCGGCGGCGTCGCCGGCGCGGGGCCCGTCGCC
>JADGQW010000195.1 GCA_017881505.1 Gemmatimonadales bacterium
CTCGGGCTGGGGCTCGGCCATGACTCCACCAAACGGAAGAGGGAGCGTCGCGCATCCACCACGTGCACGACGGCGCCCAGCGCCTCGGGGACCTTCGCGTCTATGGCGAACAGCGGCGCCACGACGGCCAGATGGGGGATCGTATCGCCGGGGGAGAAGTACACATCGCCCATCGTCGGACGCCGGTCGCGCAAGGCGGCACGAACGTCCGCGGCCTCCGCCGCGTCGAGGGCGCCCAGCCGTCCGCTCGTCGCCAGGACGACGCGTCCGGCCCGATCCACCAGACGCACGTCGTCGAAGTCGAGCTCGTCGGAGGCGCTGCGCAGGCGCGCGAGGATGCCCGCGGCGATCCCGGGCTGGTGCCCGGCCAGCCACCGTGCTACGCCTCGAACGAAGAACGGGTCCTCCTGGAGGACCTCGGCGTCGCCGAGCGACTTGGTCCGCCAGGCGACGATCTGGTCCACCTTGGCCTGCGCGATGGCCAGGAGGTTCGCGCTCGCGGTCTGCATGAGGTACTGCCGCTGGGCGGTGTAGAACCAAGCCCCGGCCGAGCTGAGGGCGAGCAGTCCCAACGCGGGGGTGATCACCAACCAGCGAGCCGGACGGCTCACCGGCGAGTTTCGGCGCGGTTCACTCGCGGAACGTGTCGCCCCGCGGGTGACGGCGCAATACCACGCAACGAGGGCCCGCTCATCGCAGGCCCCCGCGTGTCGCTTCACCGTATGGCTCCGGAGGAGGGACTCGAACCCCCGACCCGCCGGTTAACAGCCGGCTGCTCTACCGACTGAGCTACTCCGGACCGTGCAGCCCCGAATGCTAGACAGGCCGCCGAGGCCCGTCAACCGACGTCATTTGACGAGGGTGTAGACCACCAGCACGAAGGTCGCTAGCTGGAGGAAGAACCCCAGGTCCTCGCGAGTGAACCGCTTGCGCGCCACCACGATGTGGTCCCCCGAGCGGACGCCGAGGTCGCGCAGGGTGGCGCGGCCGATGGACGTGGCGTCGAGAGCGAGCTGGACCTCCTCGCCGCCCCGCAGGAGCTGGAGCTTCCGAGAATTGGCGTCCCGCGTCACGCCCCCCGCGAGCGCGATGATGTCGTAGATCGTCATCGTCGGGTCCACGCTGTAGAGGCTCGGCCGCACGACCTCCCCGAGCACGGCCACGCGGAACAGGGGCGTCACCACGATGAACGGGTGCTGGAAGAGGGACTCGAGCTCGTGGTTCAGGCGGTCGCGCAGCTGGCGGACCGATAGCTCCCGCACGTTGATGGCGCCGACGATCGGGTAGAAGAGGTCGTAGTTCTCGTCCACCGGGAACTCGCCCGACAGCTCGTCGTGCCCCCAGACCTGGATCTTGACGACGTCGCCCGGGCGCACCGCGAGGACGCGGAGGGGATCGGGCGCGGAGGGCGGGTTCTGGGCGGCCGCGGGAACGGCGAGACCCGCCAGGAGGGCGAGTGCGAGTGCGACGGCGGAGCGATTCATGGACTCAACCTTAGGGGGAGCCGCTCCGGGCGTCAACGCGCGGCGCGCGGGCGCCGCACCCGGGCGTCGCGGCCCGGTGCGATGGCCTGCCGCGAGCCGTGGGAGGGCTTCCTACTCGCACGCACGGCGGGCGCCGTGCAGATTGGGGAACGCCCATGGCCCCCATGTTCCGCCGCCCCGTCCCGCTTCGCGCGCTGGTCCTCTCCGTCGGTGCGCTCGCCGTGCCCGTGGTCGCGGTCCTGGCCTTCCCGGACTGGACGCAGGGGGACCAGGGCGTGCTCGTCTGGCTCACCGCGCTGGTGCCGGCCTTTCTCCTCGCCTACTACCGTGGCCTTCGGGGCGTGGCCCTCGCGCTCGCCGGGGGTATGGCCGTCCTGGCGCTGACGCAGGTCGCCGTCCTCCTGGCCGGCAAGACGGCTCCCGACTGGTATCTGCTGCTGGCGGTCGTCGCGATCTACGTCGGCATCTGCGTCGGCCTCGCCGTGTTCGCCGAGATCCTGCATCGCGAGCGTCGCGCGGCCGAGGCGATGGCGCTGGTGGACGTGCTCACCGGGCTGCCCAACCGCCGGCACGCGGAGATCGCTCTCGACGCCCAGTTCGCCGCGGCGGTGCGCGGGGTCCCGCTCGCGGTCGTGATGTTCGACCTCGACCACTTCAAGGCGGTGAACGACCGCCACGGGCACGAGGCCGGCGACGCGGCACTGCGCGCCTTCGCCGAGGTGCTCGGCGCCAACACGCGGCGGATGAACCTCTCCGCCCGGTTCGGCGGGGAGGAGTTCATCTGCGTCCTGGGCGGCGCCGACGCCCTCGCCGCCGTCGCGGTCGCGGAGCGGATCCGTGCCGGCATCGCGGCGCAGCGGTTCCCCTGGGGGGCGCTCACGGTGAGCGCGGGAGTGGCCGCGTACGAGGACGGGATGGGCTCCTACGAGATCCTGGTGGCGACGGCCGACCGGGCCCTGTATCGCGCGAAGGCGACGGGACGGAACCGCGTGGAGTCGGCGGAGCCCGTCGTTGCCGCCGCGCCCGCGCCCCTGCCGGCGTCGGAGCCCGCGGCCGCCGCGCCGCCGGCCGCCGGGCACGGCGAGACGGTCCTCGTGATCGACGACGATCCCCTCACGCTGCGTTCGGTCGGCCGGCTTCTGCAGCGGGCCGGCTACCGGGTCGAGACGACGGAAGACGTGGACACGGTCCTGCGCCGCTTCGGTGAGGCGACGCCGCCCGAGCTGCTCATCACCGACGTCATGATGCCGCAGATGAACGGGCTCGCCCTCGCGGACCGGATCCTCGCGGCCCACCCGCAGCTGCGCGTGATCTACCTGTCGGGATACCTGCAGAAGGAAGTGTCGGCGGCCCACCTGCCGGGCGGGGTCACGGGCTACGTGGCGAAGCCCCCGGACCCGGAGGCACTGCTGGCGCTGACGCGGGAGGTGCTCGATCGCCCGCTGGCTCGGGGATCGGCCTGACCTCCCCGATCCGCCAGCCGCCGTTCGCTGCGCGCCGCAGCCCGATCCCCGCGCGCGACCCGCAGCCGGGGCCGCAGTCGTAGACGACCAGCAGGGCCGCACGGCTCGAGTCGGCGCTGAACCCGACGGGCGAGAAGCGGACGAGGAGGTACTGGTCGAGGTCGTACGGGTCGTACACGCCTTCCCGGCGCACCGGGATGCCGGAGAGGTACGGCGGGCGGATCGGCTCGAGGAGGCCGTGCTTGGCCCCGAGGTCGGTGAGGGCTGCAGCGAACTCGCGCCGGAGGGCGAAGGGATAGCGTTCCGGTTCGTAGCTGACCGTGACGGGCGCGACCGCGAGGGGGAATCCCCGGTGCGGCGGCCTGGCGCGGACCCGCTCCACTACCGCCGTCATCACGGCCACATCGGCGGACTGGCCTGGCTCGGGGGCCGTCGCGCCCGGGCCGATGCACGCGGCGAGCAGGGCGGTGGGAAGGAGGAAGGCGCGGAGTGGGGCGCGGCGCGACATGGCGCCAATGCTACGCGTCGGGCGGAGGCGGCGTCAACGCGGCGCCCGGCGTGACGGAGTGCGGCGGCCCGCTCAGCCGTGCTTGATGAAGGTCCCCTCGCGCAGCTCGTCGTAGGCCCGCTGCAGCTCGCCCTGGGTGTTCATCACGATCGGCCCGTACCAGGCCACCGGCTCCTCGATCGGCCGCCCCGACACGAGGAGGAAGCGGATCCCCTCCTCCCCCGCCCGCACCGTCACCTCGTCGCCGCTGTCGAAGAGGACCATCGAGCGGTTCCCCGTCAGCTCGGCCCGCGCGTCGGCCGAGGCCGTCTCGCTCACGCGCTCGGTGAGGACGGCGCGCGGCGCCGACGCGTCGCGGAAATCCCCGGCGCCCTCGAACACATAGGCGAAGGCGTGGCGCGAGGCCTCCACGGGGATCGTCGTGCGGGTGCCCGGCGGCACCCAGACGTCCACGTAACGGGGGTCGGCGGCGACCCCCTCGACGGGGCCCGTCTTCCCCCAGAAGGTGCCGCAGATGATCCGCGCCTTCGTGCCGTCGTCGTCCGTCACCTCGGGGATGTCCTTCGCGAGGATGTCCTGGTAGCGCGGGTCCGTCATCTTGAGCGACGCCGGGAGGTTCGCCCACAGCTGGAAGCCGTGCATCCGCCCCCGCGGGTCCCCCTTCGGCATCTCCTGGTGGAGGATGCCGCTCCCCGCCGTCATCCACTGCACGTCCCCGGCGCCGAGGTTCCCTTTGTTCCCGAGGCTGTCACCGTGGTTCACCGTGCCGGCGAGGACGTAGGTGATCGTCTCGATCCCCCGGTGCGGGTGCCACGGGAAGCCCGCGAGGTAGTCCGCGGGGTCGTCGCCGCGGAAGTCGTCGAAGAGGAGGAAGGGGTCGAAGTCCTTGGTGTTGCCGAACCCGAAGGCCCGGCGCAGCCGCACGCCGGCCCCCTCGAGGGTGGGCGTCGCGGGGGTGACGCGCTTGACGGGGCGGATGGACATCGGGGACTCCTGGTGCTGGGGCGAACGGTGATACTTCAAGCTTAAAATA
>JADGQW010000054.1 GCA_017881505.1 Gemmatimonadales bacterium
GGGATGCGTCGGCGTACGGGACCGCCGAGATCCGGATCTCCCTGGTCACGTTCCCGCTCGTCGTGCCGGTGAACGTGGGGATCTTCGGCGTGCTCGAGGCCGGCAGGGTCTGGGTCGACGGGGCTTCACCCGGCGGGTGGCACGGCGCGCGGGGCGTCGGATTCTGGGTCGGCATCATGGACCGGGCGTCCTCCGTCCGCATGTGCTGGCAACCGGGCCCGGGCGAACGATGCTGAGACGGGCTGCCCCGACCAGCCGGGCGCCCGCGGCGGCGGGAAGCGGGATCACGAATCCACCGAGGATCACACCGATGCGCACATCGTCTCGCTGGGCCTTCGCCCTGTCGCTGCTGGGCTTCGCCTGCGCCCCCCCTGCCTTGACGCCCCCAACCGCCGCCGCTCCCGCGGCCGAGGTGGCACTGAGCGGCGCGTCGGTCCTCATCGGCGCCGGGGACATCGCACGCTGCGAATCGCACGGGGACGAGGCGACCGCCACGCTCGTGGACAGCGTGCTGCGCGCCGACAGCGCGGCCGGCGTCCACGACGAGGTGTTCACCGCCGGCGACAACGCCTACCCCGATGGGACCGCCCAGGACTTCGCCCTGTGCTTCGCGCCGTCCTGGGGCGACTCGGCCAAGCTCATCATGCGGCACATCCGCCCCTCGCCCGGCAATCACGAGCACCTCTCCGGCGGGACGTCCCCGTACTACCAGTTCTTCGGCAGCCGCGCCGGCGCGCCGACCAAGGGGTACTACAGCTACGACATCGGCTCGTGGCACGCCGTCGTGCTCAACAGCGAGATGATCGTGAACCCCGACGCCTTCGCCGACGCGGACCGGACGGCCCAGGAGAACTGGTTGCGCCAGGACCTCACCACCCACACGCAGCGGTGCACGGTGGCGTACTGGCACAATCCGCGGTTCACGTCGGGTTGGCACGGCAGTGACAGCCGGCTGCAGACCTTCTGGAGGATCCTCTACGCCGGCGGCGCCGACCTGGTCCTCAACGGCCACGACCACGACTACGAACGCTTCCGGCCGCAGACGCCGGACGGGGTGCTGGATACCCTGCGGGGCGTTGTCGAGATCGTGGTGGGGACCGGCGGCGGCGAGCTGCGCCGTTTCCAGACCACCGTGGACCCCGAGCCCCACAGCGCCTACCGCCTCGAGGGCCGTTACGGCGTCCTGAAGCTCACGCTGGGCGGCGCGGAATGGCGCTCCGCATTCCTGGGCACGGACGGCCGGATCTACGACGAGGCCGCAGGACGGTGCCACTAGAGGGCGCGAGCCACCCTCGCAACGACT
This sequence comes from Gemmatimonadales bacterium, assembly GCA_017881505.1. Taxonomy (GTDB): domain Bacteria; phylum Gemmatimonadota; class Gemmatimonadetes; order Gemmatimonadales; family JACORV01; genus JADGQW01. The sequence continues at coordinate 1,304 of JADGQW010000054.1, forward strand.
TGTCCCGCTGTCGCGTGCGTCGTATCGTTTCACGCTCTTGCGCCGCCGGCATCTGACGGGCCGGGGCGGCGACCGCTGGATCCGCGCGTGCGAGGGGGGAGGGTTGCGCCGACGCTGCACATCGCGCTGATCGAACCGCAGATCCCGCCCAACACCGGGAACATCGCCGGGCTGTGCGTGGCGACCGAATCCTCGCTGCACCTCATCGAGCCGCTCGGTTTCTCCCTGGACGACGCCGAACTGGCGCGGTCGTCCATCCACTGGTTCGACGACGTGGACCTGTGGGTGCACAAGGGCTGGCGCTACTTCCGTGAAGCGGTGGATCGCGACCGGTGCTACTACTTCTCCGCCAAGGCCACGCGGTCCTTCTGGGAGGCCGAGATCCCGGACGGCGGCTGCCTGGTGTTCGGCAACGAGACGACGGGGATGCCCGACCGGATCCTCGAGAAGCATCCCGATCGCTGCTACCGGATCCCCATGCACGGTCCGGTGCGCAACCTCAATCTGGCCACGGCCGCAGGGATCGTGCTGTATGACGCGCTGCGGAAGCTTGGTTACAATTCCGACGTCGGGATCGCGAGCCGTTGACCCGGGGTCGGGCCCTGACCCCAACGCCGCCGTCCCGACCCTCGAACCCTGACCCCTGACTCGGCAACCGGAGCAACACCCGTGAACAAGATCACCGTCGTCGGCGCCGGCAACGTGGGAGCCACCACGGCCCAGCGCCTGGCGGAGAAGGAACTGGCCCGCGAGATCGTCCTCGTGGACATCGTGGACGGGGTGCCGCAGGGGAAGGGCCTCGACCAGTGGGAGTCGGCGCCCATCGAGGGATTCGACTCCCGGATCACCGGCAGCAACGGGTACGGCGCCGCGGAGGGCTCGGAGCTCTTCATCGTCACCGCCGGGATCGCGCGGAAGCCGGGGATGAGCCGCGAGGACCTGCTCCGCACCAACGTGGACATCGTGAAGTCGGTGGGCCTGGAGATCAAGAAGTGCAGCCCGAAGGCGATCGTGATCGTGGTGTCCAACCCGCTCGACACGATGTGCTACGTGATGAAGGAGACCCTCGGCGCGTCGCGGGAGCGGGTGCTCGGGATGGCGGGGGTGCTCGATACGGCGCGCTACCGGTCGTTCCTCGCGCAGGCGCTCGACGTCAGCGTGGAGGACATCCAGGCGATGGTCCTCGGCGGGCACGGCGACACGATGGTCCCGCTGGTGTCGTACACGACGGTCGCCGGGATCCCGATCACGCAGCTGATGGACGCCGACGAGATCGAGAAGCACGTCCAGCGGGCGCGGTCGGGCGGGGCGGAGATCGTGGCCTTCCTCAAGACGGGGTCCGCGTACTACGCGCCGTCGGCCGCCGCGGTGCAGATGGCCGAGGCGATCGTGAAGGACAAGAAGCGCATCCTGCCGTGCTCGGCCTGGCTGGAGGGGGAGTACGGGATGAAGGGCGTCTTCCTCGGGGTGCCGTGCAAGCTCGGCGCGCGGGGGCTCGAGCAGATCATCGAGATCGACATGAACCCGGCCGAGCGCGCGGCGCTGACCAAGTCGGCGGACGCGGTGCGGGAGACGCAGGATATGGTGAGACTGTAGCTGCCAGGAGCCAGACGCTCAGACGCCAAGGAGAGGCCACCAGCGCTCTCCTTGGCGTCTTGGCGTCTGGGAACTGTCCTTCTATCCCTTGGCGTCTTGGCGTCTGTCTCCTGATACTTGTCTCAGCCCCCTCCGCTGTCGCCGAGCCGCGCGGCACGCCGGCCCACGGTGAGGCTGGCCATCACGTAGTCGGCGTTCATCCGTCCGATCGTCTCGACGGTGATCCCCTTGGGGCACGCCGCCTCGCACTCCTCGTGATTGGTGCAGCTGCCGAACGCCTCGGCGTCCATCTGCGCGACCATAGCCCGCACCCGGTCGAAGCGCTCAGGCTGGCCCTGCGGCAGGAGGCCGAGGTGGGAGACCTTCGCCGCGGTGAAGAGCATCGCCGAGGCGTTGGGGCAGGCGGCCACGCAGGCGCCGCAGCCGATGCAGGCGGCGGCGTCCATCGAGAGTTCGGCGAGGACCTTGCGGACGGGGATGGCGTTGGCGTCGGGCGCGGACCCGATCGGCGCGGAGATGAAGCCGCCGGCCGCGATGATCCGGTCGAGGGCGCCGCGGTCCACGATGAGGTCCTTGAGGACCGGGAAGGCCTTGGCGCGCCACGGCTCGATGGTGATCGAGTCGCCGTCGGCGAAGCTCCGCATGTGCAGCTGGCAGGCGGTGGTCCGCTCCCGGGGGCCGTGGGGCCGCCCGTTCACCACCACGCCACAGGTGCCGCAGATCCCCTCGCGGCAGTCGTGGTCGAACGCGATGGGGTCCTCGCCTCCCTCGATGAGGCGCTCGTTCACGACGTCGAGCATCTCGAGGAACGACATGTCGGGGCTGATGTCGTGGGCTTCGTACGTGACGAAGCGGCCCGGGGTCCGCGCGTTCTGCTGGCGCCAGACGTGAAGGGTCAGGTTCATCACTTGTAGCTCCGGGTCGCGAGCTGGATGTTCTCGTAGGTGAGCGCTTCCTGGTGGCGCACCGGTGTGGCGGCGTCGCCCTGGTACTCCCACACCGCGACGTGGGTGAAGCGCTGATCGTCGCGCAGGGCCTCGCCGTCGGGCGTCTGGTGCTCCTCGCGGAAGTGGCAGCCGCACGACTCGTCGCGCTCCAGCGCGTCGCGGATGATCAGCTCCCCCAGCTCAAGGAAGTCGGCCACGCGGCCGGCCATCTCGAGCGACTGGTTGATCTCGTCGCCCGAGCCGGGAACCGTGACGTTGCGCCAGAACTCCTCCCGCAACGGGGGGATCTTGGCGAGGCCGGCCTTGAGGTCCGCCGCGTTGCGGGCCATGCCGCAGTGCTCCCACATGATCCGGCCGAGGGCGCGGTGGAAGGACGTCACCGTGCGCTTGCCCTTGATGCCGAGGAGGCGCTGGGTGCGGCCCGCCACGGCCGCCTCCGCGGCGCGGACGTCGGGGTGGTCGGCGGCGAGCGGCGCCTGCTTCGTCCGGGCGAGGTAGTCGCCCATCGTGTAGGGGATGACGAAGTAACCGTCGGCGAGGCCCTGCATCAGGGCGCTCGCGCCCAGCCGGTTGGCGCCGTGGTCGGAGAAGTTCGCCTCCCCCAGGACGAACAGGCCGGGGATCGAGCTCTGGAGGTTGTAGTCCACCCACAGGCCGCCCATGGTGTAATGGGTCGCCGGGAAGATCCGCATCGGGACGGTGTACGGGTCCTCGGCGGTGATCCGCTCGTACATCTCGAAGAGGTTGCCGTACTTCTCGCGGATGGTGTCCTCCCCGAGGCGGCCGATGGACTCGGCGAAGTCGAGATACACCCCGAGCCCCGTGGCGCCGACGCCGCGCCCCTCGTCGCAGACCTGCTTCGCCGCGCGCGAGGAGATGTCCCGGGGGGCGAGGTTCCCGTAGCTCGGGTACTTCCGCTCGAGGTAGTAGTCCCGCTCGTCCTCGGGGACGTCGCCCGGGGCACGGGTGTCGCCCTGCTTCTTGGGGACCCAGATCCGCCCGTCGTTGCGGAGCGACTCGCTCATCAGGGTGAGCTTCGACTGATGCTCGCCCGTGACGGGGATGCAGGTGGGGTGGATCTGCGTGAAGCAGGGGTTGGCGAAGCCGGCCCCCTTCTTGTACGCCCGCCAGATGGCGGTCCCGTTGCACCCCTTCGCGTACGTGGAGAGGAAGTAGACGTTGCCGTAGCCGCCGGTGGCGAGGCAGACGGCGTCGGCGAGGTGCGTCTCGACGGCGCCCGTGACCATGTCACGCACCACGATCCCGCGGGCGCGGCCGTCCACGACGATCAGCTCCTGCATCTCGTGGCGGGTGAACATCTGGACTTGGCCGCGGCCGATCTGGCGCTCCAAGGCCTGGTAGGCGCCGAGGAGGAGCTGCTGGCCCGTCTGGCCGCGGGCGTAGAAGGTGCGCGAGACCTGCGCGCCGCCGAAGGAGCGGTTGTCGAGGAGGCCGCCGTACTCGCGGGCGAAGGGCACGCCGAGGGCGGCGCACTGGTCGATGATGCTGTTCGACACCTCGGCGAGGCGGTACACGTTGGCCTCGCGGGCGCGGAAGTCGCCGCCCTTCACGGTGTCGTAGAAGAGCCGCCAGACACTGTCGCCGTCGTTGTGGTAGTTCTTGGCGGCGTTGATGCCCCCCTGCGCGGCGATGGAGTGGGCGCGCCGGGGGCTGTCCTGGTAGCAGAAGCACTTCACATAGTAGCCGAGCTCCGCCAGGCTGGCGGCGCCGCCCGCGCCGGCCAGTCCCGACCCGACCATGATCACGGAGTATTTCCGCTTGTTGGACGGGTTCACCAGCTTGTAGTCGAACTTGGTCTTCGACCACTTCTCGGCCAGCGGGCCGGACGGGACCTTGGGGTCGAGGTTCACTTCACCACCCCCGTGAGGACCGCGATGGGGAAGGAGATGTTGCCGAGGACGATGAGGAGCGCGAAGCCGTGCGCGAAGAGGCGGATGTACCGCTTGTAGCGCGGGTGCTGCAGGCCGAGGGTCTGGAAGAGGCTCCAGAGCCCGTGATCGAGGTGAAGGCCCAGGGCGATCATCGCCGCGATGTAGATGGCGCTCGCGTACCACACCTGGAAGCCCGCGACGACGTTGTGGTACACGTCCCCTTCGCGGAAGTCGGGGTGCGCGCTCCCGACCGTGAAGTGCAGCAGGTGGTAGACGATGAACAGCGCCAGCAGCACGCCGCCCCAGCGGAGGGTCCGCGACGCGTAGGTGGACTCCTTCGGCTCCCAGAGCCGGTACCCCTGCGGCCGCGCGGCCCAGCTGTCGAGGGTCAGCGTCGTCGCCGCCCATACGTGCAGGACCACCGCCGTCAGCATCACCGCGCGGAAGATCCAGATGCCGGCGCCGTGGAGGAACGTGCGGAGGAATACCGCGTAATGGTTGAGGGCCTCGGGGCCCAGGTAGAGCTGCATGTTCCCGATCATGTGGACGAACACGAACCCGATCAGGATCGCCCCGGTGACCGCCATGACCACCTTGCGGCCCACGGTGGACCCGATGAAGGTCGCGTTCGCGCGCAACGCCAGAGCACTCACGGTCATCGGTTCACGGCTCCCTGCGGGGGTACGTCCTGAGGGCGGGATCGTCCTGCGGGCCTCTGCGAATATCGGCGATGCCTTGCGCCGGCGGCAAGGACGTCCCTATGCTACGCACCACATGTCCACCGAACGCAAGATGATCATGGGCTGGGTGAAGGTCTGCGTCGCGCCGGAGGTGTTCACCTCCCGCTACGACGAGCACCTGGCGCAGCGGGAGAAGACCTACCTGGCCGGCCTGCAACGCTCCGGCGAGATCTCCCTCTCCGGCCCGCTGGCCGACGGGAGCGCCGGGCTCGTCGTCTACGACGTGCAGTCCCTCAAGGAGGCGGAGGTCCTCGTCGAGAACCAGCCGACCGTGCTGGCCGGCCTGCTCTCCGTGGACCTGCACGAGATGTTCGCCGTCACCTACGCCTGAGGGGAGCGGCGCCGCGGCCCGGTCCCGGGGGCGTGGCGCCGCGGCGCGTCTCGGCAGGGTGCGGAGCGTCGGCATCGTCGCTGGATTCGCAGCAATCTTCGCGCCGCGCCTTCCGGCGCAGGAGTGCGGGTCCATCCGCCCGGGGCGCGCCGCCGCGCTCGGCGCCGCGTACGTCGCGGGCGAGGCGCTCCTGGTGGCCGTCCGTCCCGCCGACTGGTGGCCCGGGCTCCCCGGGCCGTTCCGCCTCAACTGGGTCAACGGCGGGGGCAGTCCCGCCGCAGGCCAGGACTACCTCCTCCACGTCACCGCGTCGTACCAGCTCTCGCAGGGCGCCGCGCTCGCGTGGCGCTGGGCCTGCGCGTCGCCGGGGGCCGCGGCGTGGCTGGGCGCCGCCACGGCGTTCGCCGCCGGGCTCCCCAAGAAGGTGGTGGACGGGTTCCATCCCGCGGGGTTCGAGGTCTCGAAGAACCTCGCCAACGCGGTGGGAGCCGTGTTCCCGGCGCTGCACCAGCAGTGGCCGGCGACCCGGATGGTCGCGCTCAAGGCCTGGTACTGGCCCTCGGCGGAGTTCCGCGCCCACGCTGCGGGCGAGCCGCGGCTGCTGAGCGACTACGCGGGACAGCGCTACTACCTCAGCGTGAACCCCGCGCGGCGGCCGGGCGCCGTCGGGTGGCCGCGCTGGCTCGGCGTCGCGATCGGGCACGGGAGCAGCGCCTGGGCCACCGCCCCCGTGCGGCACCAGTGGTACGCCACGCTCGACCTGGAGCTGCGCGGCCTCCCCATCCGCTGGTCCTGGTGGCCGAAGGTGGCGGCGGTGCTCGACCAGGTCCATCTTCCCTCGCCGGGCCTCCGGCTCGACGGAGGCCGATGGACCGCGGGGGTGTTCTGATGGATCAACCGAAGAAGCTGGTGGTGGTGGGCGATCGCGTCCTCGTCATCCCCGAGGAGGGGGAGGAACGCTCGCGGGTGGGCCTCTACCTGCCGCAGACGGCGGTGGACTCGCTCGCGGTGCAGGGGGGCCGCATCGTGGCGACCGGTCCCGGCAACCCGGTGTCGGAGCCGACCGCGCTGGACGAGGAGCCGTGGAAGATCGGCGCCCGCGAGGGGGTGCGGTACATCCCGATGCAGGCCCGCCTCGGCGACTACGCCCTCTTCTTCCGCAAGGCGGCGGTCGAGATCACCTTCGAGGAGAAGAAGTACCTCGTGGTCCCGCAGGCCGCGATCCTCGTGCTGGTCCGGACCCCCAACCCCGAGAACGAGGACTGAGGCACCGGGTCGCCACCTCACGGCGTCCCTCGACCGCTACCAGGTCGGCGCGCGCGAGAAGCGGGAGCTGCTGGCGGCGCTCGGGGGGATGCGGCGGGACATCGTCGGGCGCTGAGGCCGCAGCACGCGGCGGAATACACGAGGGGCGGGATCTCTCCCGCCCCTCGTCGCGTCCCGGAGACCGGAGGCGACGGCCGCTAGAGCTTCGGGAGAGTGACGCCCTGCTGCTTCTGGTACTTCCCCTTCTTGTCGGCGTACGACTTCTCCGGGGGCTCCTCGCCGCCGAGGAAGAGCACCTGCGCGATCCCCTCCCCGGCGTAGATCCGGGCCGGCAGGGGCGTGGTGTTCGAGATCTCCAGCGTCACGAAGCCTTCCCACTCCGGCTCGAAGGGGGTGACGTTGGTGATGATGCCGCAGCGCGCGTAGGTGGACTTGCCCACGCAGATGGTGATGACATCGCGCGGGATCCGGAAGTACTCCACCGAGCGCGCCAGCGCGAACGAGTTCGGCGGGATGAGGCAGACGTCCCCCTCGAACTCGACGAACGAGCGCGGATCGAAGTGCTTCGGGTCCACGATGGCCGAGAGCGTGTTGGTGAAGATCTTGAACTCGCTCGCCACACGCATATCGTAGCCGTAACTCGACACGCCATAGGAGATGACCCCGTCGCGGACCTGATCGTCGGCGAACGGTTCGATCATCCGGTGCTCGCGCGCCATTTTGCGAATCCATCGGTCGGATTTCACGCCCATCGCCGCCCCTGCGGAAGTGAGGTGCGGACAATATAAGCGCCTTTCTTGAAATGCGTTGCGGGCCCCGCTACTGTTCTGCGGCTACCCGGAAGCGCACGCTCCAGACAGAGAGGCGCGGACGGCCGAGCCCCTGCGGTCGCCCCGACCCCGGAGAATCCGTGCTCGAATCGTACGTACCATTACTGATGTTGATGGTGTTGGTGATCGTCTCCGCCGCCGCGATGGTGGGGCTGTCGCATCTGTTCTCGGCCAGCCGCCCGACGGCGGTCAAGAGCCAGCCGTACGAGTCGGGGATCCCGCCCTTCGGCACGGCGCGCGAGCGCTTCGAGGTGAAGTTCTACCTGGTCGCGGTGCTCTTCATCGTGTTCGACATCGAGGTGGTGTTCATGATGCCGTGGGCGGTGACGTTCCGGCAGCTGGACATCCTCGGCCTCGGGGTGCTGGGCGGTCTGCTCGAGATGGCCGCGTTCGTGGTCGTGCTGGTGGTCGGGTACGTGTACGTGTGGAAGAGAGGGGCGCTCGAGTGGACGTGAAGCCTGGGGCCGTGGCCGCGGGCGGCGACGCCGCCGCGGGACTGATCAGCTCGCCCAACTGGATCACGAGCCGCCTCGACGACCTCGTGAACTGGTCGCGGGCGAACTCCCTCTGGCCGATGCCCTTCTTCCCGGCGTGCTGCGCGATCGAGTTCATGGCGACAGCGGCGAGCCGGTACGACATCTCGCGCTTCGGGATGGAGCGGCTGGGCTACACGCCGCGGCAGGCCGACGTGCTGATCTGCGCGGGCCGCGTACCCTTCAAGCTGGCGCCGATGCTGCGCCGCATCTGGGACCAGATGCCGCAGCCCAAGTGGTGCATCTCGGTGGGCGCGTGCGCGTCCAGCGGTGGGATCTTCGACACGTACGCGATGGTGCAGGGGATCGACGCGATCATCCCGGTGGACGTGTACATCCCGGGGTGCCCGCCGCGTCCCGAGGGTATCCTCTACGGCATCATGCTGCTCCAGAAGAAGATCAAGGGGGAGTCCATCCTCGACCCGACGCTCCGGGTCGAGCAGCTCCCCGACGAGCGGGGCATGTTCCTCCGGCCGGCGGCGGTGGACGAGCTGTCCGAGCCGTTCGGCAATTCCGTCCACCAGACCCGGTCGGCCTGAACCTGTGAACGGCGCCTCGCCGAATCCCTCCGCCGCCGCGCTCCAGGCCCGCTTCGGCGGGGCCATCGTGGGCGCGAGCGTCTCCTGCGGCGACACGATCGTGGTCGTCGCGCGGGAACGCGCGCACGAGATCCTCCGCTGGCTGAAGGAGACGCCGGGGGAGGCCTACGACTACCTCGTGGACGTGACGGCGGTCGAATACCGCGACCGCGAGCGCCCCCTCGAGGTCGTCTACCAGCTCTGGTCCCTCCCGCGGCGGGTCTTCCTCCGGTTGAAGGTAGAGCTGCCGAAGCAGGAGCCGCTCGCCGTGGATTCGGTCGTGGACCTCTGGCGCGGGGCCGACTGGCTCGAGCGCGAGGTCTACGACATGTTCGGCATCGCCTTCCGTGGCCACCCCGACCTGCGGCGCATCCTGATGTGGGACGGGTACGCGGAGGGGCACCCCCTCCGGAAGGACTTCCCCCTCCGCGGGCGGTTCAGCCGCGCGGAGCAGGTGCGGCAGGCCCTGACGAAGACCCCCGAAGCGCACCATTCGGTCGAGGAGCTGGCCGTCGCGGAAGCGTTCCAGCAGCTCTCCAACGACGCGCGCCAGAAGCTCGAGCGCGCCGGCGGCCCGGGGGGGGCCTGATGGGCGAGAAGCGCACGCTGGAGCTCGAGCTCGCGACGCCGGGCGTGGACGCCGAGGGGCGGCCGATCCGCGTCCCGCTGGGGGTCGCGGAGGGCCGGCGCGCCGCGGCGCCGGATCTTCGCTCCGAATTGATGCTCATCAATATCGGCCCGCAGCATCCGGCCACCCACGGCGTGCTCCGGCTCGTGGTGGAGCTCGACGGCGAAGTGGTGTCGCGGGTGATCCCGCACATCGGCTACCTGCACTCGGGCTTCGAGAAGCTGGGGGAGTACCGGCACTACAACCAGATCATCCCCCTCACCGACCGGACCGACTACCTCGCGGCCCCCTCGAACAACGTCGCCCTCGCCCTGGCGGCCGAGAAGCTGATGGGCATCACGATCACGCCGCGGTGCACGGTGCTGCGGGTGATCGCCTGCGAGATGAGCCGGATCATGTCCCACCTGGTGTGGGCGGGGACGACGGCGATCGACCTTGGGGCGTTCACGGTCTTCCTGTGGGCGTGGCAGCCGCGCGAGGGGATCTACGACCTCCTCGAGGAGTGGTGCGGCGCCCGCCTGACGACGAGCCTCACGCGCGTCGGCGGGATGATGGCCGACGTGCCGGAGGGGTGGACCGCGCGACTCCGCACGTGGCTCCAGGGGCTCCCCAAGACGCTCGACGAAGTGGACACGATGCTGGCCCGGAACGGCATCTGGCTGGGCCGCACGCAGGACATCGGCGTGGTCTCCGCGGAGGAGGCGGTGAACCGCTCCCTGTCGGGGCCGATGCTGCGGGCGAGCGGCGTCGCCTACGACGTGCGCAAGGACCGGCCGTACCTCGGCTACGAGACGTACGACTTCGAGGTGCCGATCGGCGAGCACGGCGACGTCTACGACCGGTACCTGGTGCGGATGGAGGAGATGCGCCAGTCGGTGAAGATCCTCCACCAGGCCCTCGACCGGCTGCCGGAGGGCCCGGTCAACGCCGAGGATCCGCGGGTGATCCTGCCGCCGAAGCACCGGGCGATGAGCGACATGGAGGCGATGATCTACCACTTCAAGCAGGTGATGGAGGGGGTCAGCGCCCCGGTCGGCGAGGCGTACATGGCCGTCGAGAGCCCGAAGGGGGAGCTCGGCAACTACTTCGTGTCGGACGGGACGGCGAAGCCGGTGCGGTGGCGCATCCGGCCCCCGTCCTTCATCAACCTCCAGGCGCTGCCGTTCATGGCGCAGGGACACCTCCTGTCGGACCTGATCGCCATCAACGCGAGCGTGGACATCGTGATGGGGGAGATCGACCGGTGAGCCAGGCGGGCACGGGGACCGGGGCGCACGAGCCCTCGGCGGCGGCGCCGGTGTTCGAGGGCGCGGCGCGGCGAGAGCTCGACGCGGTCCTCAAGAAGTATCCCACGGCGCAGGCCGCCCTCCTGCCGGCGCTGTGGATCGTGCAGGAGCGGCAGGGGTGGGTCTCCCCCGGCGCGATGGCCGAGGTGGCGGAGGTGCTCGGCCTGACGGTGGCGTACGTGAAGGGGGTCGTGACCTTCTACACGATGTACCACCAGCACCCGGTCGGGAAGCACTTCGCCCAGGTCTGCACCACCTCGCCCTGCAACCTGTGCGGCGCCGAGGGGGTCGTGGCGGCGCTCCTCAAGGCGACGGGGTGCAAGCGGATGGGCGAGACCAGCCCCGATGGACTGTGGACGGTCGTGGAGGCGGAGTGCCTCGGCGCCTGCGGCTTCGCCACGCCGGTCCTGGTCGACGACGACCTCATCGAGAGCGTGACGGCGGAGTCGGTGCCGGCGCTCGTCGCCCGCTACCGGTAGCGCCATGGGCTATCCGCATCCGAGCCATCCCCGCGAGACCGTCCTCCTCAGCCGGCACTTCGGCGACGCGGAGGCGCGCGGCCTCGCCGGCTGGATGACGCGCGGCGGCTACCAGGCGCTGGAGAAGGCGCTAGGGATGAGCCGCGAGCAGGTGATCGAGGAGGTGAAGGCGTCGGGGGTGCGCGGCCGCGGCGGGGCGGGGTTCCCGGCGGGCGTGAAGTGGAGCTTCATGCCGAAGCAGAAGACGAAGCCCCACTACCTGTGCGTGAACGCCGACGAAGGCGAGCCCGGCACCTTCAAGGACCGGGAGCTGCTGCGCTGGACGCCCCACGCCCTCATCGAGGGGAGCGCGATCTGCGCCTACGCCATCCAGGCGGAGCAGGTCTACATCTACGTGCGCGGGGAGTTCACGGAGCCGATCCGGGTGCTGCAGGCGGCCCTGGACGAGGCGTACGCCAAGGGCCTCCTCGGCGCGAACGTCCTGGGGCGCGGCGTCCGCATCGACATGACGATCCACCGCGGCGCCGGCGCCTACATCTGCGGTGAAGAGACGGCGCTGATGAACTCGATCGAGGGGAAGCGCGGCAATCCGCGCATCAAGCCCCCCTTCCCGGCGGCCGCCGGGCTGTGGGGGTGCCCCACGACGATCAACAACGTCGAGACCCTCTGCGCCATCCCGCACATCCTCGAGAAGGGCGCGGCGTGGTACAAGGGTCTCTCCCTCTCGAATCCCAAGAGTAGCGGCACGAAGCTCTTCTCGGTCTGCGGCGCCATCGCGAAGCCCGGCAACTACGAGGTCACGATGGGCTTCCCGATGAAGGACCTGCTCTACGATCTCGCAGGCGGGATCAAGGGGGGTCGGAAGCTCAAGGCGGTCCAGCCGGGGGGATCTTCCGTGCCGTTCATCACCGCGGAGGAGGCCGACGGGGCGCTCCTCGACTACGAGGGGTGCGTCGCGGCGGGGACGCAGCTCGGCTCGGGCGGCATGATCGTCTACGATGACGCGACCGACATCGTCTACCAGGTGATGCGCCTCGCCCAGTTCTACGCCCACGAATCGTGCGCCCAGTGCACGCAGTGCCGCGAGGGCACGGCGTGGACGACGAAGATCCTGCAGCGGATGCTGCGGGGCGAGGGCCGGATGGAGGACCTCGACCTCCTCTTCGACCTCGGCGAGCAGATGACGGGGAAGACGATCTGCGTCCTCTCCGACTCCTGCGCGGCGGCGGTGGTGAGCGCCATCCGGAAGTTCCGCCCCGACTTCGAGGCGTACATCCGCAGCGGCCGGGCGGTGGCGGTATGAGCGAGCTGGTCACGCTCACGATCGACGGCCGCGAGGTGCAGGTCCCCCCGGGCACGATGGTGCTCGAGGCCGCCAAGCTGGCCGGGGTCCTGGTCCCGCATTACTGCTATCACCCGTCCCTCCCCGTGGCGGGCGTGTGCCGGATGTGCCTCGTCGAGGTCGCCGGCTCGCCCAAGCTCGCGGCCGCGTGCGCGACGCCGGTCGCGCCCGGGATGGCGGTGAGCGTCTCCGGCCCGCAGGCCAAGGCGGCGCGGCAGGGCGTCCTCGAGTTCCTCCTCATCAACCACCCCCTGGACTGTCCAGTCTGCGACCAGTCGGGCGAGTGCGAGTTGCAGGACTACACCTTCCAGGAAGGGCGGAGCGGGACGCGGTACGCCTCCTTCGCGAAGCGCTACAATCCCGTGGAGGACTTCGGCCCCGACGTCCTGTACGTGCCGAACCGGTGCATCCTCTGCACCCGGTGCGTGCGCTTCATGGAGCACGTCGCGGAGGAGCCGCTGCTCAACGTCTCGGAGCGCGGCGACCGCGCGTACATCGGCATCGATGCCGGCCACCGCCTCGAGCACCCGTGGTCGGGGAACGTCGTGGACCTCTGCCCGGTCGGCTCCCTGATCTCCAAGGACTTCCTGCACAAGGCGCGGGCCTGGGACCTCGACAAGACCGCGTCCGTGTGCACCGGCTGCACGCAGGGGTGCAGCGTGACGCTGGAGACGCGGGACAACACGGTGGTGCGGGTGCGGCCCCGGCCGAACCCCGAGGTGAACCGGCACTTCATCTGCGACCACGGCCGGCTCACCTACCACTGGCTGAACCGTTCGGACCGCCTCGAGACGCCGCTGCTCCAGGAGAGCGGACGGCTGGTGCCCGCCACGTGGGAGGACGCGCTCGAGCGGGTGGCCGACCTCCTGCGCTCGGCCAAGGCGCCATGGGTGGGCCTCGTGTCGCCCGGCGCGTCGTGCGAGGCGCTGGAGGGGGCGGCCCGGCTGCTCGCGCTCGGGAAGGGGAAGGGGGCCTTCCGGGTCGCGCAGGGCGAGGAGGCGCCGCTCGC